>JACSRN010000115.1 GCA_014879735.1 Paracoccaceae bacterium
CCCGCCACCCGCTCGGGCAGGCCCGCCGCCAGGGCAATCCGCCGCGCCGGATTGCCCCCCGCCCCCAGCGCATCGGCCGAGATCACCTCGTCCACCGCCTCCGGCGCGAATCCGGCATCGGCCAGCAGCGCCGCGATGACGGGTGCGGCCATGTCCTCGACCCGCAGCGCCGCAAAACCGCCGCCGCGCGGCATGACCGCGGTGCGGCGCGCAGCGATCAGGCGCGGGGTCATGCCCCGCGCTCCAGCGCGGCAAAATCGGTCTTGCCCGCCGCGGTCTCGGGCCAGTCGCCGCGCCAGGCGATCCGCCGCGGCGCCTTCAGCGGCCCCAGCGCGGCGCGCAGCGCGGCAAGGACCGCGCCTTCCGCCGCCGGGTCGCCCATCGCAACGGCATGCAGGATATGGCCGCGCCGCGCGTCCGGTTCGGTCAGCACCGCCGCGCGCACGATGCCCGGCAGGCTTTCCATCAGCGCCTCGATCTCTTCGGGAAAGACGTTCTGGTCAGCCACCGTGACCATGCGCCCGCGGCGGCCGGACAAATGGAGGAACCCGTCCTCGATCCGCCCCATCTCGCCCACCGACAGCCAGCCGTCCCGCCACCGCGCGCCGCCGGGCTCGCCGGCATAGCCGCGAAAGAGATAGGGGCTGCGCACCCAGACCTCGCCGCCGTCAAGCCCGAGCTCCACCCCCGGATAGGCGCGGCCGACCGACCCCGCGGGGGTGGCGGCATCGGCGAGGGTGATGAAACTGGCCTCGGCCGCACCATAGAATTCCGATACTTCCGCCGCGGGTGCCAGCCGCGCCAGATGCGCGCGCAAACCCGGGTCGAGCTTTGACCCGCCGACCAGCACCCGGCGCAGATCGGGCAAGGGCAGCGTCAGCCCGCGCAATTGTGCCGGCGTGGCATAGATCAGCGCGATCCGGTGGTCGGCCAGTGCCCGGCCCTGCCGGTCCGGGCGCAGGCCCGGCAGAAGATGCACCTCGGCACCGAGATGCATCCCCTCGAGCGCGCCGTAAAGCGACAGCGAATGGACCAGCCCGCCCAGGACCGCGACCCGCAGCCCGGGGCCGATGCCGAACAGACCGGCATTCACCGCAAAGCTGGCGGTCCAGCTTTCCACGCTGCGGGCGATGCGCCGCGGCGCGCCGGTCGAGCCGGAGGTCAGCGTCTCGAACCCTTCCTGCGGGGCTGGACCGGCACCGCCGATCCGGAAACCGCCGCCGAAACCGCCGCCACGGGCCAGCGCCTGCGCCAGTGCAGGCCCAGGCGGATCGGGCGGAATAAGCGGCACTGCCGCGCCGGCGCCACAGGGCCGAACCGGCCTGCCATCAGGGCCGAAGAGCCGCGCCTGGGGATGCCAGTGAAAACGCGCAGACATCCCCGTGCATCAGCCGCGCGTCAGGGTGGCCATCCGGCGCAGCGCCAGCAGATAGCCCTCGGTGCCGAAGCCGGCGATCACGCCTTCGGCCCGCGCCGAGACATAGGAATGGTGCCGGAACGCCTCGCGCCGGTGGATATTCGAGATATGCACCTCAAGCACCGGCCCCTCGAAGGCCTGCAAGGCATCAAGGATCGCGATGGAGGTGTGGGAATAGGCGCCGGGGTTGATGACGATCCCGGCCGAGCGCCCGCGCGCGGCGTGGATCCAGTCGACAAGCTGCCCTTCGTGGTTCGACTGCATCGCCTCCAGCGCAAGCCCGAGGTCTGCCGCCAGCGCCCCGGTCGCCGCCACCACATCGGCCAGCGTCTCGCGCCCGTAGATTTCAGGCTGGCGCAGACCAAGCAGGTTCAGGTTCGGGCCGTTCAGAAGGGTGATGAGCTTGGGCATGAGGCTTCCTTTTGCGCGCCCCGACGATAGAGGATTGCGCCGCCTCGACAAGGGGGAGCGACCGCGAGCGCCCCCCGCACAGGGACGACGCCGACCCGTGCCAGGCACCAGCAGATATTGCTGTGACCACGGGGCGCGGCGCTGTGGCCCGGCGGCGCCACAGCCAAAGCCGCGGGTGAGCGGCCAAGGCGCAGCCGCCCCGGCCGGCAGCAGGCGGCGGGGGCAGGTGCAGATGGGGGCACAGACGGGGCGCCCGGACGGCGGCATCGCCGGGACCCGCCGGATGCGGGCCGCATATCCTGCCCGGCCACCGCGGGCTGCTTTGCAGCCGAAAAAGAGGCCCCCGGCAGACGCGCACGGGGGCCACAGGGAGACCTCGGAAGTTCGGATCGCGGGCTCAGGCCACCTTTTCCAGCACCGTCTGCGGCTGGATGCCCAGAGCGCGCACCACCTCTCGCGTCAGGTCGGGGCGGTTCAGGGTGTAGAAATGCAGGTCCTCGACCCCGCCCTCGATCAGCCGGTCGCAAAGTGCCGTGCATTGGGCCAGCGCATAAAGCTCTTCGCGGCCGTCGCGGGCGGCACGGGTGAAGGCATCGTCCAGCCGCGCCGGCACGGTCGTGCCGCAGCGTGCGGCAAAACGCCGGGCACCGTCCCAGCTGACGATGGGCAGGATGCCGGGGATGATGGGCGCGTTGATCCCCGCCTTCACGCAGGCATCGCGGAAACGGAAGAACGTGTCGGGGTTGAAGAAGAACTGCGTGATCGCGCTGGTGGCGCCGGCATCGATCTTGCGCTTTAGATGCGCGACATCGGCCGTGGCCGAGGCGGCATCGGGGTGGCGTTCGGGATAGGCCCCGACCCGGACGTTGAAGCCCTTGCCCGACAGCGCCGCCACCAGTTCGACCGACGAGGCAAAGCCTTCGGGATGGGCGGTCCAGCCGGCGGCGCCCTTGGGCGCATCGCCGCGCAGGGCCACGATGTCACGCACACCCGCGGCCGCATAGGCCTCGGCGATTTCCAGCGTCTCGGCTCGCGAAGCATCGACGCAGGTCAGATGCGCGGCCACGTTCAGCCCGGTGTTGCGGTGGATGGCCGTCACCGCCTCATGGGTCAGCTTGCGGGTGGTGCCGCCCGCGCCATAGGTGACAGAGACGAATTCGGGCCGCATCGGCGCCAGCGTCTGCACCGTATCCCACAGCCGGAACGACGCTTCGAGCGTCTGCGGCGGGAAAAATTCGAAGCTGATGCGCGGCGTCTGGGTCATGGTCTTCTCCTTCGGTGCCCCCTTGTGACAGATCCGGAAAGGTGAGACAAATTCATAGTCTTCAGCATCATTATGAGACTGTTTCATGTACATCGAGTTGAAGCACCTCCGTACCATCCGGGCGATCCATCAGGCCGGCGGGCTGGCCCGGGCGGCCGAAATGCTGAACATGACGCAATCGGCGCTGTCGCATCAGGTCGCGGGGCTGGAGGATCAGGCGGCGATGGAACTGTTCGTCCGCCGCTCAAAGCCGATGCGGCTTTCGGCGGCGGGAATGCGCATGCTGCGCGCGGCCGATCGCATCCTGCCCGAGATCGACGCGATGGAGGAGGAGTTCCGCGCCCTGCGCGCGGGCAAGACCGGACGGCTGTTCATAACGCTGGAATGCCACGCCTGTTTCGACTGGCTTTTCCCGGTGCTGGAACAGTTCCGCCATGCCTGGCCCGAGGTCGAGGTCGATATCCGCGCGGGCCTGGCCTTCGATGCAATGCCCGCGCTGAACCGCGAGGAGGTGGATCTTGTAATTACCGCCGATCCGCAGCCGCTGCCGGGCATCTCTTTCGCGCCGCTGTTCGACTATCACCCGACCTTCGTCGCCGCAGCCGCGAATCCGCTGGCCGGGAAACCCTTCATCCTGGCCGAGGATCTGCGCGATCAGGTGCTGATCACCTATCCTGTCAGCCGTGACAGGTTGGACGTGTTCACGGAATTGCTGACCCCGGCGCGGGTGGAGCCGCGCGCGCATCGCACGGCGGAACTGACCGCGGTGATCCTGATGCTGGTGGGATCGGGGCGCGGCGTGTCGGTGCTGCCCGACTGGGTGCTGCGCCAGGTGCGGCGCAACCCGGACTATATCACCCGCCCGCTGGGCCTGCCGCCGGCGCTGAAACGGATGCATGCCGCCACCCGCGAGGAGGATGCCGCCCGCCCCTTCGTGGCGCATTTCCTGCGCCTTGCGCGGGTCGAGGCGGTCAAGCTGCAGCGCGATTGAACGCGGTCGGCCGGCCAGGCGGGCCTGCTGCTTGCGTCGGGCCGCCGGGCCAGCGGACGGGCGGCGCATCCGAAGGTCCCCCGCCCCGGGAAAAGGCATTGACGGCCAGCCCTTTGCGCGTTGAACTGCGATCCGGGCACTGGTGAAAGGGGCGCCGGGATCATCGCCCCCGGGGAGGCAGAGATGCGCGCAATCGCGGCAGCGCTGGGGCTTGGGCTCTGTCTCGCGCTGGTCCGACCGGATGGTGCAGCGGCGGAGCGCGTCGAGGTCCGGGTCTCGATCTCGCGCCAGGCGATGGAAGTGTTCCACGAGGGGCGACGGCTTTTCACCTGGCCGGTCTCGACCGGAAAGTCGGGCATGGCCACGCCGAAGGGCATCTACAAGCCCTGGATCCTGTCGCGCAACCACCGCTCGCGGCAGTACAACAACGCGCCGATGCCCTACGCGATCTTCTACCAGGGCGGCTATGCCATCCATGGCACCGATCAGGAACGCAAGCTGGGCCGGCCCGCCAGCCATGGCTGCGTGCGCCTGTCGAAGAGCAATGCCAGGATCCTGTTCGAGATGGTGAAGGCGGAGGGGATGGAAAACATGCGGGTGAACATCGTTCCCTAGGTCCGGGGGGCAATGCAGCGGCGGGGCGGGGCCTACCCGCTCTTTCCTTCCCGCGGCTTTGCCTGTAGGAACCGCGCGGTTGCCAACCCGCCCTTTACGCCGGAGACCGCCCATGCAGGGAAGCGCCAACCTGAACCTGATGATCAAGGCCGCCCGGCGGGCGGCGCGCTCTCTGGTCAAGGACTTCCGCGAGGTCGAGAACCTGCAGGTCTCCTCCAAGGGTCCGGGAGATTTCGTCTCGCGCGCCGATCGCGAGGCGGAGCGGATGATCAAGGAAGATCTGCTCGGCGCAAGGCCGACCTACGGCTGGCTGGGCGAAGAGACGGGCGGCACCCCGGGGCAGGATCCGACGCGGCGCTGGATCGTCGATCCGCTGGACGGAACGACCAACTTCCTGCACGGCCTGCCGCACTGGGCGATTTCCATCGCGCTTGAGCACAAGGGCGAGATCGTCGCCGGGGTGGTCTACGACCCGGCCAAGGACGAGATGTTCTGGGCCGAGAAGGGTGCGGGCGCCTGGCTCAACGACAACCGCCGGCTGCGCGTCTCGGGGCGGCGATACCTGCACGAGGCGATTTTCGCGACCGGCGTACCCTTCGGCGCGAAGCAGACCCTGCCGGCGATGCTGAAGGACCTGGCGCAGCTGATGCCGGCGACCGCCGGCATGCGGCGCTGGGGGGCGGCGGCGCTTGACCTGTCCTATGTTGCCGCCGGCCGGTACGAAGGGTTCTGGGAGCGCGAGCTCAAGGCCTGGGACATCGCCGCCGGCCTGCTTCTGGTGAAAGAGGCGGGCGGCATGGTCGAGGGGCTGCGCGAAGGCCAGGATCCCCTGGAGACCGGCTCGATCCTTGCCACCAACACCCTGCTGTTCGGGCAGGTGTCCAAGCTGCTGCGCGGCTGAGCGGCCGGCCTAGCGGCGCACCCGTGGGACCCGGCTGCGCTCAAGCCGATAGTCGGGGTGGGGATGCGGCGGCTGGCCCGCAGTCTGCCGCCACCAGCCGCCCCCTCCCCGCCGCAGCCAGAGCGGCAGGGCAAGCACAAGCCCGGCGATGAAGCCGCCGACATGGGCCCAATAGGCGACACCGGCATCCGCCGAGGCCGCGAAGCCCGAGACGATCTGGATGCCGAACCAGATGCCCAGGACGACCCAGGCCGGCATGGCGAAGATGCGGATGAAGACGATGATGATCACCAGCACATCGACCCGCGCCCGCGGATAGAGCAGCAGATAGCCCCCCATCACCCCGGCGATGGCGCCGGAGGCGCCGACCATCGGCGCCCGGGAATAGGGATCGGGCAGGATCTGCAGCGCCGCCGCGGCCAGTCCGGCGGCAAGGTAGAACAGCAAGAAGCCGACATGGCCCATCTCGCTTTCGAGATTGTCGCCGAAGATCCACAGAAACAGCATGTTGCCGGCGATATGCAGCCAGCCGCCATGCAGGAACATATGGGTGATCAGCGTCTCGTAGCCCTCTCCCGCCATGATGCGCGCCGGCACCAGGCCCCAGGCCCAGTAGAACCGTCCGAGCTCCGCCTCGCTGGCGCCGGGATAGGTGAGCAGGAAGATCGCGACATTGATCGCGATGAGGGCGAGCGTGACATAGGGCGTGCGGCCCGAGGGGTTGTGGTCGCGGATGGGAAACATGGAGCGTAGTGTTCCCATCCGCGCGCGGCGGTCAAGCGGGCAAAAGCGGGGGGCGCTGCCCCCGGCGCGTGCCGCGCCTCCCCCGGGGTATTTTGGTCAAGAGGAAGGCGCGGGATCAGTCCTCTGCCACTTCGGCCAGGAGCCGGGCGTTGCCACCCGCCGCCGTGGTGTCGATGCAGGTATGGCGCTCGATCGTGACATGGCCGCGGTCGGGCAGCGTGGCGATCAGCGGCAGGATCGGACCGGGACGGGCAGCCAGGGCGCGGGCCGCCTCGCGCGCGGTTTCACCCCAGGCGAGGACGCCGGAAAAGCCGGTCAGCCCGCCCAGCGCGGCCGGTGGCAGATCGGGGGCCTCCACCGCCCGGCCGCCGAGGGCGCGGATGGCCTGGGCCTGGGCATGTGCCGCCGCCTCGCCGGGACCGAGGCAGAGGACAGGCGCGCGGGGATACCAGGTCAGCCGGTTCGATTCGCCGGTGGGACCGGGCAGGCTTTCGGTTGCCTCGGCCGGGGCCGGCGGTGCGGCAGCCAGGCGGCGTGCCGCCTCCTGCGCGGTGGTGGGACGGCCGGGCGTGCCCGTTGCGGGCGCGGGCCGGGCGGTGAACCGGGCCAGGTAGTCCGGTCCGCCGGCCTTGGGCCCGGTGCCCGACAGCCCCTCGCCGCCGAAAGGCTGGCTGCCGACCACGGCGCCGATCTGGTTGCGGTTCACATAGGTGTTGCCGGCACGGATGCGGCGGACCACGCTTTCGACCCGGTCGTCGATCCGGCTGTGCAGGCCGAAGGTCAGGCCGTAGCCGGTGGCATTGATCGCATCGACCACATCGTCGATCTCGCCGGCGCGGAAGGTGGCGACATGCAGCACGGGGCCGAAGATTTCGCGTTCCAAGGCGCTGATCGAGGGGATGCGAATCACCGCGGGGGCAACGAAATGGCCGGTCGCGGGCACCTTCAGCTCCTTGAGAAGGCGGCCTTCACGCCGCGCCGTCTCGACATGGCTGCGGATCGTCGATGCGGCCTCGGCATCGATCACCGGGCCGATGTCGGTGGCGAGCGTCCAGGGATCGCCCGCCGCGAGTTCGTCCATCGCACCGAACAGCATCTCCAGCATCGGGGCGGCGATGTCTTCCTGCAGATAGAGGCAGCGCAACGCCGAACAGCGCTGGCCGGCCGACTGGAAGCTGGAGGCGAGAATATCGCGCACCGCCTGTTCCGGCAGCGCAGTGGAATCGACGATCATCGCATTCAGCCCGCCGGTTTCGGCGATCAGCACCGCCTCGGGCGCCAGATTGTCGGCCATGCTGCGGCGAATGGCCAGGGCGGTTTCGGTCGACCCCGTGAAGGCGATGCCGGCCACCCGCGGATCGGCCGACAGCATCGCGCCCACGGTGCCATCGCCGGGCAGAAGCTGCAGCGCGGTCGCCGGCACGCCGGCGCGGTGAAGGAGCGACACCGCAAGGGCGGCGATCAGCGGCGTCTGCTCGGCCGGTTTGGCCAGCACGGCGTTGCCTGCGGCCAGCGCGGCGGCGATCTGGCCGGTGAAGATCGCCAGCGGGAAGTTCCACGGGCTGATACAGGCGAAGATGCCGCGCGGCGGATCGGTCAGCGATGCCGCGCCGGCGGCATAATAGCGCAGGAAATCCGTCGCCTCGCGCAGTTCCGACACGGAATCGGCCAGCGTCTTGCCGGCTTCGCGGGCAAGAAGCGCATAGATCGGGCCGACCTCGGCCTCGTAGAGATCGGCCGCACGGTTCAGCACCTCGGCCCGGGTTGCGGGATCGGCGGCCCAGGGTTCGGCCAGGCGCAGGGCTGTGTCGGCATCGGCGGGGCTGGCGGTCAGCACCAGGCCCACCGGCGCCCCGGTCGCGGGATTTTGCACCTCGAGCCGCAGCCCGCCGGCCGCGCGGCCGGCAAGCAGCGGTGCCGCCTCGACCAGGACTTCGGCATAGGGCATGCGGGCCGCATCAAGCCTGTCGAGATCGGCGGTATCGGTCAGGTCGTAGCCGCGGGAATTGACCCGGCCGGGGAAGAGGGCGGCAGAGGGGAGCACGGCCGGGTTTTCCACCGATGCGACGGCCTCCATATAGGTCAGCGGGCAGGCGGCAACCTTTTCCGGTGGCACTTCCTCGTTCACGATCTGGTTCACGAAACTGGAGTTGGCGCCATTCTCCAGCAGCCGGCGGACCAGATAGGCCAGCAGGTCGCGATGCGCGCCGACCGGGGCATAGATGCGGCAGCGCGTGGACTTTTCCGACAGAACAAGGTCGTGCAACCGCTCTCCCATGCCGTGCAACCGCTGGAACTCGAACATTTCTGCCGAAACCCCCATGGCCGAGGCCATGTCCAGCACCGCGGCCACCGTATGGGCGTTGTGGCCGGCGAACTGCGGATAGATCCGATCCGTCATGCCCAGCAGCTTGCGCGCGCTGGCGATATAGCTGACATCGGTCGCCTGCTTCCTGGTGAAGACCGGGAAGGAGGCCAGGCCCAGCACCTGCGCGCGCTTGATTTCGGCGTCCCAATAGGCGCCCTTCACCAGCCGCACCATGATCCGCCGGTCCAGCCGCACGGACAGGGCATAGAGCCAGTCGATCACCGCGCCGCAGCGCCGGCCATAGGCCTGCACCACCACGCCGAATCCGTCCCAGCCGGCAAGCGAGGGATCCGCCAGCACCGCCTCGATCACCTCGAGCGACAGGGCCAGCCGGTCGGCCTCTTCGGCATCGATGTTGAAGCCCAGGCCCGCGGCCCGGGCCAGCCCGGCCAGGGCCCGCACCCGCGGCACCAGTTCCGCCATCACCCGCTCGCGCTTGGCCACTTCATAGCGCGGGTGCAGCGCCGACAGCTTGACCGAGATCCCCGGATTCGCCCCGATATCCGACCCTTTCGCCGCCTTGGCGATGGCAGTGATGGCGCGGGAATAGGCCAGGTGATAGCGGCGGGCATCGGCCTCGGTCCGCGCGGCCTCGCCCAGCATGTCATAGCTGTAGGTATAGCCCTTCGCCTCCAACTCGCGGGCGCGCGCCATCGCGGTGTCGATGGTCTCGCCCAGCACGAACTGGCGACCCATCTCCTTCATCGCACGGGAGACAGCCGAGCGGATCACCGGCTCGCCCAGTCGTTTCAACGCCGCGCGCAGATGGCCGGTGACGCCCGGCTCGCGGTCGTCAAGGACGCGCCCGGTCAGCATCAGCGCCCAGGTCGAGGCGTTGACCAGCGACGACGCCGATTTTCCCAGGTGCCGGCCCCAGTCCGAGGGCGCGATCTTGTCCTCGATCAGCGCGTCCATCGTGGCGGCATCGGGCACGCGCAGCAAGGCCTCGGCAAGACACATCAGGGCGATGCCCTCATCGGTGGACAGGCCGTATTCGGCGAGAAACACCTCCATCAGCCCCGGGCGGGAACTGTCGCGGATGCGGCGGACCAGCGTCGCGGCCTCGGCGACGATGCGGGCGCGCTCCTCCGGCGCAAGATCGGCCTCGGCGATCAGGGCCGAAACAAGCGGCGCCTCGGGCGCAAGCGACTGGTGGGTGATGATGTCGATGGGGTCGGGCATGGCACTCTCGGCGCGGCTGGGGGCGATGCGCCAAGGATAGCGCGTTGCGAACCGGCGATTTTCCCGATTATGATCCGTGGATCGGGCGGAATGACCGATTTTCAGGAGGTTTCCATGGCGGATGGACCGGAGGCTCTGGACCGTTTCGATCAGGCGATCCTGCGGATTCTCGCAGCCGAGGGGCGGATCGCCGTCGTCGACCTGGCCCGCCGGGTCGGACTGTCGAAAAGCCCGGTGCAGGCGCGGATGAAACGGCTGGAAGAATCAGGCGTGATTGCCGGCTACCGCGCCGTGCTCGATCCGGTGAAAACCGGGCAGGCGCAGGTCGCCTTTGTCGAGGTCCGGCTGTCGGACACCCGCGAGGCGGCGCTGCAGGCCTTCAACCGGGCGGTGCTGGCCGTGCCGGAAATCGAGGAATGCCACATGATTGCCAGCCGCTTCGATTATCTTCTGAAGGTGCGGACGGCCGATATTGCCGATTACCGCCGCGTTCTGGGCGAACGCATCAGCGCGCTGCCGCATGTGGCACAGACCTCGACCTATGTCGCGATGGAGGCGGTCAAGGAGGGCGGCTGATGGCGCGGCCGGTCAGAGGCGGATGGCCCGCATCGCATCGACCGGGATGTTGAGGCGCTGCAGATCGGCCAGCGCCGGCGTCCGGTGGACGCGGACCGCGGCCGAGGCGCGGGCGGCAGCGCCGAAGGTGTCGAGGGCGGCAGCAAGGCTGGACAACAGGCGGGGCATCGGAAGACTCCTTTCAAGGAATACCCCCCGCAGATGGGGCAAGGGTGCCCGCCCGACAAGCCACGGCACGGCATGCCCGCCATGCCGCAGCGGCATGGCCCGGTCAGCGCTGGCGCAACCGCTGCATCACCCGGCCCCAACCGCCGGGACTGACCAGGAACGACAGGAGGAACCCCGCCACAAAACCACCCAGCTCGGCCACCCACCACGGGTTTCCGCCCACCACCAGCGAGAACAGGAACTGTGCCAGCATCAGCACGCCGATCAGCGAAAACGCGCGGTACTGGTTCGCGCCGGTGCCGGCCAGCCGAACCCACAGCAGGAAGGTGAAGGCCCCGATCAGCCCGTAATCGGCGGGATAGGCCCCGAAAAGCGCAATTTCCTGCCCCGGCGGCACGATGGTGTAGATCAGTGCGCCCGCCACCGAGGCGCCGAGAAAGACCGCAGCCACCGCCCACCAGCGAAAGATCTCTCCCACCATCTTGCCCAGCGCCAGCAGGATCACCAGCGCGAACAGCGTGCTGGTAAAGCTGGGGTGGATTAGATTGTAGCTGACGAAGCGCCAGGGTTCGGGCGGAATCCACATGCCCTGCGCCCAGGCCTCGCGTACGAAGCCCGGCGCATAGGCAAAGCGCTGGATCGCCTCGCTGCGCCAGCCCAGACCCCGGTCGCCCCCGGCGAGCCCGCTCTCGCCAAGCTGCACCACCACCTCCACCGCGATCATCGGCAGGGCCAGCGCCCAGACGATCCACGGCAAGGGGTTGATCGGCGCCTGATTGTGATCGCTTGGCATGCGGCCCTGCCCTTTCAGCCCGTTCGGGGCCGTTGACGCCCCCCGCCCCATGGCTTACGCGGAAGCCGTCGCACATTCCAGACGGAGCATCCGATGTCCACAGGCGCACCGGCGGCCCAAACGCCGAAAACCTTCCAGCCCCGCATCTTCTCGGGCATCCAGCCTTCCGGCGGATTGACGCTGGGCAACTACCTTGGCGCATTGAAACGCTTTGTCGAGAAGCAGGACGAGGGGATCGAGACGATCTACTGCCTTGTCGACCTGCATGCGATCACCGTCTGGCAGGACCCCGAAAAGCTGCGCCAGCAGACGCGCGAGGCGGCGGCCGGCTTCATCGCCGCCGGGATCGACCCCGCCCGCTCGATCCTGTTCAACCAGAGCCAGGTGCCCGGCCATGCCGAACTGGCCTGGATCTTCAACTGCGTCGCGCGCATCGGCTGGATGTACCGGATGACGCAGTTCAAGGACAAGACGGCGGGCAAGAACGCCGAGAATTCCAGCCTCGGCCTTCTGGCCTATCCGTCGCTGATGGCCGCCGACATCCTGCTGTATCAGGCGACCCATGTGCCGGTGGGCGAGGACCAGAAACAGCATCTCGAACTGACGCGCGACATCGCGATGAAGTTCAACCACGATTACAAGGTCGATTTCTTCCCGATCACCGAGCCGGTGATCGAAGGTGCGGCAACGCGGGTCATGTCGCTGCGCGACGGCACCAAGAAGATGTCGAAATCCGATCCCAGCGACCAGAGCCGGATCAACCTGACCGACGATGCCGACATGATCGCGGCCAAGATTCGCAAGGCCAAGACCGATCCCGCACCGCTGCCCGAGACGCTCGACGGCCTGAAGGACCGGCCCGAGGCGAAGAACCTCGTCAATATCTATGCCGCGCTTTCCGGACAAAGCGCCGCGCAGGTGGTGACCGAATATGCCGGCGCCCCGTTCGGCACCTTCAAGCCCAGACTGGCCGAGCTTGCCGTCGCCAAATTGTCGCCGATCACGAACGAGATGAACCGGCTGATGAAGGATCCCGCCGAAATCGACCGTATCCTCGGCCAGGGTGCCGGGCGTGCCGATGCCATCGCGGCGCCGATCCTGGAGCAGGTGTTCGATATCGTGGGCATGGTCCGCTCGCGCCGGCCGCCGGGATGATCCGGCGGGCTGCCCGGGGGCTGGCGCGCGCGGCGCTGGTTGCCGGGCTGGCCCTGTCGGTGACGGCAACCGGCTGGGCGGGCTGGAAGATCGCCCGCGATCCGCTGATCCGCCCGCTGGTCGACCGCAGCGTCGCAGGCTTTGTCGCAGCGCTGGAGCGCGAAACCGCCCGCACCGCCACGCCAGAGGCGGTGGCGGTGCGGCTCTCGGCACTGCTGGACGAGGATCCGCGCAACTGGATCGCCATCGCCGCGGTGGAAGACGTCGCGGCAGAGCGCGGCATCCTGCTGCCCCAGGCGCTGACCGCCCGCCGCACAGCGGCCTGGGATGCCGATTCCGGGGTGTTCGCCGTTGCCGGCGGCTGTCTGGTCTGTGCCTGGGATGCCGCGGAATGTTCGCTGAGCGAGGCGCTGATCTGCAATGCGCCGGTCACGTTGTCGCCGGTGGGCGATGTTCTCGGCATCGGCCGTGCCGGCCTTGCCGCCGCAACCGGCGCCGAGGTCGACCAGCTGGACCTGACGCTTTCGGCCGTGGGTCTTGGCGCCACGGTTGCCGCCGTCGCCACCGGCGGCTCTTCGCTGACGCTGAAGGCCGGCGCGTCGCTGCTGAAACTTGCCCGCCGGATGAGCCTGGTGCCGCCACGACTGCTGGCGCTGATCCTGGACACCGCGCGGACCGGCATCCGCTGGGACGAGGCGATGCGGCTCGACACGCTGACCGACCCTGCGCGGCTGATCGATCCGGTGGCGGTGCGGCCACTGGCCGAGACCGCCTCGGATCTTGGTCGGGTGGCCGGGCGGCTGGATGCGGCAACGACGCTGCATCTGCTGCGCTATGTCGACGGGCCGGAGGACGCGCGGCGTCTGGCCGTGGCAACCGAGGCGATGGGACCGAAGGTGGTCGGCCGGCTGGAGATCCTCGGCAAGTCGCGCTTCATGCGCGCGGGGCTGCGCTGGTCGGATCAGGCGGTGGCGCTGGTCCTGGGGTTCTTCGGACTGGCCGCCTCGCTGGCCTCGGCGCTGGCAGGCCTGGTACAGGGCCGGCTGATGCGCCGCGGCCTCAGGCATCTGTCACACAGGTAAGGTCTGGCCGGCAGCAAACGACGCGGATCACCCGGTCAAGGCCGCGGCGGGAGGCCCGGCCCCGATCCGGCCGGACCCCGCATGCAGCCGCGTTGCGGCGCCCTTGCCGGCAAAACCATGCAGGAACATGCGCTGATCCACAGCAACGGCCGGGTTGTCCACAAGAAACCGCTTTACAGAAATCGGCTTTGTCGCCAGCATGCACCCACAATATCTGGTATTGCTGCTCAGTCCTTTCGCAGCGTCTTGCCGGATCAACAGCCTCTGGTGGATCATCCGGAAACAGCGGCAAATTGCGGGACACGGGCATGGCTTTCACCGAGGATCTGGCGCTGGGGGATGAGATTCACCCCATCGATATCGTTGAATCTCTGGCCGCGGATCATGCCTGGGAGTTTGACCGCGTCACCGAAGACCAGATCGCCATGGCGGTCGAAGGGCAGTGGCGGACCTATTCGCTGACGCTGGCCTGGAGTCCGCAGGACGAGACGCTGCGGCTGATCTGCACCTTCGAGATGGAGCCGCCGGCCCCGCGGATGGCCGCGCTCTACGAATTGATGAATCGGTGCAACGATCTGGTCTGGACCGGCGCCTTCACCTGGTGGGACGAACAGAAGCTGATGGTCTGGCGCTATGGCCTCTGCCTGGCGGGGGGCCAGATCGCAGGCCCCGAGCAGATCGACCGGCTGATTTCCTCGGCCGTGCTGGCGGCCGAGCGGTTCTACCCGGCCTTCCAGCTTGCGCTCTGGGGCGACAAGACCCCGGCGGAAGCGCTGAAGGTCGCCATTGCAGAGGCTTACGGGCGCGCCTAACCTCTCCTCCCGAGATGGGAGATCTGGGATGAGCATGGAACGGGTGGCCCGCGACGGGCTGGTGCTTCTTGGCTGCGGCAAGATGGGCAGCGCGCTTCTGGCGGGCTGGCTGAAGGCCGGCGTGCCGGCGAAATCGGTCTGGGTACTGGAACCGCAGCCTTCGGACTGGCTGCAGGGCGCCGGCGTCCATCTGAACGCCGGCCTGCCGCCGGCACCTGCGGTGGCGCTGCTGGCGGTGAAGCCGCAGATGATGGGCGCGGCCCTGCCCGGGCTGCAGGCGCTGGGAAACGGGACGACGCTTTTCATCTCGATCGCGGCCGGCACCACGATCGCCACGCTGGAGGCGACGCTCGGCGCGGCGACACCCATCGTCCGCGTCATGCCGAACACCCCCGCGATGGTCGGCCGCGGCATCAGCGGCCTGTGCGGCAACGCCCGGGCGACGGCCGCGGATCTGGCGCTGGCGCGCAACCTGATGCAGGCGGTGGGCGAGGTGGTCGACCTTGACGGCGAGCATCAGATCGACGCGGTGACGGCGGTATCCGGCTCCGGTCCGGCCTATGTCTTCCTTCTGATCGAGGCGCTTGCCGCGGCGGGCGAGGCGGAGGGGCTGTCGGCCGATGTGGCGATGCGGCTGGCCCGGGCCACGGTCTGCGGCGCCGGCGAACTGGCCTGGCAAAGCGACGAGACGGCGGCACAGCTGCGGATCAACGTCACCTCGCCGGGCGGCACCACGGCGGCGGCGCTGGCGGTGCTCATGGACGACAAGACTGGCCTGCCGCCGCTGATGCACCGGGCGGTGAAGGCGGCAGCCGACCGCGGGCGGGAGCTTGGGCGATGATCAGCTATGACGATTTCCAGAAGCTCGATATCCGCGTTGGCCGGATCACCCGGGCCGAACCCTTTCCCGAGGCGCGCAAACCGGCGATCAAGCTGTGGGTCGATTTCGGCGGCGAGATCGGCGAGAAGCGCTGTTCGGCCCAGATCACGCGGCATTACACCCCCGAGACGCTGGTCGGGCGGCAGGTGCTGGGGGTGGTGAACTTTCCGCCGCGGCAGATCGGCCCGGTGCGCAGCGAGGTTCTGGTGCTGGGCGTGCCCGATGCCGATGGCGAGGTGGTGCTGATCGGTCCGGGGCAAGAGGTGCCGCTGGGCGGGCGGATGTTCTGATGCGGCTTCTGATCACCCGCCGCCTGCCCGATGCAGCCCTCGCCGCCGCAGATGCGCGTTTCGACGTCACGCTGCGCGACCGGACCGACCCACTGTCCCCCGATGAGCTGCGCCGCGCGCTGACCGATTTCGATCTGGTTCTGCCCACGCTGGGCGACCGCTTCTCGGCCGCGGTCTTTGCCGATGTCCCGGCGCCCCGGGCGCGGCTGCTGGCCAATTTCGGCGTGGGGATCAACCATATCGACGTTGCGGCGGCCCGGGCCGCCGGCGTTGCGGTGACGAATACCCCCGGCGCCGTGACCGAGGCCACCGCCGACATCGCCCTCACCCTGATCCTTATGACCGCGCGCCGCGCGGGCGAAGGCGAACGGATGCTGCGCGCCGGCGGCTGGACCGGCTGGCATCCGACCCAGTTGCTGGGGCTGCATCTGGGCGGCAAGACCGTCGGCATCATCGGCATGGGCCGGATCGGCAAGGCCATTGCGCGGCGCTGCGTCCTGGGCCTGGGGATGGCGGCGGTGTTCTTCAACCGCTCGCCCGTGGCCGATGACCCCGGCGTTCCCGCCCGGCAGGTGGCGCTGGCCGAGGCGCTGGCCGCCGATGTGGTGGTTCTGGCCGTCCCGGCAACACCCGAAACGCGGCATCTGATCGACGCCGCCGCGCTGGCGCGAATGAAACCGGAGGCGATCCTCGTGAACATCGCGCGGGGCGATATCGTCGACGAGGCGGCGCTGGTCGCCGCGCTGTCCGAAGGCAGGATCGCCGGCGCCGGCCTTGACGTCTACGAGGAGGAGCCCAAGGTCAACCCGGCCCTTCTGACGATGCAGAACGTCACGCTGCTGCCGCATCTTGGCACGGCGGCGCTGGAGGTGCGCACGGCAATGGGGCTGATGGCGGTTGGAAACCTGGTCGCCTTTGCCGAAGATCGGCCGCTGCCCAATGCGGTGAACTGAGGCGTGGTGGACTGCGGCGCGGTGAGCTGAGGCCCGGCGGCCCGCTGGGCCGGCCGGATCCCCGGGTGCCTCCCCCCGGGATAAGGGGAAACCATGCGCGGCAGGGCGCTGCCCCCCGCGCCACCCGGGATCTCTCGGGCCTCCCCCCGGATGAGGGGGAAGCCTTGCGCGGCAGGGCGCTGCCCCGCGCCACCCGGGTCATGCGGCGGCGCGGGGGGCCAGCGGCCAGATCAGGCCGCGGCCTTCTGGCTGCCGAAGCGGGCATAGAAGGTCTCGCCCTTCTCGGCCATTTCGCGCAGCAGTTCCGGCGCCTCGAAACGGTGCCCGAACTGCGCCGTCAGGCCGCGGCAGATCTCCACCGCCCGCGCGGCGCCGATGATGTCGAGCCAGGAGAACGGCCCGCCCGACCATGGCGCGAAGCCCCAGCCCAGGATCGCGCCGACATCGCCTTCGCGGATATCGGTCAGCACACCCTCTTCCAGGGCGCGGACCGCCTCCAGCACCTGCGCAAAGAGCAGGCGGTGCTGCACATCGGCCAGCGACGGCTGCATCTTGTCATGCGGATATTTCTGTTCCAGCCCCTCCCACAGGCCAAGACGCTCGCCCTTGTCGGAATAGCTGTAGAAGCCCGCATTCGACTTGCGCCCAAGGCGGCCCTGATCGGCCATCCAGAACAGCACCCTGTCCACCGCATCATCGGGGTAGTCGCCGCCCATGGCGGCCCGGGTGGCCTTGGCGATCTTCACGCCCAGGTCGATCGAGGTTTCATCAACCAGCTGCAGCGGGCCCAGCGGCATGCCGACCAGCTTTGCAGCATTCTCGACCAGCGCCGGCTCCACCCCTTCGGCGACCATGCGGATGCCTTCGTTGATATAGGGGATGATGCAGCGGTTGGCGTAGAAGAAGCGCGCGTCGTTCACCACGATCGGCGTCTTGCGGATCTGGCGGACGAAATCCAGCGCCTTGGCCACGGCCACCTCGCCGGTCTTCTTGCCGCGGATGATCTCGACCAGCATCATCTTGTCGACCGGGCTGAAGAAATGGATGCCGATGAACCGGTCGGGCCGGGCGCTGGCATGGGCAAGCGAGCTGATCGGCAGGGTCGAGGTGTTGGTGGCGAAGATCATATCATCGCCGGCCGCCTCTTCGGCGCGCTTCGTCACCTCGGCCTTGATCTTGGGATCCTCGAACACCGCCTCGACGATCAGGTCTACACCCTTCAGCGCCGCGTAATCGGTGGTCGCGGTGATGCGGCCCAGCACTTCGGCCTTCTTCTCGGCCGTCACCTTGCCGCGCTTCATGCCCTTGTCGAGCAGGTCTTCGGAATGTTTGCGGCCGCGGTCCGCCGACTCCTGCGTGCTGTCGATCAGCACGACCTCGATCCCGGCCTGTGCCGCGACATAGGCGATGCCGGCCCCCATCATGCCGGCGCCGATGACGCCCAGCCGCTTCACCGTCTGGTCGGCAACCGCCGGCCGGTTCGCGCCCTTGTCCAGCGCCTCCTTGTTGATGAAGAGGCTGCGGATCATCGCGGCGGACGACGGGTTCATCAGGACGGCGGTGAACTGCCGCGCCTCGATCTTCAAGGCCTGGTCGAAGGGCACCAGCGCGCCTTCGTAAACCGCGGCAAGCAGCGCCTTGGCCGCCGGATAGACGCCCTGGGTCTTGCCGAACACCATCGCATTGGCGCCGGTGAAGGTCATGAAGCCCGCGGGGTGATAGGGCGCGCCGCCCGGCATCTTGTAGCCCTTGTCATCCCAGGGCTTCACCAGGTCGGCATCCTTTGCGCCCAGCACCCAGGCCCTGGCCCGGTCCAGAAGCTCGGCCGCAGGTACCACCTCGTCAATCAGCCCGGCGGCCTTGGCCGCCTTCGGATCCGACAGCTTGCCCTCAAGCAGGAAAGGTGCGGCCACCATCGCGCCCAGCTTGCGGACCAGCCGCGTGGTGCCGCCACCGCCGGGGAAGATGCCGACCATGATTTCCGGCAGGCCGATCTTGGCCTTGGGGTTCTCGGCCGCAAAGATGCGATGGGTCGAAAGCGGCAGTTCCAGCCCGATGCCCAGCGCGGTGCCCGGCAGCGCCGCGGCGATGGGCTTTCCGCCCTTGCGGGTCTTCGGATCCATGCCGGCAAGCTCGATCCGGCGCAGGACCCGGTGCATCTGCATCACGCCATCGAAGATCGCCTGGGCGCCGCCTGCGCGCATCTCGGCGATGACGTTCAGATCCATCCCACCGGCAAAATCCTTCTTGGCCGAGGTGATGACGATCCCCTTCACCTCCGGATCGGCCAGCGCATCGCCGACCAGCGCGTCAAGCTCGGCAAAACCGGCCATCGACATGACGTTCATCGACTTCGATGGCACGTCCCAGGTGATGATGGCGACGCCATCGGCATCGGTCTTCATGGTGAAATCGGTCATGTTGCTCCTCCGTGCGGATCTTTGGGCGGATATTCGGTCCCGTCGCGGCGCAGATAGCGGCGGGCGGGGCCGTCGTTGTGGGTGATCAGGTCGTGGTCGGTGTAGTGGATGACATCCCGGGGGAACCGGGTGCCAAGCGTCAGATAGGTGGCGGGCCGGTCGCTGCGGTTTTCCAGCCGGTGGCCGATGGGCTGGCCCGCAGGCCAGCAGGCGGCGTCACCGGGGGCCAACAGTGTTTCGGTGTCTTCGATCAATGTCGGCGCGCCGGAGAGAACGAGGATCATCTCATCCTCGCGCTCATGCCAGTGGCGAAAGGACGAGGTGCCACCGGGCGGCAGGTCTTCCAGATGCAGGCCGAATTGTGTCAGCCCGCCGGGATCGCCCAGAACGCAATGCCGATAAGCGCCAAGCGGGCCGAGGATCGGGTGGATGTAGCCGTCCTCCAGCAGCCATTCGCGGGTTGCGGCGGGCTGGATGCGGCGCGGGGTCAGGTCGGTGTCGCGGGGGCCACCCCAGTCCGGCGCCAGATCCAGCAGTTCCGGCGGCAGGTCGCCGCCGCGCAGGCGCGTGCCGGCGGCATCCAGCACCTCCCAAGTGGTGGCATGGTTCACCATGCGGGTGCCGCTGTCGGGATAGTGGCAGATGTCCCCGGCGACCCGGCTGCCGACAATGACATAGGTTGCGGGCGCGGCGCTGCGGTTTTGCACATGATGGGCATCCGGCTCTCCCCTGCGCCAGATCGCGGCATCGCCGGGGGTCAGGACATGCGCTCCGCAGTCATCCACCACCGTCGCGGTGCCGGACAGAAGATAAAGCGCCTCGTCCTCGGCCAGATGCCAATGCCGTTCGGATGACCGGGTGCCCGGCGGCAAGGTTTCTACGTAGCAGCCGAATTGCCTCAGCCCGCCCGCCTCGGACAGATGCAGCGTCGTGATCCCGTCTTCCCGGCGGATCAGCGGCGCATGGGCGGGATGCACGATCATTCGCGCGGCCCCGCCCAGTCGGTGCCGTCGCGATAGGTGTGACGGACGCGCCCGCCTTCGATATCCAGCCCGAAATCGTGGTCGGAATAGGCCACCACCTCATGCGGGGCCTTCGACCCGACGATCAAGAAGCTGGCCGGTTCGGCCGAACGGTTCTCGAAACGGTGGCCGTTCGCCACGCCGGCCTTCCAGGCCGCGAACTCCCCCGGCGCCATCCAGGTTTCGCCCTCATCCTCGACCAGCACCAGCGCGCCGGACAGGACCACGGCGAACTCGTCCTCGGCCGCATGCCAGTGGCGCAGCGATGCGACGGCGCCAGGCTCCAGCATCACCAGATTGGCGCCGAACTGGGTCAGCCCCGCCAGATCGCCCAGCCGGCGCGAGGATCGGCCCCTCATCATCGCGGCATAGGGCTCGGGGTAGGTCGAGCCCGTCCGCAAAGGCGCGGCGAGGGGGTCCAGCTTTGGCATCACACCCTCTCGATGATGGTGGCGGCGCCCATGCCGCTGGCGATGCAGAGCGTGGCAAGCCCGGTGCCCTTGCCGCTGCGCTCCAACTCGTCCAGCAGCGTGCCGATGATGATGGCGCCGGTGGCGCCCAGCGGATGGCCCATGGCAATGGAACCGCCGTTGACATTGACCAGCGCGGGATCGACGTCAAAGGCCTGCATGAAGCGCAGCACGACCGAGGCGAAGGCCTCGTTGACCTCGAAGAGGTCGATGTCGCGGATCGACATGCCGCTGTCCTTGAGGATCTTCTCGGTCACGGGGACCGGGCCGGTCAGCATGATCGTCGGATCGGTGCCGATCTTCGCCGTGGCACGGATGCGCGCGCGCGGCTTCAGCCCGTTGGCCTTGCCGAATTCGGCGTTGCCGATCAGCACCGCCGCAGCCCCGTCGACGATGCCCGAAGAGTTGCCGGCATGGTGGATGTGGTTGATCCGCTCGAGATGGGGATATTTCATCAGCGCCACCTTGTCGAAACCGGGCATCACCTCGCCCATGTCCCTGAAACTGGCCTTCAGCCCGCCCAGCGCCGCCAGATCGGTGCCCGGGCGCATGTATTCGTCGCGGTCGAGGATGGTCAGCCCATTGCGATCCCGCACCGGCACGATGGAGCGGGCGAACCTGTCATCCGCCCAGGCCTCGGCCGCGCGGCGCTGGGATTCCACCGCCAGGGCATCGGCCATCTCGCGGGTGAACCCGTATTCGGTGGCAATGATGTCGGCAGAAATCCCCTGCGGCACGAAATAGGTCTTCATCGCAAGCGTCGGGTCGACGGCGATCGCGGCACCGTCGCTGCCCATCGCCACGCGGCCCATCATCTCGACGCCGCCGGCGATATAGGCCTGGCCTGCGCCGCCCTTCACCTGGTTTGCCGCCAGGTTCACCGCCTCCATGCCGGAGGCGCAGAAGCGGTTGATGGCAAGGCCCGGGATGCGTTCGTCCAGATCCGACAGCAGGACGGCCGAGCGGGCAAGACAGCCGCCCTGCTCGCCCACCTGGGTGACATTGCCCCAGATCACATCCTCGACCGCATGGCCCGACAGGCCGTTGCGGTCCTTGACGGCATTCAATACCCCGGCCGACAGCGCGACGGAGGTGACTTCATGCAGCGCGCCATCGGCGCGGCCCTTGCCGCGCGGGGTGCGGACGGCGTCGTAGATATAGGCTTCGGTCATCGGTTTCTCCTCAGGCGGCGGCAGGCGGGAAAGCCCGCTGCATCAGGTCATAGGGATGCTTCCAGCCCGGAAGGGCGGAAAGGCGGGAAAGCCAGGTGTCGATATGGGGCCAGTCGGCGCGGGTGAAGCCGAAGGGTTCGGGGTAATAGAGATAGGAACAGCAGGAGAGATCGGCCACCGTCGCCCCCGTGCCGCCCGCCACCCAGTCGCGGGTGGCCAGATGGTCGTTCAGCACCGTGCAGGCCGCCCTGAAGCGGCCCTGCAGCCAGGGAATCACGCCCTCAGGGCGCTTGTCTGCCGGCAGGAAGTTCATCAGGAAGCGGCAGGTTCCGCCCTGGGCGGAAAACTTGTGGTTGTCCCACAGGATCCAGCGCAGGACCTCCCGCCGCTCGGCGGGGCTCGCCCCCCCGAGTTGCCCGGTCGCATCGGCGATATGGAGCAGGATGCTGCCCGACTGGCTGAGCGTTTCGTCCCCATCGACCAGAACCGGCACCTCGCCCATCTCGTTCAGCGCGCGGAATGCTGGCGTGCGGGTGGCACCCCGGAAATAGTCGACAAAGACCGGCTGCCAGGGCGTGCCGGTCAGTTCCAGCGCCAGCGCACATTTATAGGCATTGCCGCTTTCGCCGAAGCCGTGGAGCTGGATCGTCATGTTGCGGTTCCTCCCTCGATCACCGTCGCTGGCGGGGGTTTCACACCCCCGCACCCCCGTGGGGTATTTTCGTCAAGAGGAAGAGGATTTGTTAACCCTGATCCCTCAGTCTCTGAATCGCGGTACAGGCTGGGGAGCCGATGACCGCTCAAGGGGAAGCCCCGCTTCGGTGAGATGCATAGCCAAGGCAGTAAGGGTCCGGGGCGGGGCCGACTGGATTGCCGGCTTCCTCTTGATCTAAATACCCCCCCGCCGGAGGCGCCCGCAGCCCATCCTCGCATCCCTCAGGATTTTCGTGCCTCCAGTTCCAGATTGAAAAGCCGCAGGCGATGCATCAGGTTTTCCCGGTCGGTCACGCTGTCGAAATTCTCGAACAGGAACGACAGCGCCTCGCCCTCGTCCAGCCCGGCCTCGGCGGCAAAGCGTTTCAGGCGGCGATAGCCGTCTTCGGTCATTGCGACGGGGAAGCGGCGGGTCAGGCGGAAACGTCTCGGCATTGGCTCCTCCGGCTGCGGCGGGGTGCAAATTCCTTTCTTCCGGGAATTTGCACCGCAAGCTTAGAACGCCTCGGCGGCAAGGGCCATCACCGGATCCGCCCCGCTTTCGATCCGCGCCAGATGCATCCCGCAGGCCGGGAGCTGGCGGGCCATGTAGTAGCGGCCGGTGGCGATCTTGGTCTCGTAGAACGCGCTGTCCTCCGTGCCCGCATCCAGTGCCGCATGGGCGGCGGCGGCCATCCGCGTCCACATCAGGCCCAGGCAGACATGACCCATCAGGTGCAGGAAATCGGTCGAGCCGGCAAGCGCCGCATCGGGGTTCTTCATGCCGTTCTGCATGAAGAACATGCCGGCCGCCTGCATCTGTTTCGACGCCGCCTTCAGCGGATCGGTGAACGCCTTCATCCGGTCGTCGCCATCATGCGCCTTCGTTTCGGCCTTCACCATGTCGAAGAAGGCCATCACATGCTTGCCACCATCGGTTGCGAGCTTGCGACCGACCAGATCCAGCGCCTGCACGCCGTTCGCGCCTTCGTAGATCATCGCGATCCGGGCATCGCGGACGAACTGCGACATGCCCTGTTCCTCGATATAGCCGTGGCCGCCGTAGATCTGCTGGGCCTGCACCGCCGAGTCGAACCCCTTGTCGGTCTGGAAACCCTTGATCACCGGGGTCAGGAGGCCGATCAGCCCGTCGGCCGCGGCATCGCCGTGATGGGCCCGGTCGATCAGGCTGGCGCCCCAGAAGGTCAGCGCGCGGGCGCCCTCGACAAAACTCTTCTGATCCATCAGCGCCCGGCGGATGTCGGGATGAACGATCAGCGGGTCGGCGGCGCCGGTCGGGTTCTTCACCCCTGTCACGGCCCGGCCCTGCAGGCGATCCCGGGCATAGGCTGCCGCATTCTGGTAGGCCGCCTCGGCCACCGCATAGCCCTGCAGGCCCACGCCCAGCCGTGCCTCGTTCATCATGGTGAACATGGCCCGCATGCCCTTGTGCAGGTCGCCGAGCAGCCAGCCCTTCGCGCCATCATAGTCCAGCACGCAGGTGGCATTGCCGTGAATGCCCATCTTCTCTTCGATCTTGCCGACCGTCACCGCGTTGCGCGCGCCCAGCGAGCCGTCTTCGTTCACAAGGACCTTCGGCACGATGAAGAGCGAGATGCCCTTCGTTCCCTCGCCGCCGCCGGGCGCCTTGGCCAGGACCAGGTGAATGATGTTCTCGGCCAGGTCATGATCGCCGGCCGAGATGAAGATCTTCTGGCCGGTGATCAGGTAGCTGCCGTCGTCCTGCGGTTCCGCCCTGGTCCGCAGCAGGCCGAGGTCGGTTCCGCAATGCGGCTCGGTCAGGTTCATGGTGCCGGTCCAGTCGCAAGACACCATTTTCGGCAGGTATTTCGCCTTCTGCTCCGGGCTGCCATGGGCATGGATCGCCGAATAGGCGCCATGGGTCAGTCCCTGATACATGTTGAAGGCCATGTTGGCCGAGACGAAGACCTCGCCCACGGCGGAACTCATCAGATAGGGCAGACCCTGGCCGCCATATTCCGGGTCGCAGTCGAGCGCGGTCCAGCCGCCCTCCTTCATCGCCCGGAATGCCGCATCAAAGCCCGTGGGCGTGCGCACCACGCCGTTTTCCAGCGTGCAGCCCTCGCGGTCGCCGACGGCGTTCAGCGGGGCCAGCACCTCGGTGGCGACCTTGCCGGCCTCCTCCAGCACGGCGGCGGTGAAGCCGCGGTCCAGATCGGCATATCCCGGTATGTCCGCGGCCGAGACGGCCAGCACGTCATGCAGCAGGAACTGCATGTCCTTCACGGGGGCGGTATAGGTGGTCATGTCTTCCTCCCTTGGTCGGTCAGGCCGGTTTTCCGGGCGTCCGGGCGGCGCGAACCGCATCCATCAGCTGGGCACCGGCATCGAGTTCGGTCTTCAGTTCTGCAATCGCGAGATCGAGTTCGGCCCGCTGCGCCTCCATGGCGGCCAGCCGCCCGCGGGCGAGGTTATAGGTCCGCTGCATCTGCGCAAGGTTCGACCCCTCGCGGTCATAAAGGTTCAGCACCTGCCGGATATCCTCGAGACTGAAACCGAACCGCTTGCCGCGCAGGATCAGCTTCAGCCGGCCGCGGTCGGTCCGGGTGTAGAGCCGCTTTGCGCCACGGCGGATCGGGCGAAGCAGTTCCTTCGCCTCGTAGAACCGCAGGGTCCGGGGCGTGACGTCGAAGGCATCGCACATCTCGCGGATCGTCATCAGGTCGTCCTGGCTGGTCGGGGTCGGGGTCATGGCACGGTCACATCAGCAATCCCATCCCTATCCGAAATGGGGCGTCGATCCGCAGACTAGTAGAGCAGTTGACGTTCACGTAAGCGTAACGTCACGTCACGGTCAGGCGCGACGCGGGGTCAGACCATGCACATGATATCCGCCCCCTGGCCGCGCCTTCCGACCCATGAAAAACCCGCCAATATCGGCCCCGCGGCAGAGCCGGCGCAGCACCTGCCGGCACCGGAATCCCGCCCCCTGCGGCACCGGACGCGGCCTGTCCGTGACACGGAAGGATTCGGGGACATGCCGGCATTCCGGGACAAGCCGCAGGTCTGGGCGCAGGTCTGGGCGCAGGTCTGGCCGCGACCGGCGGCGCTCTAATCCAGCTTCCGCAACTCCGACACCGCCGTTTCCCGCAACGCGCGCAGGTCGGCGATCGTGGTGTCGAGCTCGGCCCGCTGACCTTCCAGCTCCTGAAGCTGGCGGTCGGCCAGACCGAGCCAGGTTTCCAGCTGCGGGCGCTCGCCCTTTTTGCCGTAGATCAGCAGCCACTGGCGAATCTCCTCCAGCGAGAAGCCGAAACGGCGGCCGCGCAGGATCAGCTTCATCCGCGCCACCTCGCGCGGGCCATAGAAGCGGGTACGGCCTTCCCTTTCGGGGGCGAGAAGCTCGATATACTCGTAATAGCGCAGGGTTCGCGGCGTAACCTCGAACCTTGTGCACATATCCTTGAAACTCAGGCGAACGGAATCCGGCATGCTGGGCACTCCCCGACAGGCATCGTAGGGCCAAGCCGTGTCTCATGGCAACGGCATCGACGCACGGGCACCCTTGCGCCCGGCCCGGGCTGCGGCTTTGATGCGGCCATGACCGGAACCCTGCCCCCACCCCCCTCTTCCCCGATATCTTCCCCTCCGGCCGACGGACGCCTGACGGCTGCGCGCCAGTTCATCGCGGCACTGCCCCAGGCCCGTGCGCTGGGGCTGACGCTGGAGGAGATCGGGCCGGGAATAGCCGTGATCGTCATGCCCTACGACCCCAGACTGATCGGCGATCCGCGCACTGGCGTGATCCACGGCGGGGCGGTCTCGACCCTGATGGACACCGCCTCGGGGACGGCGGTGCTCTGCCACCCGTCAGGGCCAGCGGGCACCGCGACCCTTGACCTGCGGATCGACTACATGCGGCCGGCGGCGCCGGGCCAGACGATCCGCGCCCGGGCCGAGTGCCACCATGTCACCCGCAGCGTGGCTTTCGTGCGCGTCACCGCCACCGATGACGACGAGGCCCGTCCCGTGGCCATCGGCACCGGCGCCTTCACCGTCGAGCGCAGCCCGGCAGCCGGAAAGGCGGCGCGCTGATGGAAGATCCGCGGGCGCAGATTCTGAACCGGCTGGCCTCCGGCATCCCCTATCTCGGCTTTCTCGGCATCCGCGTCGACACCCGGGGCGATGAATTGACCGGCGTCCTGCCGTTTCGCCCCGAACTGATCGGCAATCCGGTGATCCCGGCGCTGCATGGCGGGGTTACGGCGGCCTTTCTCGAGGTGACGGCGATCCTGGGGCTGGTCTGGACCGCGCTTGACAGGCAGGGGACGGAACTGCCCGAGGTGCTGCCCAAGACCATCGACCTGACTGTCGACTATCTGCGCGCGGGCCAGCCGCGCGACAGCTTTGCCCGGGCGCGCATCAACCGGCAGGGCCGGCGCTATGCCAGTGTCCAGGTCGAGGCCTGGCAGGACGACCCCGCCCGGCTTTTCGCGCAATGCACCGGCCATTTCCTGATGCCCGAACCACGCGGCTGATGCGTCGCCGCCCGGCGTGGCGCGCTTCGGGACCGGCGCCATGGTAGGCCCACTGGGACTCGAACCCAGACTGTGTGGAGTTTAAGTCCACTCTCTCTACCGATTGGAGTATGGGCCCGAACCTTCGTCTTTATCAGCCCGGCTGCGCGCGTTCAATCTGGCGTCGAGACCGCTGCCGGATTGGGGATTTGCACAAGCTACTGAATAAAATCACTTCATCTTGGTGGAAAACCGCAGGTTCGATGGCAGGTCCCTGCCGGTTCCGCGCCCGTGCCGCAACCACCGCGCCATCCGTCCGCTTCCCGGCCCCGTGCGCTGCGGGTTCGGATTTCCGCCGCGCCGCAGCATCCGATTGACAACCATCGGCCCGGACGCCTTTATGGCGGAAACAGGGATATCCGGAGGGGCGCCGAATGAAGAAGGTCTACCCCAGCGCGGTTGCGGCGCTGGATGGGGTTTTGCAGGACGGCATACTGATCGCTGCGGGCGGCTTTGGCCTCTGCGGCATCCCCGAACTTCTGATCGACGCCATCGTCGACAGTGGGGTGAAGGATCTGACCGTTGCCTCGAACAATGCCGGGGTCGACAATTTCGGCCTGGGCAAACTGCTGGCCACGCGCCAGATCCGCAAGATGATCTCGTCCTATGTGGGCGAGAACGCCGAGTTCATGCGCCAGTATCTCTCGGGCGAGCTGGAACTGGAATTCAACCCGCAGGGCACGCTGGCCGAACGGATGCGCGCAGGCGGCGCCGGGATCCCCGGTTTCTACACCGCGACCGGCGTCGGCACGGTCATCGCCGAGGGCAAGGAACACCACGACTTCGACGGCAAGACCTATATCCTCGAGCGCGGAATCGTGGCCGATTTGTCGATCGTCAAGGCTTGGAAGGCCGATCCCTCGGGCAACCTCGTCTTTCGCAAGACGGCGCGCAACTTCAACGTACCGGCGGCCACCTGCGGCCGCATCTGCGTGGCCGAGGTCGAGGAGATCGTGCCGCTGGGCGCGCTGGATCCCGACACGATCCATCTGCCGGGCATCTACGTCCACCGCCTGATTGCCGGCCCTCATGAAAAGCGCATCGAGCAGCGCACCGTCCGCAAGA
The DNA here is from genome assembly GCA_014879735.1 of Paracoccaceae bacterium. GTDB lineage: Bacteria > Pseudomonadota > Alphaproteobacteria > Rhodobacterales > Rhodobacteraceae > Pseudogemmobacter. The sequence continues at coordinate 28,004 of JACSRN010000115.1, forward strand.
AGGAGTCCGCCTGATGCCCGCAGAAGCCAAAGGCTGGGACCGCAACCAGATTGCCGCCCGGGCGGCGCAGGAACTGCAGGACGGCTGGTATGTGAACCTGGGAATCGGCATCCCGACCCTGGTGGCGAACTACATCCCCGAAGGCGTCTCGGTGACGCTGCAGTCGGAAAACGGCATGCTGGGCATGGGTCCCTTTCCCTATGAGGGCGAAGAGGATGCCGACCTGATCAACGCCGGCAAGCAGACCATCACCGAATTGCCGCAGACCGCCTATTTCGATAGCGCGACCTCTTTCGCGATGATCCGTGGCGGCAAGATCGCCATGGCGATCCTGGGCGCCATGGAGGTTTCGGAAGACGGCGATCTTGCAAACTGGATGGTGCCGGGCAAGCTGGTGAAGGGCATGGGCGGCGCCATGGATCTGGTGGCCGGCGTCGGCCGCGTGGTGGTGGTGATGGATCACGCCAACAAGGCCGGCGAATCGAAGGTGCTGAAGGCCTGCACCCTGCCGCTGACCGGCAAGGCCGTGGTCAACCGCATCATTACCAATCTTGGCGTGCTGGACGTGGTGCCGGGCGGGCTGAAGATCGTCGAACTGGCCGATGGCGTCAGCGAGGCGGATCTGCGCGCAGCAACCGAGGCGACCCTCGTCGACTGAGGTCTGCACCTCGGGCGGCCCTGCGCAGCCCGGGCCCTGACGGGAAGGACCGACGATGGCCCCTGCCGATCCCGTGCCGGCGGTCGACCTTGCGGTGATGTCCTACCGCAAGGCCGCATCGCTGATCTACACGCTGTTCACGCTGCACCGGCACTCGGCCGGCCGGATCGGAACGGTCTGGCTGACCGACGACTGTTCGCGCGACGGCACCGCCGAACGGCTGGCCGACCCGGAACTGGCTCGTCGACTGCAGCCCTGGCGGCTGGATCTTGCGACGACGCGCCGGCCCGGCCGCTGGGGGCTGACCCAGGTCACGCCCGGTGTCCTGCGGCGGGCGCTGCGGCCGGGCATGCCGCTGGTGCAGCGCCTGCGCACGCTGAACGGGTTGCTGCGGCTTGGCCTGCTTTCCCCGGCCGATGTCCGCTATCAACGCGCGCTGGCTGCCACCCGCGCACCGTTCCTGCTGCTTCTGCACGACGATGTCGAGCTGCGCGGCGATGTGGTCGGCCATCTGCTGCAGGCGATCACCGCCGATCCCGGTTGCGCCATCGCCGGACCGCTGGGCCAGTGCTGGCGCTGCGGCGAGCGGGCGGCAGGCTGCACGCCGGCGCAGGTCGTCGCGGGGTCCCTGCCCTCATCGCGCTGGCCCGAGACCACCCCGCCGCCCGGGATGCGGTTTCGCCGCCGCGACCGCGCCTGCCGGATCAACGAATGGTGTGCGCTGATCCGGGTGGCGGCGGCGCGCGATCTGGCGCGCGACGGTATCTTCTTTGGCAATGTCGAGGATGGCGGCGATGTCGGCGCCTACTGGTTCGCCGCCGCGCTGGCCCAGGGCTGGCGCTTTGCCGATCCGTTCCAGCCCGGCGACGGACGGGATCTGTTTCTGCACGGCTGGCAGGGCCATCCCGGCCATGCGGTCTGGATCGACCAGGGCTCTGGCCGCAAGAGCTATGACGAGGGCGAGATCCGCGCCCGGCTCGACGCCGAGTTCGACTACCGGATGCCGCGCTAGTTCGATGCCGCCCCAGTGCCCGCGGCGATCACCTTGAAAACGCAGGGATCGGTCACAAGCTCGGGCGGCGTCTGGCACAGACCCTGTGCCACCTGCCAGGCGGCGAGCACCTTGGGCACATAGTCGCGCGTCTCGGCATAGGGCGGCACGCCCTGATTGGACCGCACCGCGCCCTCGCCCGCGTTATAGGCTGCCAGAACCATCAACGGGTCATTGTCGAACTGGCCGAGAAGCCAGTCGAGATAGGCCACGCCCCCCTTGATGTTCTGCGCAGGATCGGTCGAATCCGTCACGCCGAAGCGTTTCGCCGTGGCCGGGATCAGTTGCATCAGCCCGACCGCACCCTTGGACGACACCGCATTTGACCGCCCCGCGCTTTCGATCCCCATCACCGCCAGCACCAGCGCCGGCGAGACATCGGTGCCGATCGTCGCCACCAGGATATCCTTGCCGTAGATGTCGGCCAGGGTCTGCATCGATTGCAGCCGCGGCGCCGCGACCTGCGCCCCGCCCGGCCCCTGCGTCAGCGCGGCCATGGCGGTGGGAAAGCGGTTCGACACTTCGGACAGACCGGCCGGCACCTTGTCCCAGAACCAAGCATAGGAGGATTTCGGCGCGGGTGCCGGCGCCCCGTCCGCCGCGGCAGGGGCTGCCGGCTCCGCCGCACTGTTCAGCGCGGGATCCTTCCAGGCCGTCGCCGCCAGCCGCCGTGCCTGCTCCACCGGGTCGATCTGCACGGTGATGCGCTTGCCAACCACCGAATCCGACACCTTGACGCGGCGGAAGGTGAAATCCTCATCCGCCGCCCCCCCCAGGGGAAGAACGGTCAGACACAGGGCGGTCAGGATCGGGCCTGCGAGCTTCTGCATCCTTGCGATGCCTGCTTTCTTGTTGTTGCCGGCAGGATCGGTGAAAATCCGGCCCCGCCCAAGCGGAATCGGCGGCAAAAGATGGCAATTGCGCCAGATTTGACGGAAATGTCACGATGGCCACGCCACCGCTCATCCGGCATCCGCGATTTCTTTTCTTTCCCGATCAATATCTTAACGAGATTCTGACCCGGTTTTCAGCAGGGCGCGAAAATGCCTTGCCCCGTTCCAAATCCCGCCACGATTCACAGGTCATATACATCTATCCCGAGCGAAGAAGCGGCGTGGAACAGAGGCCCGACCGACCGAACCGTGGCGGATAGTAGTGTGAACCCGAGCACCTGGGAAAGGGATACCCATGAAACTCTTCAATCTTATCAAGCGCTTCAACAAAGACGAAGACGGTGCCGTGACCGTTGACTGGGTCGTGCTGACCGCAGCCGTCGTCGGCCTTGGCCTGATCGTGATCGGCGCCATCGAAGGTTCCGTCACGGATCTTTCCGAAAACATCGCCGGCTCGATCGACGCCGCGCAGAACTGAATCCGCGGCCCCTGGGCCTGATCAAGCCGAGGCCGCGCTTTCCTGGAGCGCGGCCTTTGCCTTTCCGGCGCCTTGGCCGGAACGGCCACGGAAATGACGCCGACCGTTCCGGCTTTTGCCGCAATCCGCCGCAACTCTGGGCGTCCCAACCCTGACCTCTGCCCCGCGGGGCATTCAAATCGCGGAGACTGCCGGTGCGCCACGTCCTGACCAAGTTCCTGCGAAACGAGGATGGTGGAATTACCGTCGACTGGGTCGTCCTGACGGCGGCAGTCGTTGGGCTGCAGGTCGCGGTGCTGGTGGCGGTGATCCGCGACTCGCTTACCTCCCTGTCCGAAAGCTCTGCCGATACGATCACCGAATACGGCGAGTACCTGAACAACTGAGGCAGGCCCCGACCCCGGGGCCCGTGGAAAAGAAATGGCGGCCCATCGGCTGCCGGGTTTGAAAAGGTCGTGATCATGCGCGCTGTCTTCGCACTGGTTCTGGTCGTCGGCATGGCCCTTGCCGGTGCCGCCGTCTACATGGTGCAGACCTATATGGGCCAGACCGAGGCCGCGCTGGCCCGTGCCAATGCCTTCCGCGAGAAGACCGGCAAGCTGGTCCAGGTCTATGCCGTGAACAAGAGCATGAAATTCGGCGATCCGCTTACGGCCGCCGATGTGGTGCCGGTCTATATCCAGGAGGCGAAACTGCCGGCCGGGGCCTTCCTCTATACTGATCCGGCAAAGGCCGCGGTGCCGGCCACCACTGCCACGACCGCACCGCAGCCGGTTGCCGCCAAATCCGATGCCCCGAAAACCGGCGAGCTGGCGGCGGCCGGGCCGCTCTTTCCCGCCGACACCGACAAGCCGCGCTTCCTGATGCGCTCGGTCGAGCCGAACGAAATCCTGCTGGCCAGCCGCGTCACCGAGCCGGGCGAGGCCGCCAGCCTGACCGGCAAGCTGGAGCGCGGCATGCGCGCCTTCCAGATCAAGGTCGATACCTCCTCGGGGGTACAGAGCTTTGTCATGCCCGATGCCTTCATCGACATCTACTGGACCGGAACCGGCGGCGACGTATCGGGCGAGATCACCCGGCTGATCGAAAGCGCAGTCACGGTGATCGCCGTCGACCAGGCCTCGGGCGAAGGCCAGATGGTGGCCGGCAACGCCCGTACCGTGACCGTGGCCGCAACGCCCGAACAGGTGGGTCGCCTGGCCCAGGCCCAGGCCACGGGACGGTTGACCATGTCGCTGGTCGCCTCGCCCGATGACGCCGTGGAAGGTCTTGTCGAGATCGACCGGGACAAGCTTCTCGGCGTGGAGAAGAAGGCCGAGGTGGTCGAGGCGGCGGCGCCCGAAGTCTGCACCATCAAGACCCGCAAGGGCGACGCAGTGGTCGAAGTTCCCATTCCCTGCACCAATTGAAGGCCAGATCAGGCCGCAGCGCCGGGCGTCGCGTCACAGCATGTGGGGCGACGCCCGCCGGCTCTTACCAAGGCTTGCGCGCTGTTGCAGGTTATCCACATCAAAAACGCCCCCCAAGGGTTTGATTCTTGCAAAAAAACGCGACATCCGGCAATCTGGGTGCACCAAGCGGGCAAAAAGACCCGGTCAGAGGCGTGATCGAAAGGGCAGATCACATGAGCATGAAGACCTTTCTTGCAGCCGGTGTGCTGGGCCTGGCCCTGTCCACCGCTGCGCATTCTCCCGCACCGGCCGAGGTCTTGCGGGTGATGCGCGGTCAGGCCGCCGACGCGCTGCACGTTCCGATGAACCGTGCCGTGGTGGTGGAAAGCGATGTCCCCTTTGCCGAACTTTCGATCGCGAACCCGGGGATCGCCGATATCTCGACATTATCCGACAGGTCGATCTACGTTCTGGGCAAGGCGCCCGGGCGCACGACCCTGACGCTGCTGTCCGCGGACGGCAGGCTGATCTCGAACGTCGACGTGCAGGTCACGCCCGATATCGCCGAGTTCAAGGAGCGGTTGAAGCAGATCCTTCCGGGCGAGCCCATCGAGGTGCGCACCGCAAATGACGGGATCGTGCTGTCGGGCACCGTATCCTCGACCGCCAAGATGGACCGCGCGCTGGATCTGGCCAGCCGCTACGCACCCGACAGGGTGTCGAACCTGATGGTGGTGGGCGGCACGCAGCAGGTGATGCTGAAGGTCCGCTTTGCCGAGATGCAGCGCTCGGTCGCGAAAAGCCTTGACGCATCGATGGGCTTCAGGACCTCGGGCACGGACGGCGGCGGATCGATCGGCAGCGGCGTTCTGGCCGATGGCAGCAAGCTGTCCACCTATCTGAACGGCGGTTCGATCACCTCGACCAATGAGGCCGCCGGGCGCATGGGCCTGGGCTTCAACGTCGGCGCGCTGGAATTCGCGGTGCTGCTGGAGGCCCTGGAATCCAAGGGCATGGTCCGCACCCTGGCCGAGCCGAACCTGACCGCGCTGTCGGGCCAGGAGGCCAAGTTCCTCGCCGGTGGCGAATATCCCATTCCGGTGCCCGACAACGACGGCATCACCATCGAATACAAGCCCTTCGGCGTCGAGCTGAACTTCACGCCCGTGGTGGTCGACGGCGATATCATCAACCTGACGATCAACGCGGCCGTCAGCTCCATCGACAGCACGACCGCGATCGAGGCGAACGGCCTGACGGTGAACGCCTTCCGCCGGCGCGAAACCTCGACCACCGTCGAGATGCGCGATGGCGAGAGCTTTGCCATTGCAGGCCTGCTGCAGGACGACTTTCGCGACCTGAAGGACCAGGTGCCGTGGCTGGGCGACGTGCCGATCCTGGGCGCGCTGTTTCGCAGTTCGGAATACCAGCGCAGCCAATCGGAACTGGTGATCATCGTTACGCCGCATCTTGTGACCCCGGTGCGGGGCGAGGCCCTGGCCCTGCCCACCGACCGGGTCCGGATCCCGACCGAGAAGGAGCTCTTCCTTTACGGCGATGTCGCCGGTGCACCCAAGGGTGCGGCGGGCGAAGTGGCGCGGCAGGACTTCTCGTCCTCCTACGGCTATGTGATGGAGTAGGCCATGCGCGCGACCCTGATGGCTTCGGTCTGTTTCGCCGCGCTGGCGGCCTGCGGCCCCGACTACAACCGCGAACTTGGCGCCGCGGTTGACGATGGCACGTTCGGCAATGTCACCATGCAGAACACGCTGATCCAGACCGGAGAGCTGGAATACACCGTCGCCCTGGCCGAGCGGTTCAACCGCGAAGTGCCCGACACCGTGACCTTCGACTTCAACAATGCGCAGATCACGCCCGAGGCGATGGCAATCCTGGACCGGCAGGCGAATTTCATCCGCCAGTTCCCCGAGGTGCGTTTCAAGGTCTTCGGCCATACCGATCTGGTCGGCAGCCAGAGCTACAACTACAATCTCGGCCTGCGCCGGGCCAAGGCGGTGGTGAACTACCTTGCCGCCCGCGGCGTATCGCGCTCGCGGCTTGAGGCGGTGGTCAGCTATGGCAAGACCCGGCCGCTGATCCAGACATCGGCGCCCGAGGAACGCAACCGCCGCACCGTGACCGAGGTGTCCGGCTTCGTGAAATCGGCGCCGATGGTGCTGAACGGCAAATATGCCGCAATCGTCTGGCGCACCTATTCGACAGGCCAGGCGAACGAGCCGGGCCTGGCGGCCCGGGTGCATCCCGGCAATACGGTTATCGAAACCGTCGCAGTGCCCACCGGGAACTGACGCCCGCGCCCGCGGGCGGTTATGGACGAGGCCGGGCCGATGCCCGGCCTTTTCATTGCCGGCGCCCTGCCCCGGACACTTACCCCAGATTGACGCGGATTCGGCCCCAATCTCGCCACCATCCTCGGCCAGTTTCGGATCCATGCGTAAGGCCGGGAAAAGAAATTTCCCTGCCCGGCGTGCGGGGCTGTTAACGGTTTACGCCACGAACCTGTGGCACGTTCTGGTTTCGCGCGACCGACGACCGAACGTGAGGCAAGATGAACAGTGTTGCGACCCTTCAGCCTGATCCCGCGCCCATCGTGGCGTGCACGGTCTCGCGCGATGTCCAGAACTTCGAGAAGCTGATCGACGACATGGAGGCCGAACTGGGCGAAGCCTGGGGCGATCTCAGCTTTGCCGATGCGCTGATCTTCCTGCAACAGCCCGATTCCGCGACGCTGCAGTTCATTGCCGTCGCGGTGGATGCCGAAGACGAAAACGATCTGACGCCGATCTCCGAAGTGATCCGCGCCGCGCGCGACCGCGGGGTCAGGGTGATTCTCGTCGCCAACCAGATCAGCCCGATGGCATTGCATCAGCTGATGCGCCTTGGCGCCGATGATTTTGTGCCCTATCCGCTGCCCGACGGCGCCCTGCACGATGCAGTCCAGCGGATCCGGCGCCCGGTCCCGCCGGCCCCCCCCGCCGCCCCGCCGCCCGAGG
>JACSRN010000134.1 GCA_014879735.1 Paracoccaceae bacterium
CGAGGTCCGAAACCAGAACGCAGAAATCTGCCAGCACGGCGAATGGAAGGTCATGTTCCATTCAATGCCTCAGGGCTGAGTTTCGAGCCGGTTCCCCGGCCACCTGATCAAACCGGCCGGAACGCCCCCCGATATCGGCCCGCAATGCAGGGTCCGGTGTTCCGGACCCTGCATTTTCCTGCGCAACAAGCCGGAAGGTCACGAAGAGTGACCATATCGACACTTTACATCTTGTATGGTCTATAATTATACGAGTTAGTATAATTCATGGAATCGGCGTTCTGTCTTACCAGAGGGCGCAGGCCGGTCCGCAACAAGGGGCAAGACCGAGAATGGTTCGACAGGCCGGCGCCGAAACGATCGTCAAAGTCAGCGGCCTGGGAAAGTTCTTCGGCGCCCACAAGGTGCTGGACGGGGTCGACTTCGGCATGGGCGTGGGCGAGGTGCTGGCGATCATCGGCCCCAGCGGCTCGGGCAAGAGCACGCTTCTGCGCTGCCTGAACCAACTGGAGCCGCACAGCGAGGGTGTCATCGACATTTGCGGCAGCCGCATCGCCGCCGATGCCCCGCTGTCGCGCCGCGACCTGAACGAATTGCGCCGGCGGGCCGGGATGGTGTTCCAGTCGTTCAACCTGTTCCCGCACATGTCGGTGTTGCGCAACGTCAGCCTGCCGCAGGAACGGGTGCTGGGCCGCAAGCGTGCGGAAGCCGACGAGCGGTCGCGCGCGCTGCTGGATCGTGTGGGTCTGGGCGCCAAGGCCGACCAGTATCCCGCCCGCTGCTCGGGCGGCCAGCAGCAGCGCATCGCCATTGCCCGCGCGCTGGCGCTGGATCCGAAGATCATGCTTTTCGACGAGCCGACTTCGGCGCTGGACCCCGAGATCGGGCTGGAGGTGCTGGCGGTCATGCAGGAGCTGGCGGAGGGCGGAATGACGATGATCGTCGTCACGCATGAGATGCACTTTGCCGAAACGGTCTCGGATCGGGTGCTGCTGATGGCGGAGGGCAAAATCCTCGAAGAGGGGCCCAGCGTCGAGGTGATGCGCAACCCGAAAACCCCGCGCGCGCAAAGGTTCCTCCAGGCGGTGATGAACCGATGACCTGGCAGGGGCTGGAACTGGTCGCCTGGGGCATTCCCTGGACGCTGGCCGTGACGGCGGGGGCCTTCCTGCTGGGTGCGGCGCTGGGCGTGCCGCTCTGCGCGATGCACGTATCCCGCTCGAGGGTACTGCATGGGCTGGCGGTGGCACTGATCGTGGCACTGCGCTCGATCCCGCCGATTGTCTGGCTTTTCCTGCTCTATTTCGGGGTCGGCTCGGGCTATCTGAAGGTCGGTGCGGTGCAGGCGGCCGTTGTAGCCCTTGGCCTGATCACCGCGGCGAACATGGCAGAGATCTACCGCGGCGCGCTGCGCAGCATCCATCCCGGTCAGTGGGATGCCGCCCAGGCGCTTGGCCTGCCGGTCCGATCCGAACTGGTCGATGTGATCGTGCCGCAGGTCTTTCGCGTCACCCTGCCTTCGGCGGCGACCTATATCATCGGCCTGCTGAAGGATTCCGCCATCGCCTCGACGATCGGCGTGGCCGAGATCACCTATCTGGCGAATTTCCTGTCCCGCAAGCAGTTCAACGAGTCGCTGACGATCTTCGCCTTCGCGGGGATGCTCTACATCCTGATCAGCCTGCCGCTTGCCGCCCTTGCGCGGCTGGCGGATGGGCGGCTGCGGGCAAGGGTGGCGCAATGAGCGACCTGCTTTCCTTCTGGGCCACCCAGTTGCCCGCATTATTGCGCGGAATGCGCATCAGCCTGCAAGTGACGGGCATGGCGCTGGCCATTGGGATTCCACTGGGGCTGATTGCGGCTCTTGCGGTGCAGTCGCCCTCGCGCCTGATCCGCCTGCCCGCGCTGGCGGTGGTGGAGGTCGGGCGTGGGGCACCGGCGCTGATCCTGTTGCAGTTCGCCTATTTCGGCCTGCCCTCGGCGGGGATCCAGCTCAGCGCAATGATGGCCGCGATTGCGGCGCTGTCCTGGACGACCTGCGCCTATACCAGCGAGATCATCCGCGCTGGGCTTCAGGCCGTGGCCCGCGGTCAGCAGGAGGCCGCCACCGCGCTTGGCTTCTCGCGGCTGGACGAGCTTCGCTTCGTCATCGTGCCGCAGGGGATGCGGGTTGCCGCACCGGCACTTCTGGGCTTTGCCATCCTGATGCTGCAGGCGACCTCGCTCTGCTTTACCATCGCCTTGCCCGAACTGCTGTCCCAGGCCTACCAGATCGGCACGATCACCTTCCGCTACATGGACACCCTGATGCTGGCCGCGCTGCTTTACGCAGCGATCTGCATTCCCGCGACCGTGCTCGTCGCGGCGATAGAACGGCGGCTTGACCGCCATACCGCCTGAACAACAACAAACCGGACAGAGAGGATCACGATCCCATGAAGAAGCTACTGATTTCGGCCGCCTTCGTCGCCTTGGGCCTGACACCTGCCATGGCGCAGGACTGCGCGACCCCGGTGCCGACCGTCGAGCCGGGCAAGCTGACGGTTGCCATCTACGACTATCCGCCCTTCAACATCGTCGGCGCCGATGGCAGCGTCAGCGGCATCGACCCTTCGATTGCCGAGGCCGTGGCCAAGGACAACTGCCTTGAGTTTGTCGCCGCGGTGATGGATCCGGCCGCGACCGTGCAGGCGGTGATTGCGGGCAAGGCCGACATTGCCATCGGTAGCTGGAACCGGACCGTCAAGCGCAGCGAGGTTCTGGGCATCGGTGCGCCGACCTATCTGGACCCGATGGGCATCCTGTCCAAGGACGGGACCGACACCATCGAGGGCATGATCGGCAAAAAGGTCGGCACGGTGACGGGCTACCTCTGGGTCGAGCAGATGCAAGCACTTCTGGGCGACAACCTGTCGCTTTACCCCACTGCGGTGGCTTTGGCGCAGGATCTGGCGGCTGGGCGCATCGATGTGGCGGCGGATGGCTACAATTATGCAGCTTATGCGCAGAAGAACGCCGGTGCGTATGAAGGCATCCAGATCAAGCTGGCCCAGCCGGACGAGCGCATTTCGGCCTCGGTCAAGGCACCACAGGCCGGCTTCCTCTACACCAAGGGCAACGATACGCTTGGCGCCGCGATCGATGCCACGGTGGAACGGCTGAAGGCAGAGGGCATCATCGGCAAGGCGATTGTTGATGCGGGATATGATCCGCGCGTGGCCGAAACCGGCGAAGCCTGGCTGGTTGAATGAGTTTGGGGTCCACCGCGGCGCATCTGGCGTCGCGGTGAGCCACCCATCGAGGGGATGGAGCCGCAGGTTTTGCGGCGGGATGCTGGAGAACGGCTCGACCAAAGTGACCAGATGATCGGGCGCCGCCATCATCAGATCGGCGGTGAACGTGCCGACGCAGCTTGCGGGAGGATCGGGGCCGATCTGTCGAGTGCGGGCGCGGATACATCCCTCATGCCGGTTTCATGCCGAAAACCCGGCCCCGCCACATTGTCGAATGCAGGTCGGGCCGGACCCTGTGGCCGGCCACCGCAACCCCGGAACATGCCCTCGGCATGGCGATGTGCCAGGGGCCGGGCGATCAAGGCGGGCTGGCAGCCCTGACCCGATGCAGGGGCGCCTCTGTCCGCGGCATCAGGTGTTGTAGCTGCCGGGCTGCCAGTTCCAAATTCGCCGCCAGTCCTGGGGCAGGTCCGCAAAGCGGGCGAGGCTGAGCGAGGCAACCGGCATATCGGTGCGGCCCTGCAGCGCCAGATCCGCCAGCGCAAGGCCAAGCGACGGTGACATGCCGAAGCCGTGGCCGGCGGAAGACGCGGCGATCAGGCCCTTTGGCGCGTCGAAGGCATGGACGATGGTGATCTGGTCCGGCGTCACGTCGATGATTCCCGCCCAAGACCGCAACATCTGTGCATGGCGCAGGGTGGGGAAGACCTCGAACAGGCGGCGGGCGATGTTGCGCACAAGGGGCGTCGTGGGCTTTGGCATCTCGGTCGCCACCCCCGCCGCGGTCCATTCGTGCGGGCCGCCGTTGACGTGGATATTGCCGCGCCGCGTCTGCCGGATGGCAAGGCCATGGGCAATGAACGCCTGGTCAAACAGCGGCGGCAGGGGGGCGGTGACGAAGGCCTCCAGCCGGACGGGCGCAACGGGAAAGTCGATCCCCAGGGGCGCCAGCAGCGCCGCATTGTGGGCGGCGGCGCAAAGTACCACGCTGCCTGCGTGGATCTCACCCCAAGGGGTGCGGACGCCGCTGATCCGGCCGCCCCGGGTCAACAGGTCCAGAACCGGCGTGTATTCCCGGATTTCGCCGCCCAGATCCTGAAACGCCCAGGCAAAGGCCTGCGATGTGCGCTGCGGGTTTGCATGCCCCGCGCGCGGGGTGTGGATACCGCCCAGCGTGTGGGGCGTCAGCGCGGGGATCAGCTCGCGGCAGGTCTTGGCGTCGATGAACTCGAAGGGGATGCCGGTCCGCTGGAAGCTCTGGAAGGTGATCTGCAACGCATCGAAGGCTTGCGGTGTAATCGCCGCCCAGAGGCGGCCCTTCTGCGTCCATTCGGTCGGATAGCCCAACTCTTCGTCCAGCCCGTCCCACAGCCGTTCCGCGGCCTGGGCAAGCGGGGATTCCTCCGGCGTCTCGCCACGCAGGCTGAGATATCCGGTGGCGCGGGACGAGGCCTCATAGGCCGTCGGCCCCTTGTCCAGCACCAGAACGCGCGCGCCGGCCCTGGCCGCACGCCAGGCGGTGGACAGCCCGACGATGCCCGCACCGACAATGATGACATCGAAGTTTTCCATCATGGCACCCCGTCGGGTCGGGATTGCATTGCTTCGGGTTCGTGCAGCCAGTAGGACCATTTCTCGCGCGTGTCATGGGTGTCATCCTCGGCGGCGATCGCCGCCAGATCGACCGGCCGTACCGGGAAGCGATAGCTGCCGGGCCTTATCTCCTCCATTCCGATACCAAAGCGCAGCGACAGCAGCAGCGCCGCCTCGTCGCGGCATCGCTTGCCCTGGCAATGGCCCATCCCGACGCGGGTCATCCGCTTCAGCAGGTCCTGCTGGATGCGGGGGGCAGTGCCACCGGTGCCGGTAACAGGCGAATGCGGGTGGCGCAGCCCGCCGTTCAGATAGGGCGGCGGCGCGAGGCCCAGAAAATCGGCGCGGCTGATGTCCTCGCATTTGCACAGGGTGACGGCATCGCCGCCCGCATCGCGCATCGTCTGGATCCAGAACCGGAGGTAGGCGCCCTGTCCGGTCGCCGTCTCGGGGGGCGGGATCAGGCGGCCGGTCGGCCCGGCTTCGGCAATGGCCGCCAGGGCGGGGGCAAGCGCTGCCTCACCCGCCGCGAAATCCGACAGCCAGAACACGTCGGGCAGGCTGGTGCGCCCGGTCAGGTCGGTCTCGGGCAGCCAAGACCCGGCGCCAGCATCGAACCGCAGGCGACAGCCCATGGCCGCGGGAAGCTCGATGTTGGGCAGCACGCCGATGGCGATGCAGATCGTGTCGCAGTCCAGCACAAGATCCCCGCCGCCCGTCACCGGCCGCAGGCTTGCCCGCTCCACCGCCGTCCGCCCCTCGGCCGAGACAAGGGTGCTGGTGCGATGCACGGGAATGCCGAGTGCCGCGATTTCCGCGGCCGCCTCCGGCCCGGCCGTGAAGCCGGGGCCAGGCTCGACCATGCCGACGATCCCGATGCCCCGCGCGACCGCCCGGCGCACGAAATCGACCGCACGGGCCGAGGTGCCGAGGACCAGCGTCCGCTCACCCTCATAGCATTGATACAGGTCGAGAAAGGCCACCCCGGCCTTCACGCCGAACACGCCCGGCAGGTTCGATCCGGCGAAGGCGGGCACGAAATCCCGCATGCCCGTTGCCAGGGCCAGCACGTCATGCTCGACCAGCGAATTGCCCGTCCCTTCGATCAGCCCGACCTTCGGTATGCCGATGTGCCGCGCGTTCGGCCCGTTCTGGAACGCCCCCCAAGCGACGGCACCGAGGCGCAGGTCGACGCCCGCCTCGAAACATTCGGCAAGCGCGGGGTTGGATTCAAGAACCACCTGCGCGATGGCGTTCTCGTTGGTCAGTGCCGCCGGAAGGGCCGTCCCGTAGAAATACGGCGCGTCGTAGGACATGCGGGCCAGGCTTTGCGGGTGTTCGTCGATCAGCGTGACGGCATGGCCCGCGCGCGCCGCCCGCGACGCGAACTTGCAGCCCAGCCTGCTGGCCCCGACGACGGTAATCCTGCGGGGGGGGATCATGGCCTAATCCTCGGTGATCCGCGAGATGCGGTCCATCGTCTCGGCATATTCGACGATCATGTCGTAGATGACGCTCCTGACCGAGGTCGGCCCGTTCACCCGCCCGACGATCTGGCCCGCCGAATAGGTCATCCAGTCCTTGCGGCGCGCGCGTTCGACCCGGCGGAAGGGTTCGCCCGACAGGATGGATTGCAACGGCACCTGTTTCAGCGGGGCAGGGGCATCGGGGCGCTCCCAGGCTTCGGTGTATTTGCTGCGCACCGCGCGACAGGGCTTGCCGGTATAGCCAAGTGTAATCACCGCATCTTCAGGCCCGGCGGCATAGATCACCTCACGCATGTCGGGCGTCAATTCGCTTTCCACCGTGCCCAGCCAGATCGAGCCGCACCAGACTCCCTCCGCCCCAAGCGCCAGCGCCGCCGCCATCTGCCGTCCGCATCCGATGCCGCCGGCCGCCAGCACCGGGACCGGGGCTATGGCATCGACCACCTCGGGCCAGAGCACCATCGAGGTGATCTTGCCGGTATGTCCGCCGGCCTCGCTGCCCTGGGCGACGATCACGTCCACCCCGGCGGCAACCTGCTTGCGGGCCTGATCGGCCGTGCCGACCAGCGCCCCGAATTTGATGCCCCGGTCATGCACCCGCCGGATGACATGCGGCGGCGCTATGCCGAGTGCGCTTACCACGAATTTCACCGGATGGCGCAGTGCCACGTCCAGCAGTGCCTCGCTGACGACCGGGCTGAAGCTGAGGTTGCGGGTATAATCGGCATACCAGCCCCTCACCTCGTCGTCGGGAAGCGGTGGAATGCCCTCGGCATCCAGCAGGCCGTTGATGAACCGGACATTCTCTTCCGGCAACAGCTCGCGCGGGCTTTGGGCGAAAGCGACCTCGGTCGATTTCGCCGCGAAGACCATGTCGACGCCATAGGGCAGGCCGTCGATATGGTCGTCGATCCACTTCAACTCCTGTTCCAGATGCTCGGGCGTCATCCAGGCGGCGCCAAGCACGCCCATGCCGCCGGCCTTCGAGGTGGCCACCACCACATCGCGGCAATGGCTGAAGGCGAAGATGGGCGCCTCGATCTTGAACATCGCAGTGGTTGCCGTCTTCATTGCCTGTCCCTGTGCTGGCCCGTAAAAAACCAAGTGGGATAAAAAGAATACTTCATAGTATGTATCGAGGAGACCGAAGTCGAGTCAAGTTCCTTGTCGGCCTTGGCCGCGGCAGCAGGCCCCATCGAACTGCGCCACAACTTCGGTCAGCGCCATCTCATCATGCCGTACCATTGCGCGGAAGGTCCCGCCGAGGACGACGGCCGTCACGCGCCCAACGTCTGCGACTGCGCCCGGCCAGCCTTCGACCTGGTGTCGATTTCGACCATCTGCTTCCGCATCTTCTGCGAAGGCAACGGCTTTTGCGGCGGTATCGCCGTCGATGCCACCGGGGGTGCCGCCATGCTCTTCATCCCCGGGACGCGGCTTGCCGAACGGGTGACAGGCCATGATCTATTGGGCAACACCTTGCAGGGGTTTTACACCAATTTCTCGTGCGGTTTCCGGTAAAGTCCGGTATTTTCTTGGAAATTCGCGTTCGCGGCAAAGTTTTCGATGACGAAGAAAACCGCTTGTTTATCCAACACTTACTCCCTATACCGGCCGGCGGAGATGTGGCCGAGTGGTCGAAGGCACACCCCTGCTAAGGGTGCAGGCCCCTAAAGGGTCTCGAGGGTTCGAATCCCTTCGTCTCCGCCACTTGCCCCCGCGAAATCGTTCTCCCGATCCGGCTGCGGCCGGATTTTTCCGTTGTTTTCGAGGGTTATGCGGGTGGGGCTTTGCACTGGTGTCCTCGCCACAGCAGCCGAACACGTTCTCTTGAGCCCGATATTCTCCGGACCTCTCGACTGCGCGCATTCGGTGTAGAGCCCGTAACCAGTTGAAAGTATAGGGACAGTTCCTCGCGCCACCTGAACACTACGATGCCAGTGGCGTTTGTGGAAAGGAACACAAATCCAACCCGTTCTTTTCCCCATGCAGCCTCGCAAATCCCTTCCGCCATTGAGAATTTCCGGCGGCGACGGCATCCCGTCGGTGAGGGAGGCTATAAATGGCGGAACCGGACCTCGACACCGACAAGCTCGACGACGCGGCGCTGGCGATCCTCAGCCTGACGCTGCATGACGGCAATCGCGTCTGGAAAGGGCTCGACTGGTCCATCACCGACCGGCTGCACGCCAAGGGGCTGATCCACGACCCCGTCGGCAAGGCGATCGTCGGCTACGGCGTCGCGGTCATCACGCAGCTGGTGGTCTTTCCTTGGTTCGGTCTGCCCGCCCGCCTCGACGACGCGATGGCGATCGGGGCGATCTTCGCTATCATCTCGATACTCCGCAGCTTCCTGCTGCGGCGGGTGTTTGAGACAATCCGGGTCGGTGGTCAGTTCCGAGACTGACCCCCGAAGATGCCAAGCATTTCCTCGACCCAGTCCTCGTCCTCGCTGCGCATCAGCACGGCCACGAGAAGCTGGGTCAACCGGGGTACCGGCGTGTCAGGCGGGTTGTCGGGCAGAAAGAAGGAGAACTCCCCCTCGGCAGAGACGACGAGGGCAGAACTGCCCGGCGGCAGGACCGTGCCGTGATCGGTGGAAATGTCGGTCATGGGATCACCAGTAGTATTTGTGGGGTTTGTGGTTGCCGAGAGCCCAGATCAGGACATCGGGATCGGCGCCATGCAAAAGCTTGACGGCTGTCATCGTGGTCCGCCTGCGGCGCGGACGGCTGTGGAACAGGATGTTCCAGTGCGACGGCGTTCCATTCGGAAACGCGCCGATGCTGCGGCTCTTGATTCTGGGTTTCTTGCGCTTGTGGTTCATCGATCTTCCTCCGGAGATTGCAGGCATGCAAATGCATGCGGTCCGGAGGGCCGCGAATGAGGAACCAGCGATAAGGGTCAAAGTCGGGATGATTTTCGCGGTAGCGCGCATATCACGGCTCTGCCCGAACGTAAAGCGCCGCCCCGAAAGGCGGCGGCATCCGGTTCGGGGCGGCAGTATTCACGCTTCCGGAAGTTTGTATGCCCTTCCGCGCCTTTCGATCTTCTCTGAGGTCACCTCGAGCCCGAGTTTCTTCTTCAGCGCTCCCGCCATGGCGCCTCTGACTGTGTGACCAGCCCATCCGAGTGCGCTGGCGATCTCCTCGATGGTCGCTCCGTCCGGCGCGCGCAGCATGGCGATCAGGGTGGCCTGCTTCGTTCCCTCGCGCGGCGTGCGCGCCTTGGGCGCGGCTTCGGTCTCGTTGGGAGCGTCCGTCGGCGCCCACAGGCGCGGTGTTCGTGTCCTCGGGCTCGATGCCGATGGCGGCGAAACCTGCGTCGGTGGCGACCAGCGTGACGCCATTGCCGTCGCCGGTCTCGCGCCACATGGGCTCGCCCTTGCGCAGGTCGGCGTCCACCTCTTGCAGGAAGCCCTTGGCGAGCATCGCGCCGATCACCTTGGCGGCGGCCCCGCCGCGCAGGCTCTCGGGTAGCGGCATGGCGATGCGCTCGGGACGTTGGGCGACGGCTCTCAGGATCAGGGTTTGGGTGTCGGAAAGCTGGGTCATCGTCGTCTCCCGTATCGGGGCGCGCGGGATGCGGGCCCTTCTACGAGGCCAAGGACCCTGCTTTAGGGATCCATCGGTCAATCACCGCTTTTTCTTTGGAGGCAGGCCAACGGCCAGAATGCCCTTTTCGAACGCCGGAGCGGGCGCCGGGGCGGCCTTCACCTGTTTTGGCTTCTTCGTTTCGCGGTTGCCGCGCTTTCGCTCTTTGGCCATGGGGCTCTTCCTGTGTTGAATGTGCCGCCGATGGCGGTTCGACAGGCGTCAAATCGGACCCGGCCCTGCCTTTTCGGGGGCGGGAGGCCAGCGCCGGGTCCTTCGGCGCGGGACGCGCCTATGCAACGGGATGCTGATCGGTCGCGAGGCGCGATCCTAATCGGCTAGACCGCCAATGCTGTTGCGCAGGCCGTCGCGATGGTGCGATCGGTGGTCGTCTGCCCTGGCATGAGTGCCCATCCCCCGGTTTCGACAAACTGGCGGCGTTCGGAATTGTTGGTGATCGCGGCGAGTTCGGCGCGACGTGCGGCGGCATCGGGCAAGGCGCCGAAGCGATCGACGCAGATCGTCGTCGCAAGCTCGACGCGCGCGGCATTGGCGGCGGTATCAGATTGCGCGCGGGAAGATCCGCCCGTCACCCAGCCACCCCAGCCGAATCCGAGAATCATCGTAAGCGCGGCGGTTGCCACGCAACTCCAGAACAGGGCCGTCTTCGACGGGCTGTAACTTTCCCATCGCGAACCAAGCGACTTTTTGCCGTTTTGCTGAACTGCCATGATGTCGAACTCCTGTTGGGTTTTATCGCCGTTTCGGGTTGCGCGTTGCATCAGGCCTCGTGCCTGTTTCCTCTCGTTGCAAGGTATTGCAATTTTCGATCATTAATTCGCACTTTCGATCGCAATGGCGCTTGCGCCGGCGCAGCACGGTATCCCTGCAATGGTACTGCGCCGCAAATCGGCCATTCGCCAAAGTTTCGCTGACAGTCTCAGGTACGAACGGGAAACCGGATCCAAAGCTCCGCGTATCGGAAAATCTCTGTTTCCCGCGCCGAATCCGCGCCGCTGCCAAATGCGATCAGTCTCGGGCACGAATGACCGAATACACCGCGGCGATAGAATCACGAAAGATCTGCCCGGCGCGCATTCTGGAAAGTCCTTTCCGGACTTTCATTGGCCGCCCGAGGCAGAACAGGCGGCGATCCAGTGTATCAATATTGTATAGCGGTGCATCGCTCCGGTTACAACCTTCACCGACAGTTCCACCCGCGAATATATTCACATTCGTCGATGATAGGCCCATCAGCACTGCGGATGCCTTTTTGCGGTCGAACCACAAACCGCCGGGCAGCAACGAAATTCGCAAATTGGCTGCTGTTGTTGCGGCCTGAAATTTCAGACGGGATTTTCGCAAGAGATATCCACCACTTGTATGCGTGAAGTATAACTTCGTGCCGATGGTGGTTTTCCCGCCCGCCACCCCATATATATACCAATCGCATGGGCACTCCGGGCGAATGCAAGGGGTGTGGCGATGAAATCGACCAGATGTGCTGCAGCGATTTCCGGCGGGGTTGCAACCGCTGACGGAATGCGGCCCGAACGACAGGGGGCGGCCTCGGGATCATGGACTGCGGCGGGACCGGCGGCCCTGCGTCCCAGGCGCAATCTTTCCATCCGGGAGGGGAATGGAGGCACGTCGACACCCTATGAGGCGCTGCCGAGACTCATCCAGGAGTGAGGTTTTGGCCCGGTGACGGAGGTGCTGTCTTCTGGCCGGTCTTCGGGTATGAATTGATCGGGCAGGGCGAACCGAATTTGCACCGACCGCCGCCTGTCATCGCAGAATCGAAAAGCAGCAGGAGGGTGACGCGGCGCGGCAAGCGCCGCCGCTATGCGTTTCAGGCCCCATATTCACAGAAGGATGCAGACCATGGGTTTCTCGACCCCGAAAGAACCGTTCGACCTCGCGGCGTTCCTCCGCGAGAAGGGCGTGCCGCGTTCGAGGCGGCGGCCAAACTGGAAAAATCCGCACCAGAACCCCGCGCCACCGCCAGCGGCCGAGGCGCCGGCACCGAAGGATGAGGACCAGGCCGAGTGACAGGCCATGCGCCCGAAAATAGTTTCAAGCTATTTCAAGGGCTAGCATGAATCTGCCGCGGCGTCGCCCGTTGTCCTCTGGTAATTTCGGCATGGATGTCGTATGTGGGGTGGGCATTTCTATTGTCGACCCTGTTCCTTCTCGGCTCAGCTTCGATCTTCAGCTTTGCCGAGCCGCTGCGCTGTGTGGGCGGCATCTACAGAAGGAATATCACGATGGCCAAAGGCACCGTGAAATGGTTCAACGCCACCAAAGGTTTCGGCTTCATCGCTCCTGAGGGCGGGTCGAAGGACGTGTTCATTCACATCTCGGCGCTGGAACGTGCGGGGATCCGCCAGCTGAACGACGGCCAAGCCGTCAGCTTCGACATCGAGCGCGACCGCAATGGTCGTGAATCGGCGACGAACCTCGTTCTCGCCTGAACCACGGTTCTGGCAGACATGGATGGCGGGGTCGGCTTCGCGCCGGCCCCGCTTTTCTTTTGATCCCGCGCCTTTTGTTTGTGTTGCGGGTTCGGTACTTGGACGAAAGCAATATACATTGATAGAGATTCAATGGGGGGAACCCCTGTCCTTTGTCACGTCGCCGGCTGGCGATGTGCAGACCTTCAGCACGCTTGAACAGGCCAGATACTGGCTGCGCCGGCGGTGGCCGGTGTCGGACGAGGCGCGAGGTCGCGCTCTTGACCGGATCGAGGCCGCGATGGATTGCGTGGCCTCGGTCGGAACTGCGCGGCGGGCCTTCATTTCCGCCGCCAAATCGGCCGGCTTCGTGCCGGAAAACCTGATGATGCAGTCCTGACGCGCTGCCCGCCCGGGCGCTGCGGCGCGGGCGGGCGGGAATTGCGGCGCATTGGGCCGCTGCAATGCGTTTCCGGCACTTGCCGTCGGGCGGATGCCGCCCCGCGGGCCAGAAAGGATCCGGTCGAGCAGATCGGATCCGCCCGCGTGATCGATATGGGGTGAGGCCCGGCGCCTCAGACGGTCGATGCCTTGCGGCAAGAGGCGACAAGCGCTGTCGTTTCCCGCGCCAGCAGCCAGGTGTCGGCCCCCACGGCAATGAAACCGGCGCCCTGTGCCCTGGCTTCTGCCGCTGCCGCAGCCCCATAGGCCAGCACGCCGGCATGGCAGCCTGCGGCAGTGATCCGCTGCAGGCCATCGGTGATTGCCCCCCGCACCGGCGCGGCCCAAGGCGCGCCGGCATGGCCCATGGCGGCGGCCAGATCGCCCGGCCCGATGAAGATCGCGTCGACACCCGGCACTGCGGCGATGGCTTCGATATTGCGCAGCGCCAGCGGCGTTTCCGCCTGGACGATCACGCAGGTCTGCGTCTGCACCTCGTCGCGGTAGCCAGTATCGCGACCATAGTCGTTGCCGCGCATCACCCCCGAGTATCCACGGCTGCCATGCGGCGGATAACGGGTCCAGGCCACGACGGCGGCGGCCTGCTCGGCGGTATCGATCATCGGAAACATGATCGACTGCACGCCGATATCCAGCAGCCGCTTGGTCACGACCTGATCGGAGACCGGCGGGCGGACGAGGACGGAGGTTCGGTTCTCGGCCGCGCGCAACTGATCTGCGACCGAGGCGATCTCGTTCGGGGAATGCTCCATGTCGATCAGCAGCCAGTCGGCGCCCGATCCGGCAGATATCTCTGCCGATGCCGCAGAGCAGAGGCTGAGCCAGAGGCCCAGCTGTGGTGCGCTGGCCGACAGGGCGGCCTTGAAGGCATTTTTGCGCATCAGACGCTCACCCGCTGCTGGGCGCGCCCGGCCATGTGATCGGCCCGCGCGTCGCGGATTTCCTGGCGGTTGCTGATCTCTGGCACGCCGACGTCCCACCAGGCATCGCCCGGGGTCCAGCGATCATCGGCCACGGCGATCCAGAGCACCACCGTGCGATCCTGTTTGCGGGCCCAGGCAAGGGCGGCGGGCAGATCGGCCAGGTTTTCCACCTTGCGGGCCGCCGCCCCCATTGCGGCAGCATGGGCGGCGAAATCCACGCGCACCACGTCTTTCACCCGGCAATCGCGCAGCAGGTTGTTGAACGGCTTGTTGCCCTTGAACACCTGCAGGCGATTGATCACGGCGAAGCCGCCGTTGTCGCAGACGACGACCGTCATCTTGTGGCCGGTCAGCACGCTGGAATAGATGTCGGAGTTCATCATCAGATAGGCGCCGTCGCCCAGCATCACGAAGGTCTCGCCCTCGGGTCGGGCCATGGCAGCACCCCAGCCGCCGGCAATCTCGTATCCCATGGTCGACGAGCCCATCTCGCAATCGAACCCGTAGCGGCCCTTGACGCGCCAGCCCTTGGTCAGTTCGCCCACGACGCCGCCCGCCGCGGACAGAACCATGTCCTCGGGCCGGGAACTGGCGTTCACCGCGCCAACGACCTGCGCATAAGAGGGAATGGCGGCATTGTCCGGCGCCTGCAGCCGGTCCACCAGCCCGTTCCAATCCGCCATGTCCTGCGCCGCCTGCGTCAGGCAATGCGCCGGCGCGCGCCACTCGCCAAGGGCGGCGTCCAGATCGGCGATCCCTTCGCGGGCATCGGCAACGACGGCGATGGCGCGGTGCTTGTTGGCGTCGAACCGCGCGGTGTTCAGGGCCACGATCCGGCAGTCCGGCGCGAACACCGACCAGGATCCGGTGATGAAATCCTGCAACCGCGTGCCGATCGCCAGCACGACATCCGCCCGCCGGGCGGCGGCATTGGCAGCGGTGGAGCCCAGGACGCCAAGCAGATCAAGCGACAGGGGATCGCCGGCCAGCATCGTGCCCTTGCCCGCAATCGTTTCCGCCACTGGAATGCCGCGCTTGCGGGCGAAGGCCAGCACTTCGTCTTCGGCAAGCGAATAACGCACGCCGCCACCGGCCAGGATCATGGGGTTCCGTGCCGATTTCAGCGCCGCCACCGCCCGGGCAACCTCGGCCCGGTCAGGGCGCGGCCGCGGGATCAGATGCACCCGGCGTTCGAAGAAGACGGAAGGATAGTCGAAGGCCATTTCCTGCACGTCCTGGCACAGCCCGATGAAGGCCGGGCCGGCCGTCGCGGGGTCCAGCATGGTCGAAACCGCCTGTGGCAGCGAGGAGATGATCTGCGCCGGATGGGTGATGCGGTCCCAATAGCGGGTGACGGGCTTGAAGCCGTCGTTCACCGTCACCGTCGGATCGTCAAAAGTCTCGACCTGCTGCAACACGGGATCGGGGCGCCGGGTGGCAAAGACGTCGCCAGACAGGAACAGGACCGGGATGCGGTTGGAATGGGCTGCCGCGGCGGCGGTGATCATGTTGGTGGCGCCCGGCCCGATGGACGAGGCCGCGACCATGATCTGCCGGCGCCGCTTGACCTTGGCATAAGCCAGCGCCGCCAGCGCCATCGATTGTTCGTTCTGCCCGCGCCAGGTGGGCAGGGTATCGCCCGCAGCCTCCAGCGCCTCGCCGAGGCAGGTCACATTGCCATGGCCGAAGATCGCCATCACGCCGGCGAACAGCGGGGTCTCGCTTCCATCGTCGTTTGCCAGGAATTGCGCTGTCAGAAAGCGCACCAGAGCCTGCGCCATGGTCAAGCGGATCGTCTGTTGTGTCATCATACCTTGCTCCTGAAGGGCTCCACCCGGCTGAACCCGGTCAGAGTATGTTCTGAATATCGTCGATGCTGGTCCGGGCTGCTGGCTGATCCATCACCACCTCGCCCCGCGCCATGCCGATGATGCGGTCGCAGCATTCGAGTACGTGATGCAGGTTGTGGCTGATGAAGATACCGCATTTGCCCTGCGCCTTCAGTCCCTTGACGAAGTCGATCACCTTGTTGGTCTCTTTGACGGACAGGTGGTTGGTCGGCTCGTCCAGGATCAGCATCCGGGAGCGGAAATGCATGGCCCGGGCGATGGCGACGCCCTGCCGCTGGCCGCCCGACAATTCCCCCACGATGGCATCGGGGGATCGCAGGTGCAGGCCGACCTCTGCCAGCGCCTCGGTTGCCGCCTCCGCCATGCGCGGGTGATCCATCGGGCCAAGCCCGCCGATCTGCCAGCGCAGGATTTCGCGCCCGATGAACAGGTTGCGCGCCACGGTCATGGTGGGCACGGTCGAGTTGTACTGGTAGATCGTCTCGATCCCCAGACGGCGCGCATCGGCGGGGCTGCGGATCGCGACCTCGCGCCCCTCGACCCGGATGCGCCCTGCATCGGCGCGGTGCTTGCCCGACAGGATGTTGATCAGCGTCGACTTGCCCGCACCATTGTCGCCGACCAGCCCGACCACCTCGTCGCCGCGCAGCGACAGCGATACGCCCTTCAGGACCTGCATGCCGGAATAGCTTTTCTCAAGTCCGTCGAATTCCAGAAAGCCCGCCCCGCTCATGTCGACACCTTGATCTTGGAAGCCTTGCGCCGCAGCCATCCGTTGGCGATCACGGCAAAGACGGTCAGAAAGCCGATGGCAAACTTGAACCAGTTGGCATCGATGCCGCTCAGCACCATGCCATTGTCGATGGCGCGGATCAAAAGCGCCCCGACGATGGCACCCAGGACCGTGCCGATGCCGCCGGTCAAGGCCGCCCCACCGATCACCGCCGCCGAAATCGCCTGCAGTTCCAGGCCTTCGCCAATCGAGGGGAAGGGTGTTCCCAGCCGCAACACCTGGATGATCCCGGCAAGTCCGGCCAGCAGCGAGCAGAGCGCGAAGCAGAACAGCTTGACCCGTGCCACCGGGATGCCCATGGCCGCTGCCGCCTCGACGCCGCCGCCGGTGGCGCGGATCCAGTTGCCCAGGTTCCAGCGCCCCAGCATCAGCGCCACCAGCGCAGCAATGCCGATGAACCAGACCATCGACATGCGCAGGATGCTGCCGTCCCAGAGCGGGGCCACGAAAATGCCGGTCGGGATATCGACCGGAAGCAGGGGGGGAAAGCCGCCCGACAGCACGATGGTGATCGACCGTGCCATGTAAAGCGTGCCCAGTGTCACGATGAAGCTTGGGATGCCGCTGAGAATGGTCAGGGCCCCGTTGATCAGCCCGACCGACAGCGCCGCCAGAAGTGCCAGCAGGAATGCCGGCAGGAACGGCAGGCCCGCGTTAAGCAAAAGTGCCAGACACATCGGCGCCAGGGCGAAGACCGAACCGACGGAAAGGTCGAACTCGCCGCAGATCATCAGCAGCGTGATGCCAATCACCACGATGGCGATTTCCGGTGCAAGCGCCAGAACGCCGCGCAGGTTGTCCAGCGACAGGAACACCCCGCCCGACTGCACCTGAAACAGGATGACCAGCAGAACCAGCAAGACGGCACCGGCCATTTCTGGCCGCTGCAGATAGCTTTTCAGAAGCATGCGCCGCCGATCGGCGGGCGTTGCTGCCGCCCGATGATCCGGGCGGCCAGAGGACTGGACGGGCCGGGATGACATCAGCGCAGACCGGCGGCAGAGAGCGGCATCAGAACGGCGGCGTCGGCCGGGCGGACGATGGCACGCCCGGTATCGATATCGGCCGGCGCGAGATGGATGGTCTTGCCCAGGGCCGCCATGATGACCGGCATGTAACCTTGCATGTAGGGCTGCTGGTCAACCTGCACCTGGATATAGCCGGATTGCAGTTCCTGAATGACCTGCGGCACCAGATCGAACCCGGCAAGCAGAACCTTGCCAGGGGCGGCGCCAGTGTCGCGCAGCACGCGGGCCACGGCCGCATTGTTGTTGACCGTATCGAAATAGGCGTTCAGCCCGGGATTGGCGGTCAGCGCCGCGCTGAAGCGTTCCGCCGTGGTTGCCGGGTCGATGCCGGCGTCGATGCGCGAGATCTTGACCTCGCGGTCGGGATGCGCGGCCTGATAATCCTTCAGATAGGCCTCGATCCCGGCGGCGCGCTGTTCGGAGAAGTTGGCGCCCGGCAGGTTCACCCCGATCACGATCGACAGGGGTCCCTCGGCGGGAAAGCCATCGGAAAGCGCCTTGGCAAGCTCGTAGCCGGCGACGGCGAAGTTCTGGCCGACGAAGGCCTGCCGGGCGTTGCCCGCCGCCCCTTCGGTATCGTCGACATTGGCCGCGATGACCGTGATGCCGGCGGCGCGGGCGCGGGCAAGCACGTCGTCATAGGCCCGGTCGTCGATGATCGTGGTTATGATCGCATCAGGCTTGCCGGCGATGGCTGCCTCGATATTGGCGATCTGCTCGGGAATGGCGCCATCGTTCTGGGCAAACAGCATCTGGCAATCGGCGCCGACCTGGGTGCATCCGGCCTCGAAACCCAGCTTCACCGCCTGAAAGAAGCTATTGGAGGTGGAGCCGTGGATGGCAAAGACGATCTTTGCCGGCGCAGCCTCCTGCGCCGCGGCAACCGTTGCCAGGGCAAGGGTGGCACAGCCCGCGGCCAGAAGGGAATTCAGGGTCATTCGCATTGGTATTCCTCCCGTTGCGCCGCATCAGAGCGGCAAGTTCTGAACAGTCCGTCCGCCATCGGCGAAAAGCGTCTGTCCGGTGACGTAGTCGGCCTCGGCGCCCAGCAGGAACGCGATGCCGGTGGCAATTTCGTCGGGTCGGGCCACGCGGCCCATGGGTGTCCGGTCCAGGATCTTGCGCAGCGCGTCTGGCCGGTCGGCTTCCAGCCGGTCCAGCATCGCCGTCTGCACCGTGCCGGGGGCCATGGCATTGACCCGGACGCCAAGGGGCGCCAGTTCGACGGCCATCGCCCGTACCATTTGGGCCACGGCACCCTTGGAAGTGGCATAGGCGGTATGGGTCGGCGTGGCGATCACGGCATTGACCGACGACAGCAGCACCGCGGCATAGGTCGCGTCGACTGCCGGCGGGTTGGCGCGCCAAAGCCGGGCACAGGCCTGGACGGCACGAAAGCTGCCCAGAACGTTGACGTCCAGCATATGTGCAAAGTCGGAGTCGGTCAGATCGAAGAAATTGTGGTGCAGGTCGATCCCTGCGGATGTGACCAGCCCGTGCGGCACCCCAAACCGTGCGGCCGCCGCTGCAACACTGGCCTCGACCGCGACCGTCGAAGCTACGTCGCAGGCAAAGAAGCCGGCGTCCCCGACCGGAAGGTCCGGTGGCGGCCTGCGATCCAGCAGCGATACAAATGCCCCGCGACCCGCCAGCAACCGTGCGGTTGCAAGACCGATGCCTCCGGCCGCGCCGGTGATGATGTAATGGCGTCCCCGATGGGTCATTCGCATACCTCGTCATCCGGCAGGAGGGCTGGCGGAAAGCCGCAAAGGGCCGCAGCGTTGTCGTGCATCAGTGCGCGCCGGCTTGCCGCATCCGGGGCAAGGCGCTCTGCCACATCGGTCAGCGCGGCATCGTCTGCCGGCCCCATATGGTTCGGATGCGGCCAGTTGGTGGCCCAGAGCACCCGGTCCGGCGCCAACCCGATCAGCTGCCGGGCCAGCGCCGCGACATCATCATAGCCCGGCGCACCGATCCGGGAGGTTTCGTAAAGCCCCGAGATCTTGACCCAGGTCCGGCCATTGCCGACAAGGGCGCACAGGGCCTGAAATGCGGGATCGCGGGGCAGGACCGGCGTCAGGAACTTGCCGACATGGTCGATGACCAGCCTGCAGGGCAGGGCGTTCAGCAGCCCGAGGCGACCGGAAAGCTCGGCGCCATCGCATTGCAGATGCAACTGCCAGTCCCGCTCTGCCGCGCGGAAGGCCAGCCGGGGCAGGTCGTCCCAGTTCAGAACCCCGCCCTTCAGCAGGAAGGCGCGCAGTCCGACCACCCCCGATGCTGCAAGATCGTCGCACAGGGCTTCGGATGCATCGGGCGTGATCACCGCGACCCCCCGGGCCGTCTCTGGCCCGAGTTGGGCCACGGCATCCAGCATCACCGCATTGTCGGTGCCGTAGAGCATCGACTGGACGACCAGCACCCGGGTGATATCCAGCGCTGCCATAACCCGGCGATAGTCTTCGAGTCCGGCATTTGGCACGGTGAATGGCGCAGCGACCTGCGGCCGGCCGCCATAGACATGCATATGGGCATCGAACCGGGCCGGCATCACGCAACGGTCTTTCCGCTGACCTGCCGCACAAGATCGTCGCGGGCCAGGAAACGCTCGGACAGGGCCATTCCGATGCCCGGCCGGTCCGAGGCAGAAATCATGCCATTCTCGACCTTTGGCACCTCATCGACGATCTCGGCATAAAAGCCGCGGGTATGGGCGCGCACGGTTTCGCAGATCAGCCCGTTCTGGGCGGCCATCAGCAGATGCACATTGGCGCCCAAAGTCACCGGCCCGGTGCAATCATGCGGGGCGATGGCCCGGTCATAGGCCTCGGCAAGATGCGTGACGCGCACCGCCTCGCTGAGGCCGCCAATCCAGGCCACGTCGAAGTTCGCCACGTCGATCGCGCGGCGGCCGAACATCTCGCGGTACCAGGGCAGGGTCCCGAAGTTCTCGGACCCTGCGACCCGGCCGGTCACACGCTCGCGGTAGCGTGCCACATCGTCGAAGTTCTGCATCCAGACAGGTTCTTCGTGCCAGTAGATGCCAAGGTCGCGCGTTGCATCGGCGATCTCCAGCGCGGCCGGCAGCTTCCACAACCCGTGATATTCGATCATGATGTCCATCGCATCGCCGACTTCCTCGCGGATGCGCTCGATGGGCCACAGGGCTTTTTTCAGATCGGCCGCAGAGATTTCCATGCCGCCCGCCCGCAGGGCGAAAGGGTCGAACGGCCAGATTTTCATGGCGGTGATGCCCTCGTCCAGCAGTTCGCGCGCCAGTTGCGCCGGCTCGAAGACCTGCAGCAGCAGATCATCCAGCGGCTCGATTTCGGCGGGGGCCGGATCGTCGCGGCTGATCAGTTCCGTGTTGTAGCCATGGCGCAGCCGGTTGTTGTAGCGGCTGCCCGCGCAGGTATTGTAGACGCGGATGCTGTCGCGAACCTTGCCGCCCAGAAGGTGATGCAACGGTTTCGCATTGGCTTGGCCAAACAGATCCCACAGCGCCAGATCGACGGCGGAATTTCCGCAAATCTCGACAGAACGGCTGGGGAAGCCGTTGAAATGGTTTCCAACCTTGCGCGCCAGCGCATGGGTCAGCAGGTTGCGCTGAAGCGGATCGCGCCCGATCAGGGCCGGCGCACAGGTTTCATGGACATAGGCCATGACAGCCGCGGGGTTCCGGAAGGTCTCGCCCAGACCGATCAGACCCTCATCGGTATGCAGGCGCACCCACACCAGATTGCCCGCTTCCTTCATTTGAATGGTTTCAACGCCGGTGATCTTCACGTTCAGGCCTCCCTCTTCGTCGGGACTGTGTGCTGGGGGTCTCTATAAGTCAATAATAGTAATTTATGTTATAGCTACTCGTTGGTTATTTTATTGATTATAATATATAAAAAGGTATTGCCTTGCGGACAAAAAATTACTACTTTTTACAACATAGGAAAGGTTGTGTCATGAAAAGTCCGCTTGCTGACCAAGCCGTCACCCGAATCAGGGCGATGCTTCACGTCCCCGGCCACACCCAGGGTGGCCGTCTGCCGCCGGAGGAGGCGCTCGCCGCCGAGTTGGGAATTTCACGGCCGGTGTTGCGGCAGGCCCTGGCGCAACTGAAGGCCGAGGGCCTGCTGGAATCGCGCCGGGGTTCGGGAACCTATATCCGACCCGCCGCGGCCAAGCCCGAAGCCCTGCCCGGCTACGGCATGCCCGAGACGCTGGCGGATCTGGAGGATTGCCTGCGCTTTCGCATGGTGATCGAGGAGCTTGCCGCAGCAGAAGCGGCACGGCGGCGCGCCCCGGCCGCGCTGCGCGAACTGGCGCAGGCAGTAGAGGCCATGGAACGCGCGCCGGTCACGGAGGCGCAGAACTTCGAAGCGGACATGGCCTTTCATCTGGCCATCGCCCGCGCGACCGAGAACCGCTACATCTTCATGACGCTCAGTTTCCTGATGCCGCATATCCGCATCTGCCTGCAAATGGGGCGCCAGTTGCGGGCGGTTCCGCTGAACCTGGCATCGCGCAGGGTTGCGGGCGAACATCGGGCAATTCTGGCATCGATCGAAAGCGGCAATGCAGAGGATGCCGCGCAGCGCATGCATGACCATCTGCTGGCCGGGATCGAGCGGGTATTCGGCAAGAGAGGGTGGTAAGCCGAAGGCGATCCGCGGCCGACCATCGCGCGGGCAAGGTCCCGGGGGCGGCCACCAGGCAGAAAACGCCAGAGGCGCGCGCCGATGCTAGGCTCGCTCGGGGGGCGAATTGCCGCGGCGCTCCGGTTCCGGGATCCGGATCGCCGGCGCCGCTATTCCTCGCCAAAGACCGCCCTCAGCCAGTCGCGCAGCTTTTGCACCTCCGGACGTTTCCAGGTCTGGTCCGAGGCCATCATGTAATAATCCCCAAGCCGCACATTGCTGGGGATCACCTCGACGATCTCGCCCAGTGCCAGCGAGGGCTTGGCGATCAGCGTGCTGACCAGCGCCACGCCCTGGCCAAGCCGTGCCCCCTCGATCGAGAGATTGCCCTGCCAGAGCTTTATGCCGCGCAGTTCGGGGATTTCGACCATGCCGGCCTTGGTCAGCCAGCTCTCCCATTGCCGGGCGGTCTTTTCATGGATCAGCGGCAGCCGCGTCAGATCGGCGAGGCTTCGGATCTCGCCGGCACCGGCCAGCAGTTCGGGGCTGGCGACGGGAATGATCCGGGGGCTGGCAAAGATCTCGGCGCTGACCCCAGGGATTGCCGGCACTGCCTCGCTATAGGTCAGTTCGACATCGGCGCCGCCCTTCAGCATCTCGGCCCCCAGAAGCTGCGGCTGCAGCGTGAGATTGCCGACCTCGATGGTCTTTTCGATCTCGGAGAGCATGCCGAGGATCCGCCGCGTCGCCAGCCCCGGCATGCAGGAGATATGCAGCGCGCTGTCCGTGCCACGCCGCAGCCCGGTCGAGGCGGAGGCGATGATGCCGAAGGCGCGCCGGATCTGCTCGGCATAGCGCTCGCCCTCGCGCGTCAGCACCAGGTTGCGGCCGCTCTTGCGCACCAGATCCACCTTCAGGAAATATTCAAGATTCTGGATGTGGCGCGAAACCACCGTATGCGAGATCGAAAGCTCTTCGGCCGCCTCGCGCACCAGGCCATGGCGCGAATAGGCCTCGAAAGCCCTGAGCGAGATCAGCGGCGGGATGTTGCGCGATGCGTTCATTTGGCTCTTGCTCCACCTCTGGCCCGGCGGGTTTGCAAGGGCTGATTGGTGCATTTTATGCAGCATTTCGCCATCGTCAAACTGCTTGTCCGGCGACCGCTTCCTGCCGACCTTGCGGAGGTCGGAAATAAGGGGAAATGCCAGATGTCGGGCATCCGAAACAAGGCGGCGATTGTCGGCCTGCATGAATCGCCGTTGCGCGATGCGCCCGGCATCCATCCGTTCCGGATCATGATGGACAGCGTCCTTGCGGCGCTCGACGACGCCGGCCTGGCGCTTGCCGATGTCGATGGGCTCTGCGTCGCCTCGGGTGACTGGGCCGAGGGGGGCGCGGTCGAAAGCGTCACCGAATTTGCCGATTACGCCGGGATCACGCCGACCTGGTTCAACGGAACCGATGTCGGGGGGTGCTCCTATCTGGTCCATGCCGGCCATGCCGCCGCCGCCATCGCCACCGGCATGGCCGAAGTCGTGGTGATCGCCTATGCCGCCTGCCCGCGCTGGTGGCCGCTGACCACACCCTCTTTCGACCCGTTCGTCTTTCCGGCCGGCCCCGGCCAGTATGAACTGCCCTATGATCCGACGCTGATTTCGGCCTATGCGCTGATGGCGCAGCGCCATATGGCGGAATACGGCACCACATCCCGGCAACTGGCCGAGATCGCCGTCACCTTCCGACGCCATGCCGCCACGAACCCGCATGCGAAGATGCAAAAGCCGCTGACGGCAGAGGAGGTGCTTGGCTCGACGCTGATCGCCAGCCCGCTGCGGCGGCTCGACTGCTGCCTTGTCACCGACGGTGGCGGCGCCATCGTGATGACCAGTGCCGAACGCGCCCGGGATCTGCGCCGCAAGCCGGTGCTGCTTTCGGGCTTTGGCGCGGCCGTGCGGCGGACCCAGATCAGCCAGATCCCCGAGGATCTGTCGACCCCGGCGGTCGTCTCGGGGCAGCGCGCCTTTGCCATGGCGGGGTTGGGCCACAAGGATATCGACGTGGCGCAGCTTTACGACGCTTTCACCATCACGCCGCTTCTGGCGCTGGAGGATCTGGGCTTCTGCCGGCGCGGCGAGGGCGGCGCCTTCGTGTCGGATGGCAACCTGGGCATCGGGGGCGCCCTGCCCTGCAACACCGATGGCGGCGGCATGTCGTCGAACCATCCCGGCAAACGCGGTCTTCTCGCGCTGATCGAAGGCGCGCGCCAGTTGCGCGGCGAGGGTCCGGGCGTTCAGGTCGAAGGCGCCGAGACGGCCCTGGTCCACGGACTTGGCGGTACGTTCTGCGCCTCGTCCACCGCGATCCTGACGGTCTGAGGAGGCCCGCCATGAAACCCGTCATCGACAATGACAGCGCACCCTACTGGGAGGGGCTGAAGCAGGGGCGTCTCCTGATCCAGCGCTGCCCCTCGACCGGCCGCTATCAATGGTATCCGCGCGGCCATTCCATCCACGATCCGACCGCGATTCCCGAATGGGTCGAGGCCAGCGGCACCGGCGAGGTCTTCTCCTTCACCGTGATCCACCGCGGCAACACCAAGCGGCCGCCCTACAATTGCGCGATGATCCGGCTCGACGAAGGGGTGATCATGCTGGCTTCCCTGCGTGGCATCGAAGAGGCCGATCTGCGCATCGGCCAGCGCGTGCGGGTCGATTTCGAGCCGCTGGACGACGAGATCACGCTGCCGGTCTTCCGCCCGCTCTGACCCCCGATTGCAACCCGCGACCGGCCGCCGCCGGAAAGGACATTTCATGAGCCAGATCTTTTTCGATGATATCGCGGAGGGGGCGGAATATCCCTCCTCGCGCGTCACCGTGACCGAAAGCCACATCGTGACCTTCGCCGGGCTGACCGGCGATTTCAATCCGCTGCATATGGATGAGATCGCCGCGCAGGAGAATGGCTTTGGCCGCCGCATCGCGCATGGGATGCTGGGCCATTCGCTCTCGACCGGGCTGCGATCGGGAATCGACGACTGGGCGATCATGGCGTTCCTGCAGACCTCGCGCAGCTTCGCCGCCCCGATCCTGATCGGCGATACGGTGCGCTATCGTGCAACGATCCTTGAGAAACGGCCCTCGGGGTCGAAACCGGATCGCGGCGTGGTCCGGGTCGGGATCGAGCTGCTGAAGCAGGATGGCAGCGTCGTGCAAAAGGGCGAGGACGTCTTCCTTGTCGAACGCCGGACGGGGGGCTGAGCCATGCGCGGACTTTCGGGCAGGACCGCTCTTGTCACCGGCGGCGCCGGCGGCATCGGAAGCGCGGTGGCCGTGCGGCTGGCCGACGAGGGCGTGCGGGTGGTGATCGCCGACCGCGACCATGAGGCCGCCCGGCGGGTGGCCGCCGGGCTGTCGGGGCCGGCCATTGCGCTGGCGCTCGACGTGGCCGAACGCGCAAGCTGGGAGGCTCTGGTCGACAGCCTGCCCGCGGATTTCGCCGGGATCTCGATCCTTGCCAATATCGCCGGCATCACCCGCGACCGCTCGCTTGCGAAGATGCAGGACGCCGATTGGGATGCGGTGATCAACGTCAACCTGCGTGGCACCTGGCTGGGTTGCCAGACCGCGTTCCGGCTTTTTGCCGATCATGGCAAGGGCGGCGCGATCATCAACATCGCATCGACCGCGATCTTCGGCACCTTCGGCCAGGCGAATTACTCATCGGCGAAAGCCGGGATCACCGGCCTGACCCGCACCGCCGCCATCGAAGGCGCGAAGCGCGGCATCCGCGTCAATGCCGTTGCGCCGGGTGTCATCGCCACGCCGATGGTGATGGCCGTGCCCGAAGAGATCCGCGCGAAATGGACGGGGCAGATCCTTGCCGGCCGCTTCGGTACGCCGGCCGAGATCGCGGCGGTGGTGGCCTTCCTCGCCTCGGACGATGCCTCCTATGTGACAGGCCAGACCCTGATCGCCGACGGTGGTGCGACCACCGGCGATTTCTGAGACGAAAGAGACGAGAATGGCCGAACAGACCCTACCCGTGATGACCGAGGCCATGCTGGCGGCCGGGGAGCCGTTGGCGGGGGGCGAGATCCTGCGCCTCAGGACCGGCGCCGTGGAATGGCTGGCCTTCAATCGTCCCGGCGCCCTGAATGCGATGACCCATGCGATGGAAGCCGCGATGACGGCGGCCTTCCGCCGGTTGAATGCCGATCCCGACCTGCGCGCCCTGGTGCTGACCGGGCTTTCCGGTGCGAAACCCTCGTTCATGGCGGGGGGCGATATGGGCGATCTCGGCGCGGTGGCAACGCCCGAGGATGTGCTTGCCACCGAGCGCCAGGCCGAGGAGGTCACGACCGCGCTTGAGGCCATCGGCGTTCCTACCGTTGCCGCCATGGCCGGCCCCTGCATCGGCATGGGGGCGCTGATTGCCGCAGCCTGCGACGTGCGGATCGCCGCGCCCTCATTGCGCTTCGGCTTTCCCATCGCGCGCACTGTGGGCAATTGCCTCTCGGCGTTGAACTTTGCCCGGCTGACCGGGCTGATCGGCCCGGCGCGCACCAAGGAGATGGTCTTTTCGACTCGCCTGCTGTCCGCCGGTGCATTGATGGAGGCGGGCGCCCTGCGCGAAGTCACCGCCGATGACGCGGCCCTTCTGCCGCGCGCCCGGGCGATTGCCGAAGAGATGGCCGCATTGGCGCCACTGACGCTGAAGGGTACCAAGGAGATCCTGCGCCGGATGCGTGATGCCGCGATCCGCGGGGTCCAGGACGAGGATGTTCTGATGGCGTGCTATGGGTCGGAGGATTACCATACCGCCATTGCGGCATTTACCACCCGGCAACGTCCGGTCTTCAAGGGGCGCTAGAGTCGCGCCGGAGGCGAATATGCAGGAACTGGTCCAGGGCATCGTCGCGGAAGGCCCGTCCCCGCGCCCGCAGCACTGGCGCGGGAACTATCGGATCTGCCGGGTTGCTCCGGGGTGGATCGACCTTTACGGCCATATGAACATGGCCTGTTACGCGATGGTCTTCGACCTGCTGGGCCATGAGATCTTTGGTGATTGCGGGTTTGGCGCCGACTGGACGCGGCAGAGCCGGCTTGGCCTCTTCACCGTCCATGCCGGAATCGACTACCGCCGCGAGGTGAGAGAGGGCGATTCCCTGCGCGTGACGCTGGCGCTGCAGCGGCACGACGACAAACGGCTTTTTGCCCGGCTTGACATGCACCAGGTCGAACAGGGCTATCTGGCGGCAACCATGGCCCAGACATCGCTTTGCGCCAGCCTGCAGACCCGCCGCGCAACCACCTTCCCGCCACCGATGCACGAACGCCTCGCCGCGTTGATGTGATTGCGGCGGCTGCAAAATACCTGCGCCCGGGACCATCTTGTCCCGGGCGCGCGTCTTTCCCTTTGCCTTTTCCCCGGGGGCCGGCCTCAGGCCGAATAGAGCCCGCGATACGCCTCGCGCAGTTGCGCCTTCTGCACCTTGCCCATGGTGTTGCGCGGCAGTTCGGCCAGGAAGATCACGCGCTTCGGCAGCTTGAACCCGGCCAGCCGGTCGCGCAGAGCCGTCTGGATTGCGCGCTCATCCGGCGCGGTGCCGGCGCGCGCCACGACGATGGCCGTGACAGCTTCGCCGAAATCGGCATGGGGAAGACCGATCACCGCGCTTTCAAGCACGCCCTCCAGCGCGTCTATCTCGGTCTCGACCTCCTTTGGATAGACATTGTAGCCGCCGGTGATCACCAGATCCTTGCCGCGCCCCACGATCTGCACATAGCCATCCTGCGAGAGAAAGCCGAGATCGCCGGTGATGAACCAGCCATCGGCGCGGAACTCGGCCGCGGTCCTCTCCGGCAGTTGCCAATAGCCCTTGAATACGTTGGGGCCCTTCACCTCGATCATGCCGACCTCGCCTGCCGGCAGCACTTCTCCGGTTTCGGCCCGCGTGATCCGTACCAGCACGCCGGGCAGCGCCGGGCCAACACTGCCGGGGCGTCGCTCGCCGTCGTAGGGGTTCGAGGTGTTCATGCCGGTTTCGGTCATGCCGTAGCGTTCCAGAATGGCAGTGCCGGTGCGGGCGGACCATTCGCGATGGGTTGCAGCCAGCAGCGGCGCCGAACCGCAGGTGAAAAGCCGCATCCCGGCAACCCGGTCATGGTCAAGCCGGGGATCGGACATCAACCGGGCGTAGAAGGTCGGAATGCCCATCATCACCGTAGCGCGCGGCAGCAGATCCAGCATCTGCGCAGGGTCGAACTTCGGCAGGAACAACATCCGTGCCCCGGCAAGCAGCATCACGTTGCAGCCGACGAAAAGCCCGTGAGCATGAAAGATCGGCAGCGCGTGCAGCATCACGTCATTGCCTGTCACCCGCCACAGATCGCGCAGGGCCTCTGCGTTCGAGCGCAGATTGCCATGGGTCAGCATCGCGCCCTTGGGCTTTCCGGTGGTGCCGGATGTGTAGAGGATGGCTGCGACATCATCCTCGCGCCGTGGCAGGATGGCGGGTTGCGGCGCGGCTGCGGTCTCGGCCAGGCTGCCCTTGCCATCGGCATCGAGCGTCAGGACCGCGGCGCCGATCCCGTCTGCCATGGGCTGGAGGACGGGACGTTCCGCCGGATCGCAGACCACCAGCCGCGCGGCGGTGTCGCGCAGGAAATATTCCACTTCCTGCGGGCGATAGGCGGTGTTGAGTGGCACGAAAACTGCGCCGCGCTGTAGGGTTGCAAGGTAAAGCGCCAGTCCGGCCACGGATTTTTCCACCTTGGCCACGACCCGGTCGCCCGGGGCAAGGCCCAGCCGGTCCAGCACGCCGGCGAAGCGGGCCGCCAGCGCGCCCAGATCGCCATAGCTGACGGGGCGCTGTTCTGCCCCTTTGACGAAGGGGATCAGCGCCGGGCGGCCCGCACGGCCGGCCAGATCGAAAGCTTCGACAAGATTGCCCACGTTCCGCTCCTCTGCCTGCCGATGGTCTCAGACCGCGCCGGCGGCACGCAGCCGGGCGATATCCTCGGCGTTCAGTCCCAGACCGGCAAGGATCTCATCAGTATGCTCGCCCAGATGCGGAGCGGGCGCCTCGGTGAAGCTGGCTTCGCCCGGCCGCATGATCGGCACCCGCACGAAACGGCGGCCCGAACCTTCGGGAACTTCGGCGATCACGCCGCGGTGGCGGACCTGTTCGTCCTCGATGGCCTCCGGCACCGAATTGATCGCGCTCGATGGCACATCGGCGCCGTCCAGGATCGCAAGCCAGGCATCGCGATCGCGCGAGCCGAAGGCCTCGGCAAGGATCGGCTCAAGCTGCGCGTGATGGGCTGCGCGCAGCGAGCCGGTGGCGAAATCCGGCTCGTCGAGCAGGCGTTCAAGGCCGAGCGCCCGGCAAAGGCGCTCCCATTGCGCCTGGGTATCGACGCAGATCGCAAGCGGCCGGTCAGCGGTGGGGAAGGCCTGAAAGGGCGCAATCAGCGGATGGCGGCTGCCCAGCCGTCCCGGCACCTCGCCAGCAATCGCGGTGCGGGCGACGGCATTTTCCATCAGCGCCAGCTGGCAGTCCAGCATGGCAACGTCGATCCGTCCGCCAAGGCCGGTCCGGCCGCGCCGCACCAGATCGGAGAGAATGCCGATCACCGCGAAAAGCGAGGCACCGATATCGCCGATCGAGGCGCCGACCCGCGCGGGACCGCGGTCAGGCTCGCCGGTGATGCTCATCATCCCCGAAAGGGCCTGGGCGATCACGTCGAATGCTGCCCGGCCGCTATAGGGTCCGTCCTGGCCGAAACCGGAGATCGAGGCATAGACCAGCGCGGGATTGATCTGGCGCATGGCTTCGGCGCCAAGGCCAAGCCGGTCCATGACGCCGGCACGGTTGTTCTCGACCAGAACGTCGGCCCGGGCGGCCAGGCGGCGGAACAGGTCCTTGCCCTCTTCGCTTTTCAGGTTGACCGTGATGCTGCGCTTGTTGCGGTTCACCGAGAGGAAGTAGATGCTGTCCTCGCCATGGAACGGCGCAACGATGCGGGTGAAATCCCCGGCACCCGGGCGTTCGATCTTGATCACATCGGCGCCGAGCGCACCGAGAATCCAGGTACAATAGGGGCCCGAAAGCATATGGGTGACATCCAGCACCGTGATCCCCGCGAGCGGCGCGTCCGGTTGGTCGGTCATGGTCTTATCCTGCAATCTGGCCTCGGCGATATCGGCGGCCCCTGGCCGGCCCCATTCCGCGCGCCCGCTTCGGGGCACGACGGGATGGATTTGGCAACCAACGGGCACGAAAGGGTTTTCTTACGGATTCCCGGTGAATGAACCACCGTATCCCTGTGGCCATTGCTCCATAAAAACGCCCTGGGAACAATCAGCTATTCGCTGCCACATCGGTGCGGCAGATGCACCATTTCCGCGGGGCGTGATGGCAGGCGCGGCCGCGCGCAGGAACGCAGGCCGATGCCCCGGCGGCGCCGTCCCCCGGGGGCCGCAGAACGCTGCAAGCCCGCGTTGCAAGACCCGGTCCGGGGGAGGGCCGAGCGCGGAGACCGGAGGCTGCCCGAGACCCCGCCGCGCGTGCGGCGCGATAGCGCGCGGGCAGGCCGTGGTGCATCCCGCGGGGCATGTCTGTCGCAGGGATAATGGGGCAGTCTCTCCTGCCCGGGGGGAGACCAGCCGCGAAGGCAGGTCATTCGTGGCCCGACCGACCCCAAGCACAGCCGGCCATTGCAGCGCCGCATCGGCGAGGGACCGGGCGGGGAAGGACGGGGTGGGGAAGAACCGCCCGGCGAGGAACTGGGCTGGCCGGGACGGGGAGGTCGCGCGCTTGACTGCCGGCCGCCGGTCCGGGCCGGCGAGGGTTCAGCCGCGGGGC
Source organism: Paracoccaceae bacterium (assembly GCA_014879735.1). Classification (GTDB taxonomy): domain Bacteria; phylum Pseudomonadota; class Alphaproteobacteria; order Rhodobacterales; family Rhodobacteraceae; genus Pseudogemmobacter. The sequence continues at coordinate 30,913 of JACSRN010000134.1, forward strand.
AGGATCTGGCAATTCTCGGCGGGCAGCTCAAGCACCACCCGGTTGCCCGGCGCCGGGCGCTGTTCGGGCGGGACCAGCACGCGCATCGTGGCGCCGGTTGCAAGTTCGACCAGGATATCGCGGCTTTCGCCGAGATAGGCAGAGCGGACGACCCTTGCCGGCAGGCTGTTCGCCAGATCGGCAGGGGCGGTTTCGCCCTCGTGCAGGCGCACCTTGCCCGGGCGGATGATCAGCACGGCCTCGCCCCCTTCGGCTGCGCCGCTGCGATCAAGTCCTGTCACCACGCGCTCGCCGATACGAAGCGCGCCCCGGCCGGCGCTCGCCCCCGGAACGGTGTTGTTGGTGCCGATGAAGGAGGCGACGAATTCGTTCGCCGGGCGTTCGAACACCTCTTCGGGCGCGGCGAATTGCTGCAGCGCGCCCAGTTTCATGACCGCGATCCGGTCGGCGGTCACAAGCGCTTCGGACTGGTCATGGGTGACGTAGACCGTGGTGATGCCCAATTCGTCATGCACGCGGCGGATCTCGAAGCGCATCTCGTCGCGCAGCGCGGCGTCGAGGTTCGACAAGGGTTCGTCAAGCAGCAGGATCCCCGGCTGCACCGCCAGCGCGCGCGCCAGCGCCACGCGCTGCTGCTGGCCGCCTGAAAGTTCCGACGGGTAGCGGTCGGCCAATTGCCCAAGGCGCACCGCATCGAGCGCGGCCCTGGTTCCCGCGTCCACCTCGCTGCGTGACAGCCGCCGGATCTTCAACCCGAAGGCGATATTCTCCGCCACCGTCATATGCGGCCAGACCGCGTAATTCTGGAACACCAGCGAGATACCGCGCTTTTCCGGCGGCACGATCGACGCCGCGCTGGAGATCAGCCGCTCCCCCGCCCAGATTTCGCCGCTGGTCGGTATCTCGAACCCGGCCAGCATTTGCAGCGTGGTGGATTTGCCGCAGCCCGAAGGGCCGAGCAGCGCAAGAAGGTGCCCGCTTGCAAGGTCAAGGTTCAGATCGCGCAGGGCCTGATAGTTACCGAAAGACTTGCTCAGCCCTTTGATGCGGATGTCACTCATGTGGCGGGGTCCGTATTCGATGTTTTGCGGGTACGGCGACTGCCCTGACCGACCAGAAGCCGGGCCAGAAGGACGATCACCAGGGTTCCGGCCAGCAGCACGATGCTGGTCGCTGCCACCGCCTCGTAATTGCCGCCGTCCTTGTAGTTGTAGATCAGCGTGGTCATCACATTGGTCTTGGGCGAGACGAGGAAGATCGCCACCGAAAGCTCGCGCATGATCGGAATGAAGACGAGCAGCCAGCCCGACACGAGGCCGGTGCGCATCAGCGGCGCCGTGATCGACAGGAACGTGCGGATCTCGCCAGCGCCGACGCTTCGGGCGGCGCGTTCCAGATCCGGGCTGATCCCCTTGATGGTGGTGGTTCCCTGAGAATAGGCGATCGGCAGGAAGGTGGCGACGAAGGCGGCAATCACCAGTATGGCCGAACCGTAAAAGCCGAACGGCGGCCTGGTATAGGCCGAGAAAAAGCCGACCGAGAGTACGATCCCCGGAATGATGATCGGCGTGGTCGCCAGCGCGCCCAGGATTGCGGCACCGCTGAACAGCCGGCGTTCGGAAATATAGGCCACGATGACGCCCAGCAGCATGCAGATCGAAGCCGCGACCCCGCCATAGACCAGCGAATTGACGATGGCTCTTTGGGTCTCGCCATTTTCCAGCAGCGCCCAGCGATACCAGTCGAGGGTGAAGTTCCCCGGGACCGGCCCCAGGCCCCAGGCCTTGGAAAGAGAGACCAGCAAAAGCGCCGCAAAGGGCAGGATGACGGCCGTGACCGGCACGATCATGGCGAAGGCAAAGCCAAGCCAGCGGACCGATGTCCCCAGCTCGATCCGGCGCGTGCGGCGCGTCTTGCCGCCGATCGTGGTGAACTGGCGCCGGCCGAGAATGCGGCGACGGATCCAGAACAGCCCGGCCGTCACGAGCAGCAACGGCATGCAATAGGCTGCCGCAAGAAAGATCTCGGGCGGGAAGAGTTGATAGAACTCTGCAAGCTGGGTCGTCACCACCCGGGTCCCCGAAGGGGTCAGCAGGAAGGCCGGCACGCCGAAAAGCGTCATCCCCTGAATGAAGGACAGAATGAAGCCCACAAGGAAGGCCGGGCTTGCCAGCGGCACGGTGATCGACAGCATCGTGCGCCACTTTCCGGCGCCAAGCGTGGTTGCGGCATCTTCAAGCTCGACCGCCATCTCGTCGAAGGCGCTGGCCACCAGGGCGAAGGTATAGGGCACGGTATAGATCGAACAGACGAAGATCGTTCCCGCCATCGTATAGATGTCGAGCAGCGGCCCCTCGGCCCCGGTCAGGTTGCGCCAGCCGACATTCAGCCAGCCGGCGCGTGGTGCCGCCAGAAGAATCCAGCCCAGTGCCCCGATGAAGGAGGGGGTGACGAAGGCGGTCATCGTCATGGCCCGGACGAGACCGCGCCCCGGCATATCGGTGCGTGCAACCAGCCAGGCCAGCGGCACCCCGATCAGCGTCGAGAACAGGGCCACTGAAAAGGCGAGGATCAGCGAATTGAGGATCGGCAACCACAGCGAAGGGCGCGTGAACATCCGCTGGTAATTGCCGAGCGACAGTTCCTTGGTGCTGTCATCGTGGAAACTGTTCCACAGGATCCAGCCCAGCGGATGGGCAACCAGCAGCAGCAGCGCCAGCGTCACCGCGGCCAGCACCAGCCAGCGCGGCAGATTGTGGCCGAGGGTGCCGAACAATGCCGGACGGGGAAGCGAACTCATCTCGGGGTCTCACGGATCGGTCGGGAGGGGGCGCGGCAGAAAGGCCGGGCGCGATGGCCCGGCCTTGCCGGATCGCGCGGTCCCCGGTTCCGGCCTTGCCGAAACGGGGTTGCGCGCAACTGCAATCAGGCGACGATGGCTTTCCACTTTTCGATCGCCTCTGCCATCGCCTCGGCCAGGCCGTCTGCCGGGTTGCGATACCAGGCGATCTGGTCAAGGGTCATCCCGCCCGCCCAGGGTACATCGGTGCGCAGGCTCGGCCAGTTGTTGGCAACCAGAACCTGCGATGCCTCTGGCGAATAGAGGAATTCGTTGAAAAGCTGACCGGCATTCGGATGCGGTGCCTTCCCGGGGATGCCGGTTATGCCAAGGTTCAGGATGGCGTCATCCGAGGGCATGGTCACGTCGATCGGATTGCCGGCCGCCTTCTGTGTCAGCGTATAGCTGTAGGGTGCCGCGGCACCGAGGGTCCGTTCGCCCGCGAGGATATCCGTCACCGCATCGACGCTGGACTGGCCGATCTTCGGCTTTTGCGCGGCGAAATCGCGCAGGAAGTCATCGCCGAACTTCGCCAGCATGGCGACGGTCCAATGCGCGACATCGCCGGAATGGGCCGGGCTGCCGCAGGAAATCTCGCCGGCATAGTCGCCGCCCACCATCTCGGCCCAGGATTTCGGCCCCTCGACCGCCGAGGAACGGTTGATGCAGCTCAGGCTGATGGCGCCGACATAGAACAATCCGTCCGGGTCCAGCGTGCGGAAGGCTTCGGGGATCATTCCGACTTCGGCCGGCTTGTAGGGGCGCAGGGCGTCGAGCGACTTCAACTCGTTGTAATGCAGCACATTGGTGGTGCCGAGCGAGTCGCATTGCACCGCGTCATTGTCCATTTCCAGCCGCAGGCGGGTATAGACGGTCTGGGACGCCTGGCGCAGCAGGTTGACATTGATGCCGGGATACCTGGCCTTGAAGGCAACGATCAGCTCGTCGATCGTCTTTTGCTCATAGGAACCCCAGTAGAGGTTGAGTTCGCCCTCGCCTTTCGCCGCCTCGTAAAGCGCCGAATCCTGCGCCCGAACCGGCCGGATTCCCAATGCGGCGGTCAGGCCCACGGCGGCACCGGCCGACAAAAGAGAGCGACGCGAAATGCTCTGCATTGTAACTTCTCCTGTTGGGGTATGTGTCGTTTCGTCGCTCCGGAGCCTAGGCTGCGACCGGTCGTAAACAAGCAGTTTCCGACCGGTCGAATGGTGCGCTGGATGCACATGTGGCGCCCCGCGCGGGGGGTGCCGGGTG
>JACSRN010000146.1 GCA_014879735.1 Paracoccaceae bacterium
TCCGTCGTCGGCAGCGTCAGATGTGTATAAGAGACAGCACCAGACCGCCAGGCCCGATTGCGGGACCCGTCAGGCCCATTTGTGGAAGATGAAGAATGCGCCGCAGGCAATGAAAGCGAAACCGAGGGCGTGGTTCCACTGCAGCGGCTCTTTCAGGTAGAAGACCGAGAAGCCGGCGAAGACGGTCAGGGTGATCACCTCCTGAATGGTCTTCAACTGGGCGGCGTTGAAGGTGCCGTAGCCGATCCGGTTGGCCGGTACCATCAGCAGGTATTCGAAGAAGGCGATGCCCCAGCTGGTCAGGATCACCCAGTGCAGCGGCGCGCTCCGGTCCTTCAGATGGCCATACCAGGCAAAGGTCATGAACAGGTTCGAGCACAAGAGAAGCCCGATGGTGACGAGGGGAACGGGAATGGTCGGCATGGGGTGGCCCCGGGGAATGCGGCTGCGGACGCTAGCCGACGATCGCGCATCGGTCAATTCGGTCGGTGCGGCCGGGATGGGCCGCGGCTGCGCGGGCCTGTGCGCCGGCCTGTGCACCGGCTTGCGCGCCCGGCACCGGGCTGCCAGACTCGCCGCTTGCGGGGCCGGGGATGCGCTGCAACGACCGTCGCGCCGTGCGGCGACCCTGTGCCCCCCGGCCCCGTTGCGCAACGATCCGCTCCTTCGCGAATCTTTCGTGCGGGCGCAGCGCGGGGAGGTTTGCCATGACACCGGGCAAGGACGGGGTTGTCGACCGGATGCTGGACTGGCTGGGCCACCGCATGGCCCGCCGGCTGAACGCGCCGAGCGCAGGCTACCGGCCGTTCACCCCCTCCGACTTCGACACGCTGTCGCGGGTGTTGCGTCCCGGCGACATTCTTCTGGTCGAGGGGCGCGAGCATGTGTCGAACGCGATCAAGTACCTGACCCAGTCGACCTGGTCGCATGCCGCGATGTTCGTCGGATCGCGCTTTCCGGGCACGTCGGGGCAGGAGGAACCGCACCGGCTGGTCGAGGTGCTGCTGGGCGAGGGCTGCGTCAGTTCACCCCTTGGCAAATACGCCTGCCACAATACGCGGATCTGCCGCCCCGTCGGCCTGACGCCCGACGAATGCCTGGCGGTGGTGGATTACATGATCGCGCGGATCGGCATGCGCTATGACATGCGCAACATCGTCGATCTGCTGCGCTATTTCCTGCCGACCCCGCCGGTGCCGGTACGCTGGCGCCGCCGGATGATCGCCTTCGGCTCGGGCGATCCGACGCGGGCGATCTGTTCCTCGCTGATTGCCCGCGCGTTCCATTCGGTGCAATACCCGATCCTGCCGGATGTGCGCGTGATCGAGGCCCGCCATGGCTCGGTCTTCGCGCGGCGCGAGATCCTGCACATCCGCCACCATACGCTGTTCACGCCGCGCGATTTCGACCTGTCGCCCTATTTCCGCATCGTCAAGCCGCATCTGGAACAGGGCTTCGACCACAGGCTGCTGGAATGGGACACGCCCCCCGCGGCCCTTGCCGATGAGGTGGAGGGGCCGGACGGGGCAGGGACGCCAGGTAGGGTGTAACCCGCGCCCGACCGACCGCAGGGCCGATCCTGCCCTTGCCTTTTTCGGGCCGGCGGTGTCTGGCTGCGGCTATGGCAACGATGGGCGGACAGGAAAAATCCCTTCGGGGGGTGGCGTGGATGGTGATCTCGGGCCTGGCCTTCGTGGGCGTGAACGGGGTCGTCAAGCACCTGGGCACCGGATTGCCGGCGGTGCAGGCGGCCTTTCTCCGCTTTGCCTTCGGCGTGATCTTCTTCCTGCCGGCGTTGCGGCCGATCCTGCGTGCGCATTATTCGGCGGCGGTCTGGCGCCTGTTTGGCCTGCGCGGCCTGCTGCATGTGGTGGCGGTGGTGTTCTGGTTCTACGCCATGGCGCGGGTCCCGGTGGCAGAGATGTCGGCCGTGGCTTTCCTCAACCCGGTGATCGTGCTGGTCCTGGCCGGTGCCCTGCTGGGAGAGCCGCTGACCCTGCGCCGGCTGTCCGTGGTGCTGGCGGCCCTGGCGGGGGCGCTGATCGTGCTGCGCCCCGGCCTGCGCGAGGTGACGCCGGGCCACTGGTCGCAGCTTGTTGCCACGCTGTGTTTCGCGTTCAGCTATGTCTGTGCCAAGCGGCTGAGCCAGCTTGCCCCGCCGGGCCATGTGGTGGCGATCCTGTCGGTTTCGGTCACGCTGGGGCTGTTGCCGGCTGCGCTGTGGGTCTGGCAGCCGGTCACGCCGATGCAGCTGCTGTTGCTGGGCGTGGTGGGCGCGCTGGCGACGCTGGGGCATTACGCCATGACCCAGGCCTTCCGGCTGGCGCCGCTGGCCATGACCCAGCCCGTCACCTTCCTGCAAATCCTGTGGTCCGCGGCCCTGGGCGCGCTGGTCTTTGCCGAGCCGGTGGACCCTTGGGTCATCGCGGGCGGCGCGGTGATCATCGGCGCGGTCAGCCTGAACACCTGGGCCGAAACCCGGGCCGAGCGCGCCCGCATCCGTGCCGCCACCGCCGCCGCCGTTGCCACCGCGGAACCGGGCGTGCCGCCGGGGTGAACCCGCGCCATCGTGGGGTCACGGCCGACGTGATCGTTAAGATGCGCGGAAAACCCGGCGGAAACTCCCGCTTTCCGCCATCGCAGCGCGGCAAAGCCGGCCTGCCGCCATGGCATCCCGAAGATCGAGCGGGGGCTCGGGGTTTGCGGGATGTCGATCTTTGCCAGGCTGGGCGTGCTTTTCGGCCAGCGTTTCACGACCGGCATGGAGCTTGCCGAATTCCGGGTGGAGACGGGTGCCGCCGGCCCCGAGGTCATGCTGATCAGCTATACGACGCGCGAAAATATCTCGCTGCGGCTGAGCGCGGGGCAGATGGTGGCCGAGACCGGGGCAGGCGGGCAGGGCCGCAACCGGCTGGCGCTGACGGTCGACGGGGTGGCAGGCTCGGTCGCGGCCTCGGCGGTCGAAGCGGCGCGCGTCGGGGCGGATCTCGGCCTGTCGGTCACGGCCTTCCTCGACACGGCGGCGATGCTGGCGCCCAACGCCGTCGAGATGCTGGCCGTCACCGCCGGGGGTAGCGACTATCTTCTGGCAGCCCGGCCCGCCGGCAGCGGTCTTGCCGTCTTCACCCTTCCGGCCCGGGGCAGTGCGGCGCCGGTCGACACCTTGGCCGATGGCACGGCAAGCTATCTCGATGGCGTCTCGGCGCTGGCTTCGGCACGGATCGGCGATCAGGTGCTGATCTTTGCCGGATCGCAGGACGAGCATGGCATCACTGCCCTGCGCATGGCGGCCGATGGCAGCCTGACCATGGTTAACATGATGGGGGCGAACCAGCTTGTTCCCGTTCTGGGCGTCTCGGCGCTGCGCAGCGTCGCGGCAGAGGGGCAATGGTTCCTGGTCGCCGCCGCTGCTGGCAGTTCCAGTTTGACCGTGTTCCGCCTGCGCGCCGATGGCGGAATGGAGGTGACGGACCATCTGGTCGACACGCTGGAGTCGCGCTTTCAGGGCGTGCGCTGCATCGAGATCATCCATGCCGGCGATCATGTCTTCGTTCTGGCGGCGGGTGCGGATGATGGCCTCAGCCTCTTTGCCCTGACGCCGGACGGCCGGCTGGTCCATCTGGAGACGCTGGCCGACACCGCCGGGATGTCGCTGTCCAACGTGACGGCCCTGCGCGCGGTCGAGGTGGGGGGTACGGTGCAGGTGCTGGCGCTGTCGGGCGCCGAGGCGGGGCTGACGGTGCTGGAACTGGATTTCGCCAGTCTCGGCGCGGTCATCACCGGCGCGCGCGGGCAACTCAGCGGCACGGCGCGGGCAGATCTGATCCAGGCAGAGCGCGGGGTCACGGCGCTGGATGGCGGCGGCGGGGACGACATCCTGCTTGACGCGGCCGGCAGCCAGCAGCTTTCGGGCGGCTCCGGCGCCGATGTCTTCGTTCTGGTGGCCGATGGGGACAGCGACACGATTCTCGACTTCAGCCCCGGGCTGGACCGGATCGACCTGTCGGGCTGGCCAATGTTTCGTGGCGCGGGACAGCTTGGTTTCAGCCCGACCGCAACCGGCGGCGTCCTGAGCTTTGGCGCGGAACGGCTGGTTATCGTGACAGCGAATGGCACGCCGCTGACGCTGGCACAGATCCGGCAGATGACATTCGGCACCGAGGCGCTGCATATCGAAGTGGTCCCAGGCGCGCCGGCGGGGACCAATCCGGCCACGACGACAGGGCCGGTGGTGGCCCATGGCGCGGTGGGCGCCGACCTGCTGACCGGCTCGCCGCGCGACGATCTGCTGTTTGGCCATGACGGCGACGACACGCTCTGGCCCGGGACCGGGGCCGACCGGCTGTATGGCGGTGCGGGGTTCGACATCGTCAGCCTGCAGGGGCTGGAGGCGGGGATCGTGCTGAACCTGACCATGCCGTCCCAGACCTCGGCAGAATTGCGGAACGATCTCTACGAAGGAATCGAGGGCTGGCTCGGCACGCTTCATGGCGACCGGATGACCGGCGGTCTGGCCGCCGACTGGCTGGATGGCTGGAGCGGGCCGGACACCATCAGCGGCCGCGGCGGGGGCGACAGCCTGTTCGGGGGCGACGGGGCGGATCTGATCCTTGCCGAAGGCGGCCGCAATTTCCTTTGGGGCGGCGGCGGCGCCGACACGCTGACCGGCGGCAGCGGCGCGGATTTCCTCAGCGGCGATGCCGGCGCCGACCTCCTGCGGGGCGGCGCCGGCAACGACACCCTCCGCGCCGATATCGGCGACCGGATCCAGGGCGGCGACGGCGACGATCTGATCGTTCTGTTTCCGGCCGCCGGCGCTGCGGCGATGGTCGGGCCTGACCACCTGCTCCTCTGACCCGGCAGGCGGCCCCCCGCTCATGCCACCGCGGCCGTTGCATGGGCGGCCCGGCGGCCTTATAGCGGGCGCGGAAAAATCACCGGCCGCGCACCCGCTCTTGCGGCGGCGGCCAGATGACGAGGGCCGATGTGCAGGATGTGACCATTCTGATGGGCGTCCGCAATGGTGCCGCCCATCTGGACGAGCAGCTGGATAGTTTTGCGGCGCAACAGGATGTCGGCTGGCGGCTGATCGCCAGCGACGACGGATCGGTCGACGGCAGCCGCGCCATACTCGAGCGTTTCGCCGCGCGCTTCGAACAGGGTCGCGTCAGCACGATCGACGGCCCGAAATGCGGCTTTGCGGCGAATTACCTGTCGATGTTGCGCCACCTGCCGCCCGATCCGGGTGCGCTGGCCTTTTCGGATCACGACGACGTCTGGTTGCCCGAGCGGCTGAAACTGGGCGCCAGCGCGCTGGAGGGGGCCGAGGGGCCTGTCCTCTACTGCAGCAGGACGTTCGTCACCTCGAAGGATCTGTCGCGGCGGCGGCTGGCGCGCGGCTGTCCGCGGCCGCCCGGATTTCGCCATGCGCTGGTGCAGAATGTGGCGGCCGGCAACACCATCCTGGCGAACCCGGCTGCCGCGCGCCTGCTGGTTGCCGCCGCGCGCCGCACCGAAACGGTGGTCGCGCATGACTGGTGGGCCTATCAGATCGTGACCGGCGCCGGAGGGCGGCTGATCTTCGATGACCGGCCGACGCTGCTGTACCGCCAGCACGGAAACAATGCGATCGGCGCCAACGACGGGATCTTGGCCAAGTTCAAGCGGCTGGGCAAGCTGGCCAATGGCACCATGGCGAGCTGGACGGATGTGAATATTGAGGCGCTCGAGGCTTTTGCCTCCGGGCTCTTGCCCGAGGAACGCGCGGTCCTGGCCGAATTCGCGGCGATGCGTCGCGACCGAAACCCGCTCAGGCGCCTGCGGCGGGCGCGGGCGCTGGGGCTGTACCGGCAGACGCGCAGCAGCACGCTGGCGCTGTGGCTGGCGGTTCTGGCCGGATGGCTCTGACCGAAAGTTTTCAACTATTCAATTTGCTAAATCCTGTCTGCCAATATTCTGCAAATTTTCGCAATTTCGTTTTCCTTCGCTACGGCGCAACATTATTCTGCGCCCGATTCCCGGGGGAGGACTGCCATGAAGGACATTCTCGAAGAGCTTGAGGCCCGCCGCGCCACCGCCCGCGCCGGCGGCGGACAGCGCCGGGTCGATGCACAGCATGCCAAGGGCAAGCTGACCGCGCGCGAGCGGATCGAACTCCTGCTCGACGAGGGCAGCTTCGAGGAGTTCGACATGTTCGTCGCCCACCGCTGTACCGATTTCGGCATGGAGGCCGACCGGCCCGCCGGCGATGGCGTCGTCACCGGCTGGGGCACGATCAATGGCCGGCAGGTCTATGTCTTCAGCCAGGACTTCACGGTCTTCGGCGGGTCGCTTTCGGAAACGCACGCCCAGAAGATATGCAAGATCATGGACATGGCGATCCAGAACGGCGCGCCTGTCATTGGGCTGAACGATTCGGGCGGTGCGCGCATCCAGGAAGGCGTGGCGTCGCTGGCCGGCTATGCCGAGGTGTTCCAGCGCAATATCATGGCCTCGGGCGTGGTGCCGCAGATCTCGGTCATCATGGGGCCCTGCGCGGGCGGCGCAGTCTATTCGCCGGCGATGACCGATTTCATCTTCATGGTGAAAGACACCTCCTACATGTTCGTCACCGGCCCCGATGTGGTGAAGACCGTCACCAACGAGATCGTGACGGCCGAGGAACTGGGCGGCGCCTCGACCCATACCCGCAAATCCAGCGTGGCCGACGGTGCCTTCGAGAATGATGTCGAGGCGCTGGCCGAGATTCGCCGCCTGTTCGACTATCTGCCGCTCAACAACCGCGAAAAAGCGCCGGTGCGGCCCTTTTTCGACGATCCTGCCCGGGTCGAGCCCAGCCTTGACACGCTGATCCCCGACAACCCCAACCAGCCCTACGACATGAAGGAACTGATCCTGAAAGTCGCAGACGAGGGTGATTTCTACGAGATCCAGAAGGATTACGCGGCCAATATCATCACCGGCTTCGTCCGGATCGAGGGCCGGACCACCGGCGTCGTGGCCAACCAGCCCATGGTGCTTGCCGGCTGCCTCGACATCGACAGCAGCCGCAAGGCCGCGCGCTTCGTGCGGTTCTGCGATGCCTTCGAAATCCCGATCCTGACCTTCGTTGACGTGCCGGGCTTCCTGCCGGGCACGACCCAGGAATATGGTGGCGTGATCAAGCACGGGGCAAAGCTGCTGTTCGCCTATGGCGAGGCGACCGTGCCCAAGGTGACGGTGATCACCCGCAAGGCCTATGGCGGGGCCTATGACGTGATGGCGTCAAAGCATCTGCGCGGTGATTTCAACTATGCCTGGCCCACGGCGGAAATTGCGGTGATGGGCGCGAAGGGGGCGGTGGAAATCCTCTACCGGGCCGAGCTGGGCGACCGCGACCGGATCGGCCAGCGGCAGAAGGATTATGAGGCGCGCTTTGCAAACCCCTTTGTGGCGGCCGAAAAGGGATTCGTCGACGAGGTGATCCAGCCGCGATCGACGCGCCGCCGGGTGGCCCGGGCCTTTGCCTCCCTGCGGGGTAAGAAACTGGCCAACCCGTGGAAGAAGCACGACAACATCCCGCTCTGAAGGGGGCCTCGCATGGCCGTGCCGGCCCGTCTTCTTGCCGCCTGCGCCGCCGTGCTTCTGCTGGCGGCTGGCGGTTGCGACGAGGATCCGCCCGCTGCCGGGGATGCCGGGCGCGTGAGCGTTCCGTCCGGACGCGAGGTGCGGTTTCTCGACGTGATCACCAATGCGCCCGGTCCGCAGGGCGCGACTGCCCGTTTCCGCTTTGTCGCCCCCGATGCGCGGAAGGGCGAGGATTGGGCCGAGGACATGCAGGCGCTCTGCGATGGCTATGCGCTGCCGCGGACCGACGGCATGGTGCCCATGCCGCAGCAGATCGTGATCACGGTTTCGGACCGCGAAGTGCCCTTCGGCGATGCGGTGCCCGAGGCGGTGCAATTCTTCGAATCCTACCAGCTTGGCGATGGCGCCTGCATCTGGGAGATGTTCTGATGCGGGCACAAGATGTTGCGATTCCGTCGCTTTCTGGCCGGTGGTTTGATGTAACCGTGTCACAGGCGCACAACTTGGAAGCCGCCAGATTCTTTTCAGGCCGTCTTTCGGCTATCGTGCCGTCAGGCCGAACCCAAGCGGCCGTTACCTCGCATCGGGGGCAGACGGGCATGTCGCCCGTCGGAACCGCCGAGAGAAAAAGGAGAAGAGGATGTCGAGCACCACGAAACTCGTTCTTGCCCTGGTCGTTCTGGGCGCCCTGGCCGCCTGCGCCAGGAAGGTCGAAGAAGAAGTCGTCTACATCGACGAGCCGGCCGTTTCGGCCGAACCGGTCTATACCGGCAAATACAAGTAAGATTTTCGGGTCGGGCGCGGCGGGCCTTTCCCGTCCGCGCCCCGGCCTTCGCTCCGCCCCCTGCCACAGACCGCAGGGCCATGCGCGCCGTTCCGCCGGTCGCGTGATTTATCTGTTTGCCAGCGCATCCGCCGCAGACTATTGCCGCCTCCATCGCATCGTTTTTGACTGGAGGTTGACATGCGCAACACCGCCCTCTTCGCCATGCTGGCGCTTGCGGCTCTCGCCGCCTGCTCAAAGCCCGCACCCGCTCCGGCGCCTGCCCCCGAGCCTGTCTCGGTCGAGCCGGCCTATACCGGCAAGTACAAGTAAGACCTGCACGGGCAATCCGGGGCTCCTGGCCCCGGATTGCCCGGCATTTCCCCTCTCGCGCCTGTCCGGGACGGCCGCTCCGCGCCCCTGTTTCGGATTCGCCGCCCCACGGGCGCCTTTGACAGAAAGGCCCCCGTCATGCTGAAGCATCGCGGCTTTCCCGGCCGCCTGACCGGCACCGACCATCAGTTCACCATCCGCCGCGCCAATGTGAAGGACGGTCCGACAAGGATCATCCGCCGCGAGCGGTTCAAGGACCGCGCCTATGTCGACCGCCTGGCCGACCAGACCTTCATGGCCGCGCTCTGGCAGTATTTCGGCGAGGAGCCGTTCG
>JACSRN010000138.1 GCA_014879735.1 Paracoccaceae bacterium
GCAGCCAGCCGTTCTGCCGCGGCAAGCGCCGCGGCGCGGGGTTCCGCCGCACGGGGGCGGGCGGTGAACATCGGCGGCACATCGGCAAATTCACCGGCGGTGTCCGGGAGGTCCGCCGCCAGGGGCAGCGCGTCGACGCGCGGGTCGCCGGCAACCGGCAGGGGGGGAATGTAACGCGGCGGCGCTGCCATCGCGCGGGCGGTGACGGGCGGTTCGGGCGGCAGGCTGCCGCTGCGGGTATCGGCAATCAGCGGTACCGGCCCGCGCGGCCGCACCACCGGCGGATCGGCCCGCCGGGCGGCGATGGCGGCCTGCAGGGGCGACAGGCCGGCGGTCGCCGCAGCCGGGATCTGGCCGGCCCGGGCTCGGATCGCATCCGAGATGCGGGCGCGCACCCGGTCTTCCAGCGGCGCATCGGCGGCCAGTGCCGCATCGGACAGGACGGGCTCCACCAGCTCCGGCTGGGGATCGACGACGCGGCGCATGCGTGCAAGAAAGCCCAGCTTCTCCTTGGGCAGGTCCGGCGCCATCTCGAACCGGCGCGGCTCTGCCCGCAGGGTGGCCGGCGCATTCCAGCCCGGATCCGCACCCAGCGGAACCGGGGCCAGATCGGCCTCGTCGGCGGTAACGCGCGGTGGGGCACGGCGGACCAGGCCGCGCGCATTCATCGGCGGCACCTCGGCGAAGCGGACCGGATCGGCCCCGCTTCCCGCGCCGCCCCCCGCCCCGCCCGCCGTCCGGGCGCTGCGGCGTTCGGCCATGGCACGCGCGCCGGTCATCGCGCCCCTTGCCGCCCCGGTGGCGCCGCGGCCGAGAAGGTCCATCGTCCGGTCGTAGATCAGGATCGAGCCGGTGGTCAGCGCATGGCGCAGCCAGGCCAGTTCCGCCCGGTCGAAGCCGGTCACGTATAGCATCATCGCCACCAGGGCGAAGAAGGCCACCAGCGACAGCAGCTTCAGCGCAAAGCCGTTGCTACCAGGCAGCGCATTGATCAGCGCCCCCGCGACGGTATCGCCGAACAGGCCGCCCAGCCCGAAGGTATGCGGCCAGCTTGCCGGCGCGGCCAGCGTCGAGGCATAGGCCGAGGACAGCGCCACCGCGATCACCGCAAAGACCAGGCGACCAAGCACCCGTTCGCCACCGCGATGCAGCGCGAAGCGCAGGCCCCAGGCCAGGAAGACCAGCGGAATGGTCCAGGCACCCCGGCCGATCAGGATTACCAGCGTGGAGGCGATGGCCGCGCCGAACCGGCCGAGCAGGTTCTGCGCCGGTTCCTGGGTCGAGACCATCCAGCCCGGATCGCTGGGGGAATAGCTGCCGAGGATCGCCGCAAAGGCCAGGGCAAGGCCGACCAACCCCAGGCCGATCAGTTCCCTGCCGCGGCGCTCCAGCATCGCCTGCGTGCCCTGATCCAGAAGCGGATCGCGCTGTCGGACCTGAAAGGATGCCATGCCTGCCCTCGTCACCTGTAAAGACAGTCGCGGAGCAAGGTCAGCCCGCGCTGCGTTTCTTCCTGGGGGGCAACCAGCGCCACCCGGATATAGTCACTTCCCGGATTTCCTCCGGCCCCCTCACGCGAAAGATAGGCGCCCGGCAACACCCGGACCCCGGTTTCCCGCCACAGTTTCAGCGCCGCCGCCTCGCCATCGCCGACCGGAAGCCAGAGGAAGAAACCGCCATCGGGGTTCCGAAACCCCTGCACCCCGGCAAAGACCTTTGCCGCGGTATGGAATTTCTGCTGGTACAGCGCCCGCGAGGCCGCGACATGCGCCTCGTCGGACCAGGCGGCTTCGGCCACCTTCTGCAGCGGCAGGGGCATCGGCGCGCCAGCGAAGGCGCGCAGCTGGCGGATGCGGATCATGCTTTCGCGCCCGGCGGCCACGAAGCCCGACCGCAATCCCGGCAGGTTCGACCGCTTGGACAGCGAGTTGAAGACGACCACCCGCTCCGGATCGGCATCGCGGGCAACATCCAGCAGCCCGGGAGGCGGCGCCTCGCGCCAGACCTCGGAATAACATTCGTCGGAAAAGACGGTGAAATCATGGGTCTCGGCCAGCGCCATCAGACCGGCAAGATAGTCGCGCCCGGCTACCGCGCCCTGCGGATTCGCCGGCGAGCAGATATAGGCGATGGCCGTACGGTCCAGGATGTCGCGCGGAAGGGCAGCATAATCGGGCAGAAAGCCGGTGGCCGCGGTGGCAGGAACATAGACCGGCTCGGCCCCCACGGCCAGGGCGGCCACCGCATAGACCTGGTAGAACGGGTTCGGCATCAGCACCACCGGACGCCGGCCCTGCTTGGTTTCGGGGCAAAGTGCCACGGCGGCATTGAACAGCCCCTCGCGGGTGCCGTTCAGCGCCATCAGCCGGTCCTCGGCCAGGGCCACGTCATAGCGCCGCCCGATCCAGCCCGCGATGGCGGCCAGAAGGCCGGGCGTGCCGTCGTTCGGCGGGTAGATGCCGAAGCCTGCAAGATTCTCTGCCAGGATCGGCCCGACGAAATCCGGCATCGGATGTTTCGGCTCGCCGATGGTCATGGCGATGGGCTCGCCGCCGGGGGCGTGCGCATCGAGAAGTTTCCGCAGGCGCGGAAACGCATAATCCGGCAGGTTCGAAAACCGCTCAGGAAACGCCATATCTGCCTCTGACCCGGGATCTGATCCGCCCCGGTTTGCGTCACGATAGCCGCGCCAGAGGCCGCGGTCCAGAATTTCCCATCCATCCCTAGGGGTTGATCGTTGGGATTGTGGCTTTTTTGTCCATCCCTTGCGGCGGATGGGGTCTGCCGGCGGGCCATCGCCGGCGGTGATGGCGCGGCCGGCGAACCCCGACCGGGGTGCCGGGGCGCAGCGGGGTCCAGGCCGGTTCAGCGCAGCGCAAGTTCTCCGGCGGCACCCAGGCGAAGAAGCCGATCCTCCTCGCCGGGCGGCGCCATCAGCGACAGGCCGCAGGACGGCTGCGAGGTGGGCAGCGTCAGCGCACAAAGGCCCATCAGGTTGCCGATACGGGTGTTGCGCAGCGCCAGCAGGTTCTCGGTGACGTAATAATCCTGATCCGTCATCAGCCGCCGCGCATCGGGCGGCAGGATCGGCGCGGTGGGCACAAGGACCGCGTCAAACCCGGCCGCAGCCTCGGCCCATTCGCGGCGGATCTGCCGCAGGCGGCGCCAGGCCGCAACATGATCGGCGGCCGAGAAGGCCGCCCCCACGCGGAAACGTTCGAGGATGCGGGGAAACATCTTTTCCGGCGCCGCCTCGATCCGGTCGCGCCAGATGCCCCAGGCCTCGGCGGTGAAAAGGATGGTGGTCAGGCCCATCGCCTCGGACAGGGGCGGGAAGGCCAGTCGTTCGATGCGCGCCCCGGCCCGGGCCAGACGGGCGCAGGCGTCCTGAAAGCCGAGGGCCGGACCCTCGCGCAGATCGTCGAGCGCCACGGTCTCCAGAACGGCCAGCCGGGCGCCGGCCAGCGTGGCGCCCGAGAGGACGGGTGGGCGCCGCCCCTCCATCGCCGCCAGAAGCAGCGCACAATCCTCGACCGAATGGGCAAGCGGACCGGCGGTGTCAAAGCTTTCGCACAGCGGGACGACGCCGCGCAGGGGAAGCCGGCCCGCGGTGGTCTTCAGCCCGACGAGATCGTTCCAGGCCGCCGGAATGCGGACCGAGCCGCCAGTGTCGGAGCCAAGCGCCGCCGGCGCAAGGCCATAGGCGACCGAGGTCGCCGCCCCCGAGGAAGACCCGCCAGGCACCGCGCGTTCGTCGTTCAGGCAGGGCGGCGTCGCGGTTACGGGATTCAGGCCCAGACCGGAGAACGCCAGTTCCGACATATGGGTCTTGCCAAGGCAGACCAGGCCGGAAAGTGTGGCCGTTTCAACCACTTCGGCATCGCGCGCCGGCACCCGGCCCTGAAGCAGCGCCGATCCCGCCTCGGTTGCGGTGCCGGCGGTGTCGAACAGGTCCTTCCAACTGACGGGCACGCCGTCGAGCGGCCCCTTGCGAAAGCCCGACCGTGCCCGCGACGCGGCGGCCATCGCCTCGGCCCGGGCGCGCGCCTCGGTCGTGCGGGCATAGATCCGCGTCGACAGCGGGTGATCGGCGATGCGTTCGAGAAAGCCCTCGGCAAGCTCGACCGGGTTGATGCGCCCCCGCTCGATATCGCGGCCAAGGTCGGCCGCCGTCATGTGGAACCATCTGCTGCCCATGACCGTCCTCTCCTGCCACGGCGGCAAGGTAGCGGCTGGAGGCCGCATGGACAATCCCGGACAGGGTGGTAAGGCTGGCACGGAACGGAGGGATGCCATGGATGCCGATGTCCTGATCGCGGGGGGCGGGCTGAACGGGCCGGCGCTGGCGCTGGCGCTGGCGCAAGGCGGGCTGTCGGTCGTGGTGGTGGATGCGCGCCCCGCGCCCCAGCGCGCCGAGGCGGGGTTCGACGGCCGCGCCTATGCCCTGGCGCTGGCGTCGAAACGGCTGCTGGCGACGCTGGGGGTGTGGAACCGGGTGGCCGCGCTGGCCCAGCCGATCCTGAAGATCCGCGCCAGCGACGGGCGACCCGGAGAGGGCGCCTCTCCCCTGATGCTGACCTTCGATTCCGCCGAGATCGAGGAAGGCCCGATGGGCTTCATGCTTGAGGACCGGCACCTTTACGGGGCTTTCCTTGCCGCAATGGAGACGGCGCCCGGCCTGCGGCTGATCTCGGGCCAGTCGGTCGTGGCGCAAGAGGCCGGGCCGGCGGGGGTGACGGTCACGCTCGGCACCGGCGCGCAGCTTTCGGCGCGGCTGCTGGTCGGCTGCGACGGGCGGGCCTCGGGCGTGGCAGCGCGGGCGGGCATCCGCCGGGTAGGCCATGGCTATGGCCAGACCGCATTGGTGACGGCGATCCGGCACGAGAGGGACCACGGCGGCACCGCGCATCAGTTCTTCATGCCGGCCGGGCCGCTGGCCATTCTGCCGCTGCCCGGCGGCCACCATTCCAGCATCGTCTGGAGCGAGACCGACGCCGAAGCGGCACGGATACAGGCGCTGGACGACGAAGGCTATCTTGCCGCGCTGCGCCCGCGGTTCGGCGATTTCCTCGGCGGCCTCGCGCTGGCGGGCGCAAGGTTCACCTATCCGCTGAACCTGACGCTGGCCGAGCGCTTCATCGCGCCCCGCGTGGCGCTGGTCGGCGATGCGGCGCATGGCGTGCATCCGATCGCCGGCCAAGGCCTGAATCTCGGGCTGCGCGACGTGGGGGCGCTGGCCGAGGTGCTGATACTGGCGCAACGGCGCGGCGATGACATCGGTTCGGCCGTGGTTCTGGAGGAATACCAGCGCTGGCGGCGGTTCGATTCCACGACGCTCGCCCTGGGCATGGATACGGTCAATCGCCTGTTTTCCAACGACAACCCGGTGTTGCGGCTGGGGCGCGATCTGGGTCTTGGCGTGGTGAACGCGCTGCCCGGGCTGCGCCGGCGGTTCATCCGGCAGGCGGCCGGGTTGTCGGGCGATCTGCCACGCCTGCTGGCGGGCAAGCCGATCTGACCGCCCCGGGGGCTGGACCCGGCACCGGCAGACGGGCAAGACTGGCCCCGTTGACCGGAACAGGGGGCTGGCCCATGAAGATTCGCGAATTCGGCGTCGAGATCTGGATGAATGCCCATGAGACGGAGGCCCGGTTCAACCTGGCCGAAACCTGCGTCGATTCGCTCACGATAGCCGATCTCCTGGCGCTGACCGGCCAGAACGATGCTGCGCTGGCGGATCTGCTGCCGATGCGGATGGATTATGGCGCCATCGAGGGGTCGGACCGGCTGAAGGATGCGATCTGCGGGCTTTACGCCGGCCAGAACCGGCAGAACGTGATCGTCACCCACGGGACCATCGGCGCAAACCATCTGGTGCATTCGGCGCTGGCCGGGCCGGGGGATGTGGTGGTCTCGGTCCTGCCGACCTATCAGCAGCACCATTCCATCCCCGAGGCCTGCGGCGCCGAGGTGCGGTCGCTGTGGTTGCGGCCCGAGAACGGCTGGCTGCCGGACATGGCGGAATTGTCCGAACTGGCAAGCGGCGCGAAGCTGATTGCCCTGACCAATCCCAACAACCCGACGGGCGCGCTGATCGGCCGGGCGGGGCTGCTGGACATCGCCGAGATTGCCCGCCGCGAAGGCGCCTTCGTCCTGTGCGACGAAGTCTACCGCGGCACGGATCAGGACGGCACCGGCTCCACACCATCGATAGCCGACCTTTACGAGAAGGGCATCTCGACCTGCGGCATGTCCAAGGCCTTTTCGCTGGCCGGTCTGCGGCTGGGCTGGGTTGCCGGGCCGGAAGAGGTGATCCATGCGGTTTCGGTCCATCGCGACCATACCACGATCAGCGTCGGCCGGCTGGACGACCATTTCGCGACCCTGGCGCTGGAACATGCCGACCGCATCCTTGCGCGCAGCCGCCGGATCACCCGGGAAAATCTGGCGATCCTCGACGCCTGGGTCGCGGGCGAGCCGCGGATTTCCTATGTCAGGCCGCATTCGGGGACTACGGCGCTGCTGTGCTATGACCTGCCGATGACCTCGGCCGAGCTCTGCCTGGCGCTGCAGGCGGACACCGGCGTCATGCTGCTGCCCGGCTCGGCGCTGGACATGGAGGGCCATCTGCGCATCGGCTATGCCTGCGCGACAGAGACGCTGCGCCGGGGGCTGGATCTGTGCTCGGGCTGGCTGGCGCGGCAGGGCTAGGTCATGCGCATCCTGTCCGTCACCGGGGTCAAGGACGAAGGGCCGTTCCTGCTGGAATGGCTGGCCTGGCACCGGCTGATCGGGATCACGGATTTTCTGGTGTTCTCAAATGAGTGCAGCGATGGCACCGATCGGATGCTGGACCTGCTGCAAGGCGCGGGCCTGTTGATCCATTGCCCCCATTCCGCACCGGCAGGCAGCAGCGTCCAGTGGCAAGGGCTGAGCGCGGCCTGGGCGCATCCACTGCGGCAAGCCGCCGACTGGATGCTGGTGTCCGATGTCGACGAATTTCCCATGGTCCATGCCGGCCAACACCGCCTGCCCGACCTGATCGCCGCCCTGCCCGAGGGGACGGAGGCGGTTGCCCTGGCCTGGCGGCTGTTTGGCAATTCCGGCGCGATCCGCTTTGCCGACCGTCCGGTGACGCAACAGTTCGACCGCTGCGCCCCCGACGGGATGCAGCATCCCGTTGCCGCCACCTTCTTCAAATCGCTGTTCCGGCCCGCGGCCTTTGCCGGTCCCGGCGTCCACCGGCCGGCCCAGCTGCCGGGGCGCCGCACGGCATGGGTGGACGGCAGCGGAGCCGCCCTGCCCGAAACTTTCGCAGCCGATGGCCGGCGCCTGTCGCTCTACCCCGCCAAGGATCTGCGCCGGCTGGCCGAGATGCACCATTATTCGCTGCGCTCGGCGGAAAGCTTCGTTGTCAAATCCGCCCGCGGCCTGCCCAACCGCGGCGACAAGGCCATCGATCTTGCCTATTGGGTCGAGCGCAACTTCAACACCGGGGTCAACCGCGCGGCCGAGGCGCTGACGGCACCGCTGGCCGAGGCAATCGCCGCGCTAAAGGCCATTCCGGGCGTGGCCGAGACCCATGTGGCGGCCTGTGCCTGGCACCGCGCCGCCTTCCTGCGGCTGGTGGCCGAACCGGGCCCCTATCGGCTGTTCACCGGCTGCATTCATGCGGCGCAGTCCGCCGCATTGCCCGACACCCTGGCGACCGAGCTTTACCGGATGTTCCAGCGCGTGGGCACCCCGACGGGCTGACCCTTCAGACCGGAAAGAACCCGCCGCGGGCGGGATCGTACTGCTGCAGATCGCCCTCGCCGATGTTGTTCCACAACCCGTGGACCGTCAGCCGGTCGCCCTCGACCGCCTCGCGCACGAAGGGGAAGGTCATCAGATTGGTCAGGCTGATCAGGACCGCTTCCTTCTCCAGCGCCTCGAGAATTTCGTCCGGCGGCAGCGCGGCCACCCGGTCGAAGCCCGGGCGCAGGATATCCATCCAGCGACCGACGAAACTGGTCGCCTCCTCCAATTCCGGCGCATGGCCGGTGCACATGTCGTGACAGCCCTTCACGCCACCGCAGTTGGAATGGCCGAGAACCACGATATGCGCCACCTTCAGCGCCGCTACGGCATATTCCACCGTGGCAGAGGTGCCGTGGTTCTTGCCATCGGGCGTATAGGGCGGCACCAGCCCGGCAATGTTGCGGTGAATGAAGAACTCGCCCTCATCCGCGCCGAAGATCGAGGTCACATGCACCCGGCTGTCGCAGCAGGAAATCACCATGGCGCGCGGATGCTGGCCGTAATCGGCCAGGCGGCGATACCAGGCGCGGTTCTCCTGATAGGCGGTGGCTTTCCAGCCATGGAACCGCTGCACCAGATACGAAGGCAGGGGACGGGCGTGGTTCATCGTCAGACTCCTTGCTGCCCCGGAATTAGGCTGCATTCGCAGAAAATCCTAGGGGCAAAGTTGCGCATCGATCGCCAGACTTAGCGAAGTGTCAAGCTTGCGGGTCGAAGGATGGTATCCGGGTGAATTGGGGTTCGGGGTCAGGACATGGATGATACAGGCAAGATCACGACGTTGCGGCCGGTCGAACGGGTGCGCCAGGACGGAGAGGCGATAGCCGCCATCTATCGCAACCTGGGCACCACCACGGCCGAACAGATGGTGACACGGGCCCTGGGCGAGTTGGCACTGGCAATGGCGGGGATCGCCTCGCAGGTGAAGGAACGCCAACTGACCGATCTGGCGCGCCAGCTGCGGCGGCTGCAGCGCATGGCGGAAAACCTGGGGATGATCAGCCTCGCGCAGGTCGCCGGCAATGCGCTCGACTGTCTCGAACGCAGCGACAGCACCGCCTTTTCCGCCGTCTGGGCGCGGCTGCTGCGCGTGGCGGAACGCTGCCTCGCCATCGACAAGGACTTTGCCGATCGGTCGATCTAGCGCGGGCCTTGCGGCCGGGGCGGCGGGCGG
>JACSRN010000046.1 GCA_014879735.1 Paracoccaceae bacterium
GGGCTTGCCGCAGATCGTGTGAAGACGGATCGGCGGCACCCGGCGGATCGGTCTGGCCGGCCGGGGTGCGGCCGCATCGACCCACCCCGCCCCTCGCCTCTGAGCCGCGTTCCCATCGCGCAGCGCGATCGTCGTGATCTTCACGGTCCGGGGATCCTGGCGCCCGGCCCGACCGCTGCCCTCAGGCATAAAGCCCGGCCCAGCGGGCGATCAGTTGTCCCTGCAGCCGGCGCGACCGCTTGACCCAGGCCGCCGCACCGGGCGGATTCTCCCGGTCGGCCAGCGGCACGGCATCGCGGCGCGCCGGATCGCCGGTGAAGATGGCGAAGACCATGGCCCGCCCACCCGGCGGATCGATATGGCCGGCAAGCCCGGAGACGAAGTTCAGCGTCCCGGTCTTGGCCACGACCTTCACCGGATGGCCCTCGATCACCTTACCCGCCTCGTCCCGCATGCCCACCTCGCGCAGCAGCGGCTTCAGCCCCGGCCCCGCACCCGCACGCCCGGCCCCAGCCAGGACAGCCACCATATCCGCGGCCGAGATGCGCGAGCCGCCGCCCAGGCCGGAATGGTCGGCAAACCGCGCCGTCACCCCGAAAGCGGCATCCAGCCAATCCGACATTGCCCCGGCCGAAGCCGCAAGATCGCCCCGGCCGCTGGCCGCAAGCCCGATGCATTCGGCGGTCAGATTGGTGGAATACTTCAGCATCGCCCGCAGCACCTCGGGCAGCGGGTCGCTTTCCACCCGGCCGATCTCGGCACCCGGCGGCAATGTCGCCACGGGCTCTGCCGCGGGCAGCCGGATGCCCTGCGCGGCGGCCAGCGTTCCAAAGACCTCGGCCAGATACAACCCCGGCCGGCGCACCGGCAGCCAGCGCGACCCGCCCTTGCCCAGCGCGGCCGAGGCCACCGTCCAGTCCTCTTCACCGGCGCCGACCTCATGGGTGAACAGCGGTGCCTCGCGCCGGGCAACCCGCATGCGCACCATGTCCACGGCCGGCACGAATCGCTCGCCCCGGGCATCCATCGCCAGTTTCCAGTCGGATCCGGCCTTCCTCCACTCGAAATGCACGCGGTTGAAATTCAGGTTCAGGCCGGAAATCGCCGGGTTATACCCCACATGATCGGGTTGCTCTTCCGAGACGCGGGCCAGTTGCGGCAGCGCGCCCTCCCAGAACAGGAACCGGCCCGTTGCCCCCTGCAGCCCGCGCTGGCGCAGGCGCTGCACCAGATCGCCCAACTGGTCGGTCTGCAATGTCGGGTCGCCGCCACCGGCCAGCACCAGATCGCCCTGCACGATGCCATCCTGCAACGGCCCCGTCGCCAGCACCCGCGTCAGGAAGCGCCGCCCGGCGCCCAGCTTTTCCAGCGCATAAAGCGTCGTCAGCGATTTCGCCACCGAGGCGGGCGGCATCGGCGTCAGGGCGTCGCGCGCCTCGAGCGCCGAGCCCGTCGCCGCATCGGCCACGACATAGGCAACGGTCCCGGTCAGTTTGGCCGCCGCCACCAGTGCCGCGGCATCCGCCACCGCCGGCGCCCCGGCGCTGCGGCCGCCGCGTGGCATTGGCCGCGGCGATGTCGCCATCACCTCGGCCAGGGCCGGCGCCGCCACCCCCGCGAGAAGCCCACCCAGAATGAAACGCCGCGTGATCAAGGCCCGTCCCCCAACAGGTTCCCCCTCGGCATAGCCCGAAATCCGGGGGAAAGGCCAGTCACGCAACCTCGACCCGGCCGTCTTCCGCAGGGCCGGTCAGGGGGTGGCAGCGCCCCCGGGCCGTGCCGCGGCCCGGGCCACCTTGGCCGCCCCGGCCTTTGCCGCTGCAGGCCGCCGGCCGCGCCATTCGCCCCGGGCACGGATCGCGCTGGACGAGGCGGCGTTCATCGGCACATTGACGAAGACCCAGGCCGGCGGCTTGCGGCGGCCGAGCGTCTCTCCCCGGCCGACGCGATTGCCGGCGAAGACCTGCGCGGCCACCGACCGCCGCGCGGCAAGCCCTGCGCCCGGCCGCGCCAGAACGCCCACCGGCACCCGCGCCATGATCTCGCGCCAGCGGTCCCAGCGATGAAACTGCGCCAGATTGTCGGCACCCATCAGCCAGACGAAGGTGACGCCGGGATACAGCGCCTGCAGCCGCGCGATGGTGTCGGCCGTGTAGCGGGTGTGAAGCCGCGCCTCCAGATCGGTCACGACCACCCGCGGATCGCGCATCAGCGCCCGCGCCCGGGCGATGCGGTCGGCCATCGGTGCGGGCTGGCGGGCCTTCAGCGGGTTTCCGGGGCTGACCAGCCACCACACCCGGTCAAGCCGCATCCGCTTCAGCGCCTCGCGGGTGATGTGGACATGGCCTTCATGCGCGGGATCGAACGACCCGCCCAGCAGGCCGATCACCATCCCGGGCCGGGCCGTGGGAAACCCCTGTCGCATCCTGTCCCGGCCCCTTTTGCGGTTTCCCGCCCCTTTTCAGGATGCCGCGGCGCGGAAGTCAATCCACCGGCGGCACGGCGCCGGCGCAAATCCCCGGGGGGACCCGGACCTGCCGGAATCCTGCACGCATTTTGCGCCGCCGGCCTGCCCGCCGGTTTGTTGCCCTTCGGCCGCCGAACGGCTACACACGCGCCAACCCGCGACATGGAGTTACCGGATGGCCAGCTATCAGTATGTCTACCACATGGACGGCGTCTCCAAGACCTATCCGGGCGGCAAGAAGGTGTTCGAGAACATCCGCCTGAACTTTCTGCCCGGGGTGAAGATCGGTGTCGTCGGCGTCAACGGTTCGGGCAAATCCTCGCTGATGCGGGTGATGGCCGGGATGGACAAGGATTTCACCGGCGAGGCCTGGGCCGCGAAAGAGGCCACCGTCGGCTACCTGTCGCAGGAACCCGAACTCGACCCGCAACTGAACGTGCGCGGCAATGTGATGGAAGGCGTGAAGGCCAAGCAGGCCAAGCTGGACCGTTACAACGAGCTGGCGATGAACTATTCGGACGAGACCGCCGACGAAATGGCGCGGCTTCAGGATGAGATCGACGCCGAAAACCTGTGGGATCTGGACAGCCAGGTCGATGTGGCGATGGAGGCGTTGCGCTGCCCGCCCGATGACGCGCAGGTCGACACGTTGTCAGGGGGCGAACGGCGCCGGGTGGCACTGTGCAAGCTGCTGCTTGAGGCGCCTGACATGCTGCTTCTGGACGAACCGACCAACCACCTTGATGCCGAAACCATCGCCTGGCTGCAAAAGCACCTGATCGAGTACAAGGGCACCATCCTGATCGTCACCCACGACCGCTATTTCCTGGATGACATCACCGGCTGGATCCTGGAACTGGACCGGGGCCGCGGCATTCCCTACGAGGGCAATTATTCCGCCTGGCTGGAGCAGAAGGCCAAGCGGCTGGCGCAGGAAGCCCGCGAAGACCGCGCCAAGCAGAAGGTGCTGGAGCGCGAGCTGGATTGGATCCGCGCCGGCGCCAAGGCCCGGCAGGCCAAGCAGAAGGCCCGGATCAACGCCTATGAGGAAATGGCCTCGAAATCGGAACGCGAGAAGATTTCCTCGGCCCAGATCATCATCCCCAATGGCCCGCGGCTTGGCGGCAAGGTGATCGAGATCGAGGCGTTGGCCAAGCATTACGGCGACAAGCAGTTGATCGAAGGCCTGACCTTCGCCCTGCCGCCGGGTGGCATCGTCGGCGTGATCGGGCCGAACGGCGCCGGCAAGTCGACGCTGTTTCGCATGCTGACCGGGGCCGAGGCGCCCGATGCCGGCGCAATCACCATGGGCGACACGGTGAAGCTGGCCTATGTCGACCAGTCGCGCGATGCGCTGGATGCCAACAAGACCGTGTGGGAAGAAATCTCGGACGGGCTGGAGGTGCTGGAACTGGGCGATGCCACGATGAACAGCCGCGCCTATTGCGGGGCCTTCAACTTCAAGGGTGGCGACCAGCAGAAGAAGGTCGGTCTTCTGTCGGGGGGGGAGCGCAACCGCGTCCACCTGGCCAAGCTGCTGAAATCCGGCGGCAATGTCCTTCTGCTTGACGAGCCGACCAACGATCTGGACGTGGAAACCCTGCAAGCGCTGGAGGCGGCGCTGGAGGATTTTGCCGGTTGCGCGGTGATCATTTCCCACGACCGCTTCTTCCTCGACCGGCTTTGCACCCATATCCTCGCCTTCGAGGGCGATGCCCATGTCGAATGGTTCGAAGGCAATTTCGAAGCCTATGAGGATGACAAGGTGCGCCGCCTCGGGCCGGATTCGATCGAACCGAAACGGGTGAAATACAAGAAATTTTCCCGCTAACGCTGACGGGGGCCGCCCCGCGCGGCCCCTTTCGCCCGTTGCGCCCGTTGTGTGCCGCGGTTGTGCCCGGGCGCAGAACCGGCGCGGCGCGGGCGTAGCAACGAAGGCCTGCCGGCCGGCCACCTCCAGCCGCTGCCGCCGCCTCCAATATTCGGATATCAGGCTGTCTGCCGCGGTGGCCCCGGCGTGGTCCTGGGGTGGCCCCAGGATGGGCCGGGGTTCAGCCCGCGGCAGGCTTTTCCTGCGCGGCCGAGGCGGGAAAGATCTCGGTCCCGGCCGGCAGCGATTCGACATAGACCGACTGGCTGGGGAAGGCGAAGCCCGATCCGACATCCGAAACCAGCGTCCTGATGAAGAAGGCGAGATCCTCCGTGGTCTTCAGCGAGGTTCCCCAGTCGGTCGTCGCGGTAAAGCAGTAAAGCATCAGGTTGATCGACGAGGCGCCGAAACTGTCGACCCGGACGAAGATCGAGGCGTCGGGCGGCTGCAGGTAATCGGCATTTCCCGTCAGATGCGCCAGAATCCCGTCGCGGATCTGCTGCAACTGGGCATTCGTCGTTTCGTAGGTCAGGCCGATCACCCAGGAGATGCGATAGCTTCGCATCTGCGTGTAGTTGATCACCGGATTGTCCGACAGCGCAGAGTTCGGCACGAAGACCGGCGCGCTGTCGAACTGGCGTACCCGCGTGGTGCGCAGGCCGATCATCTCGACCGTGCCCTCGACCACGCCATCGGCCTTGATCCAGTCGCCGTTCTGGAACCGTTTTTCGCCGATGATGAACATGCCCGCGATCATGTTCTTGAACACATCCTGCGCGCCAAGCGCCACCGCCGCGCCGAAAAGACCCAGGCCCGCCAGCATGCTGCCGACATGGATGCCCCAGATTTCAAGGACCGCCGCAAGGCCCAGCGCGGCGGCAAGAACCCGCCCGGCCCTGATGCCCCAGTCGACGATCACCCCCGCGGCGCCCGGCGAATGCCCGACAAGCGCCCGGGCGGTGGGGGCGGCCAGACGATAGAGCGCCCAGAACAGGGCCGCCGCCACCAGCGAACGGGTCAGGTTGCTGCCCAGAAGCCGCAGCCGGTCGTTCGTGGTCAGGAATTCCGCGGCCAGGAAGATCGCCAGCGCCGGCGGCAGCAGCCGCAATGGCGGTTCGATCGCAACCAGGAACGGCCCGGCACTGCCGTGCCTGCGGTGCAGAAGGCGGCGGATCTGGCTGACGATCAGCCGGCCGGCCGGCCGGCGCAGCGCAAACGCCGCCGCCAGCAGCAGCAGGGCGCCCACCAGCCGCAACAGATCGTCATTGATCGCCCCGCTCTGCCAGGCCCGGGCGATAGCGTCCTTCAGCCCGGAAAACGAGATTTCGCCCAGCGTGACATTCATGTCCGACCACCGCTCGCCCATTCGCCCCGGTCTATCCGGGTCGCGCGGGCCGGTGCAAGGGCCGTCACGGCAGCAGCCGGATCTGCGGCAGGGCGCGAAAGGGAATGGGAGTCGAACCCACCCGGGACAGGCTGACTGCCCCGACCGGAGTTGAAGTCCGGCCGCCCCACCGGGGACGCTTCCCTTCCTCAGGGGCCGAACTGGTCGGCGCGCAGGGGGTTTATGCGGCGGCGGTCGCCGCGACGCAAGGTCACG
This sequence comes from Paracoccaceae bacterium, assembly GCA_014879735.1. Lineage (GTDB taxonomy): Bacteria > Pseudomonadota > Alphaproteobacteria > Rhodobacterales > Rhodobacteraceae > Pseudogemmobacter. Next base: position 5,938 of record JACSRN010000046.1, read on the forward strand.
CGATGGCGGTCGAGGAACTCCAGGATCTGGATGGCCACCTTGCGGCCGTTCTGCAGCCGGTCGCGAAAGGCCGCCGCCAGGAACCAGCCGTCCGGCGCCTGCGCCGACAGCGCGGCGGCCAGGGCAGCCATCTCGGCGGTGACGGCGCGGGCGAAGAAATGATCCGGCGCAATCTGGTCGGTCCGGCCCAGCCGCTGGCTCAGCCGCAGGACATGGCGCACCTCCGCCTCTGGGCGGTCCAGGGCACTGGCGAAATCGCGCACCCGCGGCGGGCGGAAGCGGTCCGCCCCGGTCAGCCCGGGCCAGATCCGGGCAAGCAGCGCCTCTTCCGCCGGCGCGAGGCGGATCTCATGGCCGGGAAGGCGCAGGAAGGCACCGTCAGGCACAATGCGGCCAGCCGCCGCCCAGTCGTGCAACAGCGCCAGGAAGGGGTCTTTCGGCAGGCGCAGGTCCAGGCCTTGCCGCAGCCGGTCGCGCGCCATGCCGAACAGATCGGGGTTGGCTGCGTGAAAATCCGCCAGCACAGCCTCGGCCTCGGCGCAGAGCGCGGCCACCGCCGTGGCGGACAGCGCAAGACCCGCCCGCTCCACGCCCCCAACCGCGGCAAGAAGTGCCGGCCCCTCGCCGTCCGCCAGCACCCGGTCGCGCAGGAAGTCGCCCAGGGGCACCGGACCGACCGCCAGCATCCCGGCCAGCGCGGCGGCCGGCTCCTCCCGTGCCGCCGCCGCCAGATGGGCCAGCCGTGCCGGGCTGCGCCGCCGCCGCGCGGGCGGGCGCAGGTCAAGAAATCGGCCGCCGCCCAGCGTCCGCCCGGCCGCCGGATCGCGCAGCAGGAAGCGGTCGCCCACCGCGACGGCAACCGGCCGATCGAGCACCAGCTGCACCAGCTGCACCAGTTGCACCGCCGCCGCCGGCCCGGCTGTTTCCGCCGCCTCGGCCAATGCCACCACCTGCGCACCCGCCTCGGCCGCATGGCAGTGCAGCCGCACCGCAAAGCGCCCGCCCGTCAACTTCGGTTCCGGTGCAAGAAGGCGCAGCGTGGCGTCGATCCGCGCGGTCGGCGCATGCAGCGCCGGGCTTTGCGCCACATCGCCGCGCCGGATGGCGGTCCTGCCGATCCCCTCGCCAACAAGGTTCAGCGCACAGCGCTGGCCGGCGCGCGCCTCGTCGGCGGGGCGGTTCTGGGCATGCAGCCCGCGCACCCGCGCCGCCAGCCCCGCCGGGCCGATCGTCACCGTATCGCCCGGGCGGATGCGGCCGGACAGCACCGTGCCCGTCACCACAGTGCCGGCCCCGGTCAGGGAGAAGGCGCGATCGATCACCAGGCGAAACGGCCCCGCAGCCGGGCGGGGCGGCGTTTCCGCCTCGGCCCGGACCAAAGCGCCGCGCAGGGCATCGATCCCCTCGCCGGTCCGCGACGATACCGCGATCACCGGCGCATCCGCCAGCGCCGTGCCCGCCAGAAGCGCCGCAATCGCCGCCGTCACCGCGGCGCGGCGCGCCGGATCGGCCAGGTCGACCTTGGTCAGCGCGACGATGGCCCGCGTCAGGCCCAGCAGCGACAGGATCGCCAGATGCTCGCGCGTCTGCGGCATAACCCCGTCGTCGGCCGCCACCACCAGAAGGGCCAGGTCGATCCCGCCCGCCCCCGCGACCATGGTATGGATCAGGCGCTCATGCCCCGGCACGTCGACGAAGCCCGTCACCTGGCCGCCGCCCAGATCGGCATAGGCGAAGCCGAGGTCGAGCGTGATGCCGCGGGCCTTTTCCTCGGGCAGGCGGTCGGCATCGATTCCGGTCAGCGCCTTGACCAGGGCCGTCTTGCCGTGGTCGATGTGGCCCGCCGTGCCAACGATCATGGCGCGGTCAGCGTCGCGATCAGATCGGCATCGCTATCGAGGCAGCGCAGGTCAAGGATCAACGCGCCGTCATGGATGCGGCCGATCACCGGTACCGGCCGGTCGCGCAGCCAGGCTGCCAGCCGGTCCGGCGCATCGCCGCCCGGACCGGTGATCCGCAGCCCCGCGCTGTCCAGCGTATCGACCGGCAGGGCACCCGATCCCACCTGCGACCGGCAGGCGCAGAGGCCCACCGCATAACCCATGGGCACAAGGGCCGCCGCCACCTCCGGCAGCAGCCGCGCCGCCTGGCCGGCGATTTCGGCCGCCGGGCGCGACAGCAGCCGCAGCACCGGCAGCGCCGCGGCCAGCCGGTCGGGGTCGCGGTACAGCGCCAGCGTCGCCTCCAGCGCGGCAATGCGGATCTTGTCCAGCCGCAGCGCCCGTTTCAGCGGGTTGCGGTTGATCGCCGCGATCAGATCGGCCCGTCCGGCAATGAAGCCGGCCTGCGGCCCGCCCAGCAGCTTGTCGCCCGAGAAGGTGACGAGATCGGCGCCCTCGGCCAGGGCTTCGGCCACCGTCGGCTCGGGCTGCAGGCCTTGGCGCGACAGGTCGACCAGCGATCCCGCCCCCAGGTCGTTCAGCAGCGGCACGCCACCGGCGCGGGCGATGGCGGCAAGACGCTGCGCCGGGACCGCGGCGGTGAAGCCCTCGATCCGGTAGTTCGATGGATGTACCTTCAGGATCAGCCCGGTGTCGGGGCCGATGGCGCCTTCATAGTCGCGGGGATGGGTGCGGTTGGTGGTGCCCACCTCGACCAGCCGCACGCCGGCGCGGGCCATGATGTCTGGCAAGCGGAAGGCGCCGCCGATCTCGATCAGTTCCCCGCGCGAGACGATGACCTCGCGCCCCTGCCCCAGCGTGTTCAGCGCGATCAGCACGGCCGCGGCATTGTTGTTGACCACCGTTGCATCGGCGGCCCCGGTCAGGCTGCAGATCGTGCCGCGCAGATGGTCGTCACGCTCGCCCCGCCCGCCGGTCGCTAGGTCGAATTCCAGCGCAAGCGGCGAGACCATGGCCTCGACCGCCGCCGCAACCGCCGTCTCGGCCAGAAGCGCGCGGCCGAGGTTGGTGTGAAGGACCGTGCCGGTAAGGTTCAGGACCGGGCGCAGCCGCCGCCGCGACAGGGCCGCCAACCGGCCGGACAGCAGCGCCGGCAGTTCCGCCGCCAGCGCGGCGCCGTCGCCTCCGGCGCGGATCGCCAGCCGCATCTCCTCCAGCGTGGCGCGCAACGCCCCGGCCACCGCGCTGCGGCCATGGCGGGCGACCAGCGGCCGGCCCCAATCCGAGGTCAGCGCCTGGTCGACCGAAGGCAGCGCGCGGAAATCCGGCATCAATAGCCCGCAAGGAAGGGGTTGAAGCCGCCGCGCCGGAACGGCTGATCCCGCATCAGCAGATCGAGGCCAAGGCTGCCCACGTCATCGGCCACCGGGTCGAGCGCGGGGTTCTTCACCTGATAGAGGATCTTCACCCAAGCATCGCATTCGCGGCAGATCTCGGCCTTCACCGTCGCCTCGGTCGTCTCGACCGAACGGTAGCTGATCCCCTTTGTCGAACCGCAGCACAGGCATTTCACCCGTACCTCGTTCCATTGCGTCGCACAGGTGCCGCAGGTGGCATAGCGGATGTTGTCGATCGCGGGGGTCGAGACCACCGAGGAGGTGACGGGCCGCCCGCCGCAGGCCGGGCAGAGGCCGGGACCCAGAGGCACCAGCCCCTCTGCCTCCAGCGCGCCGGCCAGCCGCGCCAGATGCACCTGCACTGCCGCGGCGGCAAACAGATGCGGCGCGATGCTTTCGGGCGGCACGCTCCCGGCCAGGATGTTGCCCAGAAGCCAGCGCCGGTCCTCGGCGCCGGCCTCGGCCACGGCATCCAGCGCAAGACGCGCCTCGGGGGGCATGTCGATTGCGGCGGCAAGGACCACCAGCCCGTCGAGCGTGGCATCGAGCGCCGGATCTTCGGCCAGTGCGGCACGGTCGAGGGGGGGCATCGCAGCCCCCCGTGCGCGCGCCAGCACCTCGGCCGCCGGTGGTGGTGGGGGCGGCAGGCGGCGGGCCAGTTCGGCCATCGCCCCGCTCAGCGCGGCCAGAAAGGACAGATAGGGGCCCAGCCGTTCCGATGAGGCCAGCGCGGCGAACCGCGCGGCGCGGCGCTGCAACAGCGCGGCGGGATCTGCGGGCAGGATCGCGAAGGGCGGCCTTGGCACGCCACCGATGGCCGAGGGGTCGGGTTCGGGAGCTGACGGCATGAAACCTCCGGGACCGCCGGCCACCACAGGAGCCGCATGGCCACCAGTCTGCCGTCGGTCAGTCGCGGCGTCCAGCCACTTCCTTCAGCCATTTGCGATGGTGCCGCCAGGCCCATCCGCCCGTCACCCAGCCGCGGGTCATCGCGCTGAGGGTGCCGCGCGTCCAGATTCCGGCATAGACATGCAGCACGAAGGTCATGGCCATCAGCGCCGCCGCGACGGAATGGCCAAGGACCGCCCATCGCCGCGCGGGGACCGGGACAAGATCGGGAAAGGCCTGATGCCAGATCATCACCCCGGTGCCGAGCAGCAGCAGGATCAGCCCGGCCATCGCCCAGAACACGAACTTCTGCCCGGCATTGTACTTGCCCAGCGTCGGCAGCTTGTCTTCGTTCTGGTCGACGATGTCGCGGATGTGGCGCACCCAGACCACATCGTCATGGCGCGGGATATTGCGCGCGACAAGCTGGACGAACATCAGAAGATAACCCACCGCCAGCACCAGCCCCAGGATCGGATGCAGCCAGCGCGCCGCCTGCCCGCCGCCGAACAGCGCGGTCAGCCAGAACAGCGACGGCCAGTAGAACGCCAGCCCCGACAACAGCAGCAGGATCGTGCTTGCGGCGATGATCCAGTGGTTGATCCGGGTGAACAGCCGGTAGCGGCCCACCCGCACCGGATTGCGGTCGAGGATGCGGTCGCCCCGGTCGGAAAAATGCCTCCGCCTCATGCATCCCCCTCCCTCTCCCGGTCGACCAGAGCCTGGGCCTCGACCTCGTCCTCGGCACTGACGCGGTTCGCACGACCGAAAAGCCCGTGCAGCACGGCACCGGCGGCGGCCAGCCCCATGGCCGCAAGGCCGATGGTCTTGTTCGCGCCTTTCCAGGCGCTGACGGTGGCGGCGACCTGCGGATCATCCGGCAGGCCGGCATAAAGCGAGGGCTGGTCGGCGTGGTGCAGCACATAGATCACATGGGTGCCGCCCACGCCGGGCGGATCGTACACCCCGGCATTGGCATAGCCGCGCGATTTCAGATCGGCGATCCGGTCGTTGGCATGTTCGATCATCGCGGCCTTGGTGCCGAAGACGATCGCCTGGGTCGGGCAGGATTTGGCGCAGGCCGGGCCCTGCCCCATCGCCACCCGGTCGGAACACAGCGTGCATTTGTAGCTGCGGTTGTCCCTCGGGCTGATCCGCGGCACGTCGAAGGGGCAGCCGATGATGCAATAGCCGCAGCCGATGCAGTTTTCGTGAATGAAATCGACGATGCCGTTCGAATATTTCACGATCGCCCCCGGCGCGGGACAGGCGGCCAGGCAACCCGGCTCGGCGCAGTGCATGCAGCCGTCCTTGCGGATCAGCCATTCGAAGTTTCCGGTGTCGGGATTATCGTATTCGGTGAACCGCATCAGGGTGAACATCTCGGCCGAAAGGTCGGGCGGGTTCTCGTAGACGCCGGTGTTCACACCGATCTCGGGATGGGTCTCGTTCCATTCCGCACAGGCCGACTGGCAGGCCTTGCAGCCGATGCATTTCGACACGTCGATCAGCTTGGCCACCTCGGTCAGGCTGCGGTCGGGCGCCGGCAGGTTGGGCATGGCCGAAGCGCGCACCACATCGCGCGCGCCCAGATTGGCCTCCAGAGGTTCGACCGGCGGGTTGGCCGCGGCCGTGACAGGTTCCGGGGCACGTCCGGTCATGCGAGCGGCCCCCCTTCGACGGGTTCGATGTTGACGAGGAAGGCCTTGAACTCTGGCGTCTGGATGTTTGCATCGCCCACGAAGGGCGTCAGGCTGTTCGGCCCCCAGCCCTTGCGCGCCACCCCGGTAAAGCCCCAGTGCAGCGGAATGCCCACGACATGCACGGTCTTGCCGGCACAGATCATCGGCTTGATCCGCTTTGTCACCACCGCCTTGGCCCAGACCTCGCCGCGTTTCGACCAGACCCGCACCTGCTGGCCGCCGCGGATGCCCTTCTCGGCCGCAAGCTGTTCGGAGATCTCGACGAAGAACTCGGGTTGCAGGGCGGCATTGACCAGGTTGTGCTTGGTCCAGGTGTGGAAATGCTCGGTCAGCCGGTAGGAGGTGCCGACATAGGGAAACTCGTCCCCCGTCGCCATCTGCGCCAGATCCTCGGGAAAGACCCGCGCCGCCGGATTGCCGCGCAGGGCGGGATTCAGCAGGTTCTCGACCGGGCTTTCGAAGGGTTCCATATGGGTCGGGAACGGCCCGTCGACCATGCCCTTGCGGCTGAACAGCTTGCCCACCCCCTCGTTCGTCATGATGAAGGGCATCACCTCGCCGGGCTTGGCGGTGACGCCAATGTCGGGCACATCGTAGCCCGTCCATTTCGCGCCGTCCCATTCGATCAGCTTGCGGGCCGGATCCCAGGGTTTGCCCGCCAGATCGGCCGAGGCGCGGTTATAGAGGATGCGGCGGTTCATCGGCCAGGCGAAGGACCAGTTCAGGAACATGCCGGCATCGCCGGGATCGCTGTTGTCGCGCCGGGCCATCATGTTGCCATCCTCGGTCCAGGACCCCGAGAAGATCCAGCAGCCGCACATTGTGGACCCGTCGTCGCGCAACTGGCCGAAGGTCTGCAACTGCCGGCCGGCGGCGAGCAGAATCTGCGTCGCATCCGCCGGATCGGCCAGATCCGTCAGCGCGCGGCCGTTCATCTCCTTTGCCAGTTCCTCGGGCGTGGGTTCGGAGGCATCGGCATAGTCCCAGCTCAGCTTCAGGATCGGATCGGGAAAGGCCCCGCCCTCGGCCTCGTACAATGCCCTGACCCTGCGAAAGATGCTGGACATGATCCAGACATCGCCCCGCGCCGCCCCCGGGGGGGTGGCGGCCGGCCAGTGCCACTGCAGCCAGCGGCCGGAATTGACCAGCGCGCCCTCGTCCTCGGCAAAGCAGGTGGTGGGCAGTTCCAGCACCTCGGTCTGGATCGCGGCCGGATCCACATCGTTGAAGGCGCCGTGGTTTTCCCAGAAATGCGCGGTTTCCGTCTGCAGCGGATCCATCACGACAAGCAACTTCAGCTTCGATAGCCCCTCGGTCAGCTTCGCGCGGTTGGGAAAGCTCATCAGCGGGTTGAAGCCCTGGCAGAAATAGAGGTTCACCTCGCCCTTCGCCATCATGTCGAACATCTTGAGAATGTCGTAGGAGGGAATGTCCAGCTTGGGCAGGTAGTCGAAGGCCCAGTCGTTTTCCGCCGTGGCCGCCCCGCCCCACATCGCCTTCTGGAACGAGACAAAGAACTTGCGGTAGTTTTGCCAATAGCTGGTCTGACCGGGGCGCAGCGGCCGGAACGCGCGGCTGGCCATATAGGTGGCGAAGTCGGGCTCGCTGTCGCGCGGAAGGTTCATGTAGCCCGGAATCAGGTTCGACATCAGGCCGATGTCGGTCAGGCCCTGGATGTTCGAATGCCCCCGCAATGCATTGATCCCGCCGCCCCGCAGACCGACATTGCCCAGAATCAGTTGCAGCATCGCCATGCCGCGGATGTTCTGCGCGCCCTTGGAATGCTGCGCCCAACCCAGCGCATAAAGCGAGGTCATGACCCGGTCCGGCGCGGCGCAGGTGCCGATCATCTCGCAGATCTTCAGGAAACGGTCCTTCGGCGTACCGCAGACCGTCTCGACGAAGTCGGGGGTATAGACCTCGACATGTGCCTTGAGCAGGTTCCAGACGCAGCGCGGATCGGTCATCGCCGGATCGACGCGGGCAAAGCCGTCCTCGCCGATCTGGTATTCCCAGCTTGTCATGTCATAGCGGCGGGCCTCTTCGTCGTAGCCGGTGAACAGGCCGTCGGCCCAGCCGTAATCCTCGCGCACGAGGAAGGTGGCGTTGGTGTAGTTCCGGACATATTCCCACTGGACCTTGTCGTTGGCGATGCACCAGCGGATCACCCCCAGCAGGAAGGCGATGTCGCTGCCCGGGCGGATCGGCGCATAATAATCCGCAACGGCCGCCGTGCGGGTAAAGCGCGGATCGACCACGATCAGCTTGGCGCCGCGGTTGGCCTTGGCCTCCGTCACCCATTTGAAACCGCAGGGATGCGCCTCGGCGGCATTTCCGCCCATGACAATGGCGAGATCGGTATTCTTGATGTCCGTCCAGGCGTTTGTCATTGCGCCGCGACCGAACGTAGGAGCCAGACTGGCCACCGTAGGTCCGTGTCAGACGCGCGCCTGGTTGTCGAACCCCACAATGCCCAGGGCCCGTACCGTCTTGTAGGTCAGCCAGGCGGATTCATTGGTGGTGCCCGAAGCGGCAAGAAACCCCGTCGAAAGCCAGCGGTTCACCGTCACGCCCTGATCGTTCCTGGCGATGAAGTTCTGGTCGCGGTCGTCCTTGATGGCGCGGGCGATCTTGTCGAAGGCCGCGTCCCAGGTGATGTCCTGCCAGTCGGCGCCGCCGGGCGCGCGATAGCGTGGCTTCACCGCGCGGGTGGGCGACAGGGCAAAATCCTTGAGCGCCGCACCCTTGGGGCACAGCGTGCCGCGGTTCGTCGGGTGGTCGGCATCACCCTCGACATGCAGCAGTTCCGCCGTCTCGCCGGCCTTGAGGTCGCCCTTCGCATAAAGGATGATGCCGCAGGCCACCGAGCAATAGGTGCAGGTGTTGCGCGTCTCGGTCGTGGCGGTCAGCCGGAAGGCGCGGACATGCGCCACCTCGGCCGCCTCGGCCGCGCCGAAGCCCAGGGCCCCAAGCGACGTTCCCGCAACCCCCGCGCCCGCCAGCCGTAGAAAGCTGCGGCGTGAAAGGCCCTTGTTCATCCGACCCTCCCCCATGACCGTAGCGGGAAATGCTCGGCGCAAAGCACCGGCAAGTCAAGATGGTGCCGGCACCTTGGCCGTCTTGCAGGCAGGTGACAGCGGCCCGGCGCGATGGAAGAATGCTCGCGGATCGGGACGACCCGGATCTGCCCGCCAATCCCCGGAGGCCCGCCATGGAAATTGCCGTTCATATCCCGCTGTCAGAGGCGCAGAAGCACCGGCTGAGCGCCGGCGCGCCGGGGACGACCTTCCGCTATCTTGCCCGCGACGAGCCGAGCGATGCGCCGGTCGTCTTCGGCAACCCCACGCCGGCAGCGGTCGCGGCCAATCCGCGGCTGCGGTGGCTGCAACTCGGTTCGGTCGGCTTCGGGGAATATCTGCCGCTCGACTGGCGGCGCCCGCAGGGCACTGCGGTGGTGACGAACCTTGCCGGGTTCTTCGCCGATCCGGTGGCGGAAACCGCGCTGGCCGGCATCCTGGCGCTCTGCCGCGGCATCGACCGGCTGGGCGACCTGCGCCGGGCGCGGCGCTGGGTCGGCGATGCGATCCGCGCCGAGATCACCACGCTGTCGGGCGAAAGCGTCGTCCTGTTCGGGCGCGGCGCGATCAACGGCCGGCTTGCGGATTTGCTCGTGCCCTTCGGCTGCGCCATCGCCAGCTTTGGCCGTGACTGGACGGCACCGGCGCTGGACCGCGCATTGGCGCAGGCCGGGGTCGTCGTCGCCACGGTGCCGCACACCCCGCTGACCGAAAACCTGTTCGACGCCGCCCGCATCGCCCGGATGCGGCCGGGCGCAATCTTCTGCAACCTCGGCCGCGGCTCGCTGGTGGAGGAGGCGGCGCTGGCCGCGGCACTGGAATCCGGGCGCCTTGGCGGGGCGCTGATCGACGTGACCCGCGACGAGCCCCCCGCCGCCGACCATCCGTTCTGGACCACGCCAAACACCATCCTGACCCAGCATTCCGGCGGCGGCACACGGGACGAGGTCGACCGCAAGATCGACTGGTTTCTCGACAATCTGCGCCAGTTCCGACAGGGCGGCCCGTTGCGGGGCGAAATCTCGCTGGACCGCGGCTACTGACCGCCGCACCGGCGAACCGGGGCGCAAGCGGAAGCGCTTTCCACCACGGACCGGCCGGCCTTTGCAGGATTTCGCCAATCCGGGTGCCGCCGGGCACGACATTTATCCGCATCGGATGGAAGCGCCGCGCTATCTTCGGCGCAGGACGGCGACAGGACGGAGGACCGCGATGCCCCAGGCCCAACTGAAGACCATCGAGCAGCGGCTCCTGTGGCTTTCGCACTGGATGATCCATCATGCCAACCACATCCGCCCCAAAGCGGATGCAATCAAGGTGGGCGGACATCAGGCGTCATCGGCATCGATGGTCTCGATCCTCACCGCGCTCTATTTTTCGGCGCTCCGTCCCGAAGACCGGGTGGCGGTAAAGCCCCATGCCGCGCCGGTCTTTCATGCCATGCATTATCTGATGGGCAACCTCGACCGGGCGCAGATGCAGAATTTCCGTGGCTTCGGCGGCGTGCAATCCTATCCCAGCCGCACAAAGGACATCGACGATGTCGATTTCTCGACCGGCTCGGTCGGCCTTGGCGTGGCGATCACCGCCTTCGCCGCGCTGATCCAGGACTATATCCGCGCCCGGGACTGGGGCGCGGGCCTGCCCGAGGGGCGGATGATCGCGCTGATGGGCGATGCCGAACTGGACGAGGGCAATATCCATGAATGCCTGCAGGAGGGCTGGAAACACGGGCTGCGCAACTGCTGGTGGATCGTCGACTACAACAGGCAATCGCTGGACGGCGTGGTGCAGGAAGGGTTGTGGAGCCGGATCGAAGGCCTGTTCGCCGCCTTCGGCTGGGAGGTGGTGCGGCTGCGGCACGGCGTCCTGCAGCGTGCGGCCTTTGCCGAACCGGGGGGCGAGGCGCTGCGACACTGGATCGAGGAATGCCCCAATGCGCTTTATTCCGCGCTGACCTTCGAGGGCGGGGCCGTCTGGCGGGCGCAGCTGATGGCGGATCTGGGCGATCAGGGCGAGGTCGGCGCGCTGATCGGCCGGCGCAGCGACGAGGAGCTGGCGGCGCTGATGGAAAACCTTGGCGGCAATTGCGTCGAGACCCTGGCCGAGGCCTTCGCCGCCATCGACCACGACCGGCCGACCTGCTTTCTGGCCTATACGGTCAAGGGCTGGGGCACCCCAATCGCCGGGCACAAGGACAACCACGGCGGCCTGATGACCAAGGCGCAGATGGCCGGCTGGCAGCAGCGCATGGGCGTGGCCGAGGGCGAGGAATGGGAGCCTTTCGCCACCCTCGCCGAGGCCGATGCCGGCGCCCTGCGCACCTTCCTGCGCGAGGTGCCGTTCTTCGCCGGCGGCCCGGGTCGTCGCCGCCTGCACGACGCCCGCCTGTCTGTCCCGCCGGTCGAGGCGCCGGAGGACCGCGCGATCTCGACCCAGGCCGCCTTCGGCAAGATGCTGGACGATCTGGCCCGCGGCGACAGCGCGCTTGCCGGCCGCATCGTCACCACCTCGCCCGATGTCACCGGAACCACCGGCCTCGGCCCCTGGGTCAACCGCCGCGGCCTGTTCGCCCGTGCTGCACAGCCCGATCTGTTCCGCGAGCGCAAGATCGCCTCTACCGCGAAATGGGATTTCTCGCCGCAGGGCCAGCATATCGAACTGGGCATCGCCGAGATGAACCTGTTTCTTCTGCTCGGCGCCGCGGGGCTGGCGCATTCGCTGTTCGGCCGCCGGCTGATCCCGGTTGGCACGGTCTATGATCCCTTCGTGTGCCGCGGTCTCGATGCGCTGAACTATGCCTGTTATCAGGATGCACGGTTTCTGATCGCGGGCACCCCCTCGGGCGTGACGCTGGCGCCCGAGGGCGGGGCGCATCAGTCGATCTCGACCCCGCTGATCGGCATGGCGCAGGATGGGCTGGCCGCCTTCGAGCCCGCCTTCGCCGACGAGCTGGCGGTGATCCTGGAATGGGCCTTCGATTATGTGCAGCGCGATGGCGAGGGCGACCCGGACGAGCGCACCTGGCTGCGCGACGAGACCGGCGGCTCGGTCTATCTGCGGCTGACCACCAATCCGCTGGAACAGCCCGGCCGGCGCCGGGACCAGGCGTTCCGGCAAGGTGCGGTCGATGGCGGCTACTGGCTGCGCGAACCCGGGCCGAACTGCGAGGTGGTGCTGGCCTATCAGGGCGCCATCGCGCCCGAGGCGGTGGCGGCGGCCGGGCTGATCGGCGGGGCACGGCGCGATGTGGGCGTGCTGGCCGTCACCTCGGCAGACCGGCTGAACGCGGGATGGAGTGCGGCCCAGCGCGCCCGGGTCCGCGGCAACCACAAGGCACGGGCCCAGGTCGAGCGCCTGCTCGGCACTCTGCCGCGCGACTGCCTGCTGGTGACGGTGATCGATGGGCATCCGGCCACGCTGGCCTGGCTGGGTGGCGTCGCCGGCCACCGCGTCCTGGCGCTGGGGGTCGAGCATTTCGGCCAGACCGGCACGATCGCCGATCTCTACCGCCATTACGGCATCGACGCCCGCAGCATCGCCGAACGGGTGTCGGCGCTGACGCCCGGCCCCGCCATCGCACTGCCGCCGGGCTGAGGCGGCTCAGGCCAGCCGGGACGGCCGGCCCTTGACCCGCCGGATCGGGATCGAGCTTTCCAGCGAGGCCACGCCGGGCACCTTGGTCAGCCGCCCGGTCAGGAAACGCTCGAACTCCTCCAGCCCCGAGACGGCAATGCGCAGCAGATAGTCGCGAGTGCCGGTCATCAGCCAGCAATCCACCACCTCTGGATATTGCGAGATCGCCTTTTCGAAACTGACAAGCCGGTCGTCGATCTGCCGGTCAAGCTTGACCGAGACAAAGACCGAAACGCCGAACCCCATCTTGGCCTCATCCACCAGCGCGGCATAGCCGGTGATATAGCCTTCGTCCTGCAACAGGCGCACCCTGCGGGCGCAGGGCGTGGACGACAGGCCGATACGCTCGCTCAGCTCCTGATGGGTCAGTCGGCCGTCGCGCTGCAACTCGGCCAGAATGCGGCGGTCGAGGGCGTCAAGCGGTCTGGACATCGGCGTGGATCTCCGGCGGGGTCCGCCCTCCGGCCGGGCGGCAATGTGGACAGGATCTCGCCGCGGTCCGGGCAGCGACGGGGTTCGTCGGGCGCGCGGCACGCCCTACTGCAATGCTGCCGCCACGACACGGGCGGCGTTATATCCCGGAACACCCGTCACCCCACCGCCAGGATGGGCCGATGCGCCGCAGAGAAACAGCCCCGGCACCGGGGTGCGATAATCGGCATGGCCCGCCAGCGGGCGACGGAAGAACAACTGGTCCATCGTCAGATCGCCGTGATGCGGGCTGCCGCCGGGCAGGCGGAAGATATTCTCGTAATCGCGGGGCAGCAGGATTTGGCGGTGCAGCCAGCGCCGGTCGAAATCGGGCGCATGTGCGGCGATGGTGTCCAGCACCCTCCCGAACAGCACCTCGCGCATCGCCGTGCCCTGATCGCTGCCCGGTCCGGCGGGAACGTGGCCGCCATAGATGCTGACCAGATGCCGGCCCGGCGGGGCAAGGCCCGGGTCGACCACCGTCGGGGTCTGCACCGTCATGTAGGGGTGGCCGGCGATGCGGCCGGCCTTCATCTCGGCATAGGCGCGCTCGACATAGGCAAGGCTCGGCGCCAGCGTTACCTGCACCGGATATTCGCCCTCGGGATAGCCCGCCTCGGCCAGTCCGCGAAACGGGATCGGCCGTTCCAGCGCCAGGTGGATCTTGAACGACGTGACCTCACCATGGATGCCCGACACGCCGCGGCGATAATCGGCCGGCGCCGCGGCCTCTGGCACGAGATCGGCGAACAGATGCTGCGCGGCCGCGTTCGAGATCACTGCCCGGGCGCGGATCGCCGTGCCATCGGCAAGCCGCACGCCGGTGGCGCGGCCACCCTCGACGATCACCTCTGCCACCTCGGCGCCGGTCCGCACCGCCATCCCGAAGCGCGCACCCGAGGCCGCGGCCGCCTCGGCAACCCGCCCCATGCCGCCACGGACCAGCCCGGTGCCGCCCGCCGCATCCGGCCCGTCGCGCATGTGGTTGCGCAGCAGCAGATAGGCGGTGCCCGGCGTATGGATGGAATTCGACTGCCCCGCCGCCCCGGCCGGGTAGTAGCCAAGGATCACCCGCACTTCCTCGCTTTCGAACCAGCGCGCGACATAGTCATGGACGCTCATCGACAGCAGGTCGGTCAACTCGTTGAACAGCGGCAGCGCCGCCCGGTTGCGCCAGCCAAAGCCCGCCAGCCGCAGCAGGGCGCGCGGCCCGGTGGCGGCCGGGTCGAACGGGATTTCCCATAGCATCCGGCGAAAGACGGGCGCCACCCGCGCGAGATGGGCCTGGAACCGGGGATAGGCGGCCGCATCCCGGGCCGAGAACCGGGCGAGTTCGGCCTGCAGCCGTGACGGATCCTTCCACAGCACCACTGGCCCGGCCCCCTCGACAAGATGGACGCCGGGGGTGACGGGCACCACATCATAGCCATGCGCCATAAGGTCGAGGTCGAGGATCACCCGCGGCTGCATCAGCCCCAGCATGTGTGCCGCGGTGTTCACCCGATAGCCGGGCCAGATCTCCTCGGTCACGCAGGCGCCGCCGAGGATGTCGCGGCGTTCGAGGACCAGGACCTTCCGCCCCGCCCGGGCAAGATAGGCGCCACAGATCAGCCCGTTGTGCCCACCGCCGATGATGACGGCATCATGAATTCCGCCGTCGCTCATTCCGCCTTTCCCGCAGGAAGGCCGCCAGCGCGGAAAGCCCGCGGGGCGATGGCTGCCTGCACCGTCCGAACCCTTCCCCTGCCCGGCAGCTCGGTGCCGCAACACCCCCGGTCACGGCGCGCCGGGGGGCTCCACCATCGCGAAATCATTCTGATACTCGGCATTATATTCCACATTCTGAAGAAACCGTGCCGCGCCGGTCCGAACCGTTCCGGATCCCGCTTGGCCCCTGCCCGCGGTTCAGAGCGCGTCGAGCGCCTGCTCGATATCGGCGAGGATGTCATCGGTGGTTTCCAGTCCGACCGACAGCCGCAACAACCCGTCGGTGATACCGTTCTTCGCGCGGTCCTCGGGGCTGACAACGGCATGGGTCATGCTGGCAGGGTGCTGGACCAGCGTCTCGGTGTCACCAAGGCTGACGGCCCGCGTCACCAGCGCCAGCCGGTTCATGAAATCCACGCCGCTGTCGAGCCCGCCGTCAAGTTCGAAGGACACCAGCCCGCCCGGCAGCGCCATCTGCCGCCGCGCCAGATCGTGCTGCGGAAAGCTCTCGAGACCGGGATAGGCCACCGAGGCAACCTTGCGATGCCCCTCCAGCAGCCGCGCAACCGCCAGGGCCGAGGCACAATGCCGCTCCATCCGCAATTCCAGCGTCTTCAGCCCGCGCATCAGCAGGAAGACATTGAATGGCGACAGGGTCGCACCCGTCATCCAGCGCAACCCGGTGGAGCGGATCCGGCCCAGATCCTCGGCCCGGCCGACCACGATGCCGCCAAGAATGTCACCGTGCCCGCCCAGATATTTCGTCGCGGAATGCACCACGATGTCGGCGCCCTGCTCCAGCGGCCGCTGCAACACCGGGGTCGCAAAGGTGTTGTCGACCACCACCTGCGCCCCCGCCGCCCGCGCCAGCGCCGAAACCGCCGCAATGTCGATCACCCGCAGGTTGGGGTTCGCCGGGGTTTCGAAGAACACCACCCGCGCGCCGTCCTTCAGCGCGCCGGCCAGCGCCTCGGCATCGCAGAAATCGACAACTTTCACGATGATGCCGAACCGTGGCAACGCCTGGGTGAAATAGGCGTAGGTATTGCCGTAGATCGTGTGGTCGATCACCGCGACATCGCCGGCCGACAACAGCGTCATCATCGTGGCGGAGATCGCGGCCATGCCCGATCCGGCGGCCATCCCCGCCTCGCCGCCCTCAAGGCTTGCCATCCGCTCTTCCAGGATGGTCTGGCCCGGGTTTCTGGTGCGCCCATAGATATAGCCCGCACGTTCGCCGCGGAACATCTCGGACCCTGCCTCGGCAGTTTCGAAGGCGAAGGTCGAGGTCATGTAGATCGGCGGCGTCAGCGCCCCCATGGCCGAGGCCGGATCATAGCCGAGGTGGATGGCGCGGGTCGAGAAACCCTGGGGGCGGTTCGGTCGCAGGGGGGTCTTCATGACCTGTCCTTTCGTCGCTGGTTGTCGCGCGCGCAAGCCGGGACGCGCCCTGTGCGGCCGGCGGCAGAGGCGGCCAGCCGGGGCAGGACATGGCGCCGGATCGTCGGCCGTCGGCCACATCCCCCAGGGGGAAACTGCTGGCGATATCTATCACTCACCAGGCAAATGTGTCAATATGCAGGATTGTATTTCAGTATTCAGAACTATATGAAAGATATGCCAAGTCGAACTCCGGGGCCGCGGCAGTATCTGCCCCATCGGAATTTCGCGTATTGGAACAGAACGTCATCTCAACTGCCCAGCGGCACATCGGCCGCGGGCTGATCGCCAGGAAAGCGCATGGAAACGACGGTCGTCAAAGGGTTCAAGGTGCTGGAAAATCTGGTGGCAAGCCAGGGGTCGCTGTCGCTGACCGAAATCGCCAGCCAATGCGGCATCTCCAAGAGCAACGCGCACCGCCTGCTCGGCACGCTTGAGGCCTGCGGCTATGTCCGCCGCGCCACGGATTCGCGCAACTACGAGTTGACGTTGCGCATCTGGGAAATGGGCCAGCGGGTCTATTCGCTGGTCGACCTGCGCACCGTGGCCGTCCCCCATCTGCGGGCGCTGGCGGCAGAGACCGAGGAGACCGTCCATCTCTCCGTGCTCGACAACAACGGCGTGCTCTATCTCGACAAGGTCGACAGCATCCATGCGGTGCGGACCTATGTGAACGTGGGCGACCGCGCGCCCGCCTATTGCTCGGCCACCGGAAAGGCGATGCTGGCCTTCTCGCCCGACCATGTGGTCGAGGCGGTCGGCGCCACGATCGAGCCGATTACCCCGCTGACTGTGCGCTCGGCCGCGGAACTGCGGGCGCATCTGGATCTGATCCGCGAACGCGGCTTTGCGCGGACCGGCGGCGAATGGCGGCCGGGCGTGCTGGGCTTTGCCGCCCCGATCAAAAGCCCGTCGGGCCGCCTGCTGGGTGCAATCGGCGTCGCAGGCCCCGAAGAACGCATGCGCCAGAGCGAGGAGGCGCTGTTCGTCGCCGCGCTGTTCCGCGCCGTCGAGCGGATCGAGCGGGATCTCGGTTTCAGCGCCGAAACCGCCACCGCCGGCGATGCCGCCCCTCCCCGCAAGGCCCCGGGTCGCGGCGGTGCCGCCGCGGGCAAGCGCGGCGCCCAGGGCGGACCACCCGGCTGACCACCCGTCCCGGTGCCGTTGCGACCCCATCGCCCGCGCCGGTCGGACAGCCTGGCCGAACAGCCTGGGGGCGACGCGCTGGCGCTGGCCGATCTGCAGCTTCACAGCCCGGCCGGGCCGGCGCAGGGCATCACCGCCGCAGCGGCCGCAGGCCCCATCCCGTCTGATCCCGCCAGAAAAAAACCGGGGCACGCACGGAGGTGCGGCCCCGGAAGGTGTCAGCCAGGGAGTCGGCCAACAGAAACCTGGTCGGCGCGGGCTTGCGTCCGACCCCGACATGGCATGCAGGATCCGGCCCGGGCAGCCACAGCCGGCGAAACACCGAACGACCGGATACAAAACAACGCGCCCGCCAGACCGAAGAAACCGATGCAGGCCAGGCGGCCACCGAACCAGTCGGCCATCGCCTGCATTTGCGCCGTCTTCACGGCCTTGTGGCGGCGGATGAACGGCGTCATGCGGTCGCAATTTCTGCGTCAAAAGGGTGCATACACTTTGCCATAGTGTCAAGATATATAATTATATCTCATTATTTGGAACTATTTATACCAGATCGCATGGCTCACCACAGCCGCCGGGGCATCGGCATCCGGCCACCATCCGCCGGGCACCCGGCCCCGCAGCCGCGGATTCCGGCATCTGCGACGGCGCGAAATTCGGCTCGCGAACGGCCGGGCGGACCGGCCTGTGCACTGCGGTGCCAGAACCGCTGCGGCGTCTTTCGCCAACCTGCCGCAACGCCCGGATCGCGCCGCCGGCCGGCAAAGCGCGGACCCTCCGATAGTCCCTTGTCAGAACCTTTCCGTCGTCTATCATTTGCCCACGATTCAGCATTCCTGCGGCTCTGCTCCGCGCCCGGCGCAGATGTGAAGTTTCAACGCATTCCTTACATTTCAGGGAGCTTGCCGTGCAGATACTGACCGAAATTTCCGGTGTTTCGCCTGGCTTTTCCGTGACGCGCAGCGGCAGTTCGGTCCAGATCGAACTCAGCTACGGTCTTAGCGGCTATGTCGATGAAGAGACCCAGTTGTACATCTATCAGGGCGACGCCTATTGCGAGTTGGGCAGCGCCTATGACTATACCTCCCACAGCGGCGCATCGGACCGGGTGATGTCGCTGAACTTCATCACCGGCCTGACCGCGGGCCAGGTCAGCACCGGCCAGTTCACGGTTCGCGACTATTATTACTGGGCAGAGATCGAACAGGCGTTCAGCCTTGTCCTTTTCGACACCGCCGCCGATCACACCGGAACGGACGTCATGGGGATTGTCTTCGGATCCGCCGAGGACGACCGGATCAATGGCGGCGGCGCGCGTGACTTCATCGAGGGCGGCAACGGCGCGGACATGATCGCGGGCGGCGGCGACGACGACTGGATCGGCGGCGACGAGGGCAATGACACGCTGGCCGGCGATGCCGGCAATGACATCATGTTCGGCGGCGGCGGCCGGGACCAGATGGCGGGTGGATCGGGCCGGGATCAGTTGACCGGCGCCGGCGGCAGCGACAGCCTGTCGGGCGGCGATGGCAACGACATGCTGAACGGTGGCTGGGGCTTTGACAGATCAATCGGCGGGGCGGGCGCGGATGCCTTCTTCCATCTCGGCGTCAGAGGCCACGGATCGGACTGGATCGAGGATTTCGCATCCGAAGATGGCGACGTTCTGCTGTTCGGCGTGACCTCTGCCACCGGAGACGATTTCCAGGTGAACTACGCCACCACCCCCGGCGCCGGTGCGGACGACGTGGCCGAGGCCTTCGTCATCTATCGGCCGACCTGGCAGATCCTCTGGGCCCTGGTCGATGGCGCCGGGCAGGAGCAGATCCATGTCAGGATCGACGGGCAGGACTACGCCTTGCTGTAACCCCGCGAACCCCGCGGGCCCCGCGCGACCGGGCGGCAGCCCCCGGGCCCCGATGCATGGCCCGATCCCGGCATTGCAACGGTCGGCGCAATAGCTACCGGCGAGGCGGGAGACTGCGCCACGCCCGCGGCGGCGCTGTCCCGATGCGGCTTTGCCGCTGCGCCACCGCCGCGCGGCCGGGCCGGTTTGCGACAGGCGCGCGGCAGCGCACCCGGTCAGGTCAGCCAATGCCCCCCGGCCACGTCGAAGGCAATGCCGAAGTCACGCAGCGCCGCCGGCGTTTCCGCCGGGCCGGGATGGGCCAGGACCACGGTCTCGACGGCGCCGCGGCCCGGTTGCAGGTCGATCCAGGCCCCGGGGGCAAAATCGTAGCGCCGGCCGGCCTCCCGGGCTGTGCCCGCGCCAAAGAGCGGCCGGTAATGCGCCATCGCCGCCGCCAGATCCGGGGTGGACAGGACAACACCCGCAATCCCGGTGACACCGTTCGGATGCAGGACACGCCCGGCCGGGATGCGCAGATCGCGCCCGGCAGTATCCTGCAGCAGGAAGGGCAGCGCCGGATCGCCGGTACCAACCCCGGGCAGGCCCAGCATCACCCCCCAGGGCCGGCCGTCGACAAGCCGCCGCTCATGCCGGACCGGGCCGGTGACAGGCAGGTCTGCGGCCAGATGGACGGCAATCGCCTCCTCCAGACGGTCGGTCACGATGGCGAAATCCGCCCAGCCCGCCCGCCCCGCCATATGCCGCACCAGTCGGTGCTGAACCCGCGCGCCGGGATCGGCAACCGTAAGGATCTCGATATAGCTGCCGTCAGGGAAACAGATCAGCCGCTGGCGCGCGACGGCGGTCTCGCGACCCTCGTCCTCGCGGTCGGTGATCAGGAAGCCCGCGGCCTCGAAGGCGGTACAAACCGTGTCGAAACCTTCAGGATCGGGCACAAGAAAGATCGTGTGGTCATGGCCGGTGAACATGGCTCCTCCCTTTCAGACGCCGAAACGCGCGGGGGCGAAGGGCGCGGGATCGACGACCGGCGTCGCCCCCGTCGCCAGATCGGCCGCCAGCCGCCCCGCACCGGGACCAATGCCGAACCCGTGCCCCGAAAGCCCGGTGGCAAGGCAGAGGCCCGGCAGCGCATCGACGGGTCCGATGGCGGGAAGGGCATCCGGCGTCACGTCGATGAACCCTCCCCAACTCCGGTCGATTCCGATCCCGGCGAAAACCTGGAACTCCTCGCCCACCGCGCGCCGCGCCCGCTCCAGCACCCGCCGCACCGGCGCCGGATCGGCAATCCGCACCGTCTCGAACGGCGAAGGCCCATCCAGCGCCCAGCGGCGCGGCAGTGCCGCCTCGTTCAGGAAACGCCTTCCGACGCGAAAACGCAACTCATGCAGGCTTTTTTTCAGCAGTGGCAGGTAACGGAACGCCAGGCGAAAGCTGTCGGGAACCACATCGACATAGGTCGCATTGGCGCGCGAGAGCACATAGCCGCCGTCCAGCCGCCGCCGCCAACCATAGCTGGGGGCGCAAACCGAAACATCGGGACCGGCAGCCAGCGGCGCCGTGACCGAAACCGAACCGAGAACCTTCAACTGCGGAAATTCGACACCGATGCTGCGCAGAAGCAACCGCGACCAGATGCCGCCGGCAAGGATCGCCAGCGGCGCCCGGATCGTGCCGCGTTCCGTCACCACGGCCGACAGCCGGCCGGCCGCGCGTTCGAAACCGCGCACGGCACAGGTCGTCAGGATCACCGCCCCCAGCGCGCGCGCCGCCTCGGCGATGGCGGCCGTCGCCCGGTCGGGCTCGGCACAGCCGTCCGAGGCGGTATAGACCGCCCCGGTCGCATCGCCGCGGTTTCCCGGCAGCAGCGCGTCAAGTTCGGCACGCGACAGCATCCGGCTGTCGAGGCCAAGGTTGCACACCCGCGAAAGCCAGTCCTCGTGGTCAGCCAGCGTGTCGGGCGTGGTGAAATAGGCGATGCCCGTGGTGCGAAAGCCGGTGTCGAGCGCACCGAACACCGCCGGATCGCGCCAGTCGCGCAAGGCCGCCAGCATCAGCGGGATTTCGGCCGGGTCGCGCAGGGTGTTGCGGCACCATCCCCAGTTGCGGCCCGATTGCTCGCCTGCGACGATGCCCTTCTCGCACAGCACCACCCGCAGCCCGCGCTGCGCCAGATGCCAGGCGGCGGCGGCGCCGGCGATGCCGCCACCGATCACCACGGCATCCGCCTCGGCCGGCGGATCGCCCGCACCGGAAACCGGACGCAGCGCCAGCGCGGCCAACCCCTCTCCGGCGGCCGGCCCGCTCATCTGGCCGGGGCCTTCTGCGGCACCTTCGGCGTCTCGGGATGCTGGCCCCATTCGTGCCAGGAGCCATCGTAAAGCCGCCAGTCCCGGTTGCCCAGCCGTTCGAGCATGAAGCCCAGGATGCAGGCCGTGACGCCCGAGCCGCAGGTGGCGATCACCGGCGCCGTGACATCGACGCCGTGGCGGGCAAAGATCGCGGCAGCGGCCTCGGGGCTGACGAAGGCATGATCCTGCGCCGGGTCGAAGAAGTTTCCCCAAAAGACATTGACCGCCCCCGGCATCGCGCCAGACGCCACGCCGGGATAGCCCGAGGATTCGCGGCCCGAGAATTTCGCCGGCGTGCGTGCATCGAGAATGGTGGCCGAGCCGTCGTCAATCGCCTGCCACACCTCCTCCAGGCGGGCGACACGCCCTTCGGCCGGCCGCGCGACAAAGCGGCGCGGCGGCGGGGCGGCAAAATCGCCGGTCTCGACCGGCCGGCCCTCGGCCCGCCACTTGCGCCAGCCGCCGTTCAGGATGCGCACCCGGTCGTGGCCGAAATGGCGGAACATCCACCACAGTCGCGCCGAGACATAGCCCGCATCATAGACGATCACCTCGGTGTCGTTGCCGATGCCAAGCTGCCCGACCGCCGCGGCAAAAACCGCAGCCGACGGCAGCATGTTGACGAAGGGCGACCCGGGGTCGGAGATCGCGCCCAGATCGACGAAGCGGGCGCCGGGCAGGTGGCCCGCGCGGAAGTCGTCAATGGCGCGCCGGCCGGATTCGGGCAGGTGCCAGGAACAATCCAGCACCACCCGGTCTGCGGTCGGCCCCGCGGCCGGCAGACCGGCGAGTTCCGCGGTTTCGATCAGCCAGTCGGACATCACAGCCTTCCTCCGTTGCGGCGGGTCCGGGGCCGCGCCTGCGGCCCCCTTTCCGGGGTCAGAGCGGGCGCGCCAGTCGGCGTGCCGTCAGCTTGTGGGTGCGCAGGTCGCGGTAGATTGCCGCAACCTCATCGGGCCGCACCGTCTCGCCCGCCTCAAGCCGGCGCCCGATCTCGGCATAAAGGGCCTGATGCCCGGTCTGGCGCTGCACCCGCGGCAGCCCGGTCAGCTCGGCGCTGATCGCATCGTGCAGCGCATGCGGCCAGAGCGCCTCGTAGGCGTCGCGCACCGGGCCGAAATCGACCGCCTTCAGCGGCCGGCCCTGCCGCGCGGCATGGATCTCGGCCCGCCGCTTGTGGGTGGCCGCCTCGTCCAGCTTGCCCTCGTCGGTGATCACCACGCCATAGGACCGCGCGGCCGAGCTACGCGAGACATAGCCGTCCAGCACGTCGGAGAGCACCTTCTCGACCGGCCGCTCCAGCGGATCGCCATAGCCGCCGCCGCCCTGCGTTCCCATGCGGATCACATCGCCCAGGCCCACCTGCAGGATGTCGATCTTGCCGATGTCCTGCTCTTGCGGCGTGCCGGGGTTCAGCAGGGTGTAGCCGGTCGTCCCCGGCTCGCCGCCCTGCCGGCCCGAGGGCGGGAAGACATAGCGTTCGAGGTTGCGCGCCGTGACGGTGGCAAAGGGCGAATGGGTCTCGAACTCGATCACCGAGCCGGTACCGCCGCGGTAGCGCCCCGCCCCGCCCGAATCCTCGCGCAGGCCGTAGCGGCGGATCAGGATCTCGGGCATCTCGCGTTCCAGCAGTTCGGTCGGAACGTTCTTCAGGAAGTTCAGGATCACCATCGTGCCGTCGACACCATCGGCCATCGGCCGCCCACCCGACCCCCCGACGACCGGCTGCACCACCGTCACCCGGGTTTCCGAGGTTTCGGGATCGGGAACGGCCACCATCAGGATGCCGCCCTGCCCGGAATCGGTTGCGGGAAGCTGGTCGGGCACCGCCTGCGCCAGTGCGCCGATGATCACGTCACAGACCTTGTGCGAGGTGGAATAGCGCGCACCACAGGCGGCGCCGGCCTCGGGGTTGATGATCGTGCCTTTCGGCACGCGAATCTTCAGCGGCCGCACCATTCCGGCATTATAGGCGATCGAAGGCTCGCGGGTGCAAAGCCAGTTGACCACGCCGGTGGTCAGCATCCAGTGCCCATCCTTGGAAAAGCTGGGCAGGTTCAGCGCGGCGCGGACCTCGGGCGCGGTGCCGGCAAAGTTCATCAGGAACTCGCCGTCGCGGACCGTCAGTTCCAGATTGATCCGCAACAGGCCGAGGCCGACCATATCGGCCTCTATGAAATCGGCATAGCGGTAGACGCCCTCGGGCACGCTGGAAATCACCCGGCGCGCCTGCGCCTCGGCATAGTTCAGCACGTCCTCGATGGAATGGCTGATGGTTTCGGCACCGAAACGGCCGATCATCTCGCGCATCCGCCGCATGGCGGTGTTCAGCGCCGCGATGCAGGCCTTCATGTCGCCCCAGTTCTGCTTGCTCGACCGGGTGTTGACGAGGAACATCTTCAGGAAGGTTTCATCCAGCACGCCTTGCCGGAACAGTCTCTGCGGGGGCACGCGAATGCCTTCCTGCATCAGCTCGTAGCTGGAGGGCGCGATTGACCCCGAGACCCGCCCGCCCACATCGGTCATGTGGACAAAGCTCCAGAGGTAGCAGACGACCTTCCCCTCGTGGAACACCGGGGTCCAGAGATAGACGTCCGACAGGTGGGTGGCCATGCCCCGCGTCGCCTCGGGGTCGTTGGTGATGAAGACATCGCCCTCGCGCACATCCTCGCCCATGCTGCGGATCGCGTCATCCATCGGCTTGCCCACCATCATCAGCACGCCATAGCGGCGCGAGGCGGCAAACACCTCGCCGCCGGGGCTGACAAGGGCGGCGCCGTAATCCTGCGTCTCCTTGATGAAGACGGTATGGGCGGTGCGAAACAGCGCCTGGGCCATCTCGTCGACGATGGCCTGAAAGCGGTTCGACATGATCTCGAGGCCGATCTTGTCCTTGATCATTCCATGCGCTCCCCGATGAGGTTGAACCACCGATCGACCGAGGCGCGGAAACCGGCCGGGATATAGATCGTGGTATCGTATTGCTCGACGATGGCCGGGCCTTCAAAGGCGAAACCGGGTTCCAGCGCCGCGCGCTGATAGACCCGGGCCATGCAGCCCTGGCCGTTTTCGTAGAGATGACGCTCCTCCACCACCTCGGTCCCGTTCGGCGCGAAGGGCTTCAGGTTGGTGAAGTCGGGCTTCGGCGTCCGCCCCACGATCTGCAGCCGCGCCTCGAGGATGCGCAGCGGTGCCGTGCGGTCGGCATAGCCGTAGACCTGTTCGTAATGGTCGTGAAACAGCGCCTCGATCTGCGGCACGGTCAGCGGGCCATCGGGCAGGATCACGTTCAGCTCGAACGACTGGCCGTGATAGCAGATGTCGGCCGACCGCAGGACCCGGGTTTCCTCCACCTCCACTTGCTGCGTTGCCAGCCAGTCCCGGGCCTCGGCCATGAACTGGTCGTAGGTTTCGTTGATCTGCGCATCGGTGATATCGCGGGAATCATGCCACAGGCTGCGGACGGAATCGGCACGCAGGTCGGCGACAAGGCAGCCCAACGCGCAGAGAAGCCCCGGCATCGGTGGCACGACGATGCGGCGCAGGTTCAGTTCGCGCGCCAGCATGAAGGAATGCGTCGGTCCCGCCGCACCATAGCAAAGCAGCGAGAAGTCCTGCGCATCGACCCCACGGCGGGCCAGTTGCGGGACCGTCTCGGCATAGATATTCGCCGTCGCCACCTGCAGGATGGCATCAGCGGTTTCCTCGATGGTCAGGCCCAGCGGGCCGCCAAGCGTTGCCAGCGCCGCACGGGCCTTGTCGATGTGCAGCCGCATCTCACCCCCAAGGATCGAGGTCATGATCCCCACCGCGGCATAGGCATCGGTCACGGTCGGCTCGGTCCCGCCGCGGCCATAGCAGGCAGGCCCCGGCCGGGCTCCGGCCGAACGCGGACCGACCTTGAGCACCCCCTCGGCATCGAGCCAGGCCACCGACCCGCCGCCCGCGCCGATGGCCGAAACATCGACCGCCGGCAGCAGCACCGGAAAATCGCCAACGGTATTCTCGTTCGAATAGGGCACCTCGCCGTCGATCACCGCCAGGTCGACCGACGTGCCGCCCATGTCCAGCGTGAGCAGCCGGTCGTCCCCGATCAGCCGGCCGATGAAGGCCGCGCCGATCACGCCCGAGGCCGGACCGGAGAGCAGCGTCTCGACCGGGCGGGCACCCGCCGCCTCAAGCCCCATGACCCCGCCGTTCGACTTGGTCGAGAAGATCCGGGCACGGACACCCTGCGCCGCGGTCTTCTTTTCCAGAGTCGCAAAATAGCGTCGCATCCGCGCGCCGATATAGCCGTTGATCACGCTGATCAGCGCGCGTTCGTATTCGCGCTGCTGCGGCCAGAGCTCGGCCGAGGAAATGACGTAGAGATCGGGAAATTCCTCGGTAATCCACTGCCTTGCCTGCCTCTCGTGCAGATCGTTGCGGTAGGAGTGCAGAAAGCAGATGGCGATATTGTCGGCGCCGTCTTCGATCAGGGCCCGGGTCCGGGCCAGCACATCCTCGCGCGAAAGCGGAACGATCACGGCGCCCTCGTGGCCCATCCGCTCGCGCACCTCGGCCACGCGGCGGCGCGGCGCCAGGGCGCGGGGGCGCGGGGCATAGAGGTTGTTCGCCTGCGGCAGGCGAAGGCGGCGCAGTTCGAGGATGTCGCGAAATCCCTCGGTGACAAGGACACCCACCTGCGCCCCGTCGCGTTCCAGCAGCGTGTTCACCCCCAGCGTCGTGCCATGCGAGAAATAGGCGATGCTTTCGGGTGCGACGCCATGGCGTTCCTTCAACGTCGTCAGGCCGGCAAGGATGGCTTCTTCGGGATCCTGCCGACTGGACGGGACCTTGAGCGAGGTGAGCACCCCGCTTGTCTCGTCAAACAGCAGCACATCGGTGAAGGTTCCGCCGATATCCACGCCAAGACGGTGTCGCGCATGTGGGTCGGTCATCTGCTGGCTGGTCTCCTTGGTTGCACCGCAGGGATGCAGGCATTGGTGTATCGTTCGGCACTTCCGAATAGTGAAACCATGTATCACTATAAAATACGCACGGCCGGATCACAGCGGATTCCGCGCCGCTCTGGGCCGGCCGCCGGGTCAGGCGCCTTTCGGCTTCTGAATCATCTCGAGGATCAGCCCGTCTTCGGGGTTGCGCATGTAGACGATGCGCGAGCCGGTGTTCGGACCCTGATCGATCACCACCACCTCGCCCACCATGTCCAGTGGCCATTTCAGCGCCTTGTCCAGCGCCGCGTCCATGTCGTCGACATTCAGCGCCAGATGCAGCGAACCAAGGTCGCAGGGCCGCGGGCGAAAATCTGCGCGGTCCTCCGGGGCCGCGTAGCACAGGAGTTCGATCGCCACGGCGCCGTTGCGCATATAGGCGATCTCGACCCGGGCGCCGGCAACGCCGGTGACGCGCGAAATGATCGCAGGGTCGCGGCAGGCCCGCGAAAAGGTCTCGAAGCCGAATAGATCGCGAAACATCGCCTCTGATCGGTCAGGGTCATGGACGGTGATTCCCGTGTGGTTGACGGTCACGGACATTCGGCTCTCCTCGGCTTGGCGCTGTCCTGCCGATCCTGTCCGGACGGGACGTCCGGCTCCGCGGCCCCGGGCACAACGGGAACGGCGTCGATCAGGCTTTGGGTATAGGGGTGGCAGGGTGGGGTGAAGACCTCGGCGGCGGATCCGGCCTGGCAGATCCGGCCGCGGTGCATGACCGCCACCTGATGCGCCAGCCAGCGCACCACCGCCAGATCATGCGAGATGAACAGGATCGCGATGCCGTGCTGGCGCTGAAGCTGGCGCAAAAGCTGCAGGATCTCGGCCTGGACCGAGACGTCCAGCGCCGACAGCACCTCGTCGCAGAGGATCAGCTTCGGATCGGCCGCCAGCGCGCGGGCGATGGCCACGCGCTGGCGCTGCCCGCCCGAAAGCTGGCGCGGCAGGCGGTCCAGATGCGCGGGGTCCAGCCGGACCGCGGCGATCAGTTCGGCGGCGCGGGCATGGGCCTCGGCCCTTGAGACCGGCTGACAGGCGCGGATCGCGCGGACAAGAATGCGCGCCACGCTATGGCGCGGGTTCAGCGAGGCGTCGGGATTCTGGAACACCAGCTGGATCTCGCGCTTCAACGCCGCCGGGCGGCGGCGGGACAATCCGGGCAGCGGCCGGCCCGACAACAGGATCGTCCCGTCCGTGGGCGCCTGCAGCCCCGAGATCACCCGCGCGACCGAGGATTTCCCCGAGCCGCTTTCCCCCACCAGCGCCAGCGTCTCGCCCGGCGGAATGGCAAAGCTGACGCCTTCGGCCGCCACCACATCGCCACCGCGGCGCGGATAGCGGATGGCCAGATCCGCGACCGCAAGCAGCGGCGCCGCGGCAGGATCGGCAACCATCGGCGCGCCGGCATCGGCGGGCGGGCGGTCCATCCGCGGCAATGCAGCCAGCAGCCGGCGCGTATAGGGATGGGCCGGGCTGACAAAGACCTCGCCGATCCGCCCCTCTTCCACCACGCGGCCCAGTTGCATTACGGCGACCCGGTCGGCAATCGAGGCCAGCGCCGCCAGATCGTGGCTGACATAGACCATCGCCGCCGAGATCCGCCCGCGCAGATCGCGCAGCAGTTGCAGGATCCGCGCCTGGTTGGTCACGTCGAGGCCGGTCGTCGGCTCGTCCAGGATGATGAGGCCGGGGGTTCCGGCCAGCGCCATGGCGATCAGCACACGCTGGCGCTGGCCACCCGAAAGCTGGTGGGGAAAGCGGCGCAGCATCGCGGCAGGCTCTGGCAGGCCCACCGATTCAAGCAGCCCGGCGGCGCGCCGGTCGATCCCTTCGGGCGCATCGAGGCGGTGATACCGGAAGATCTCGGCGATCTGGGCGCCGATGCGCATGGTCGGCGTCAGGCTGGTCGCCGGGTTTTGCGGCACGAAGGCGATGTCGCGGCCGCGCAGCCGGCGCAGCGCCGTGGGGGACAGGCGCAGCAGATCCTGGCCGCGAAACAGCACCCGCCCGCCGGCCGCCCGCGCACTTTGTTGGCCAAGGCCCAGCAACGCCTGCGCGACGGTGGATTTGCCCGAGCCGGATTCGCCAGCGATGGCAAGGATTTCCCCCGCCTGCAGCGTGAAGCTGACGCCTTCGACCGCGCGGTGCCAGCGCGATCCCTGCCGGTATTCAACCGAAAGATCCTCGACCCGAAGCAGGGCCCCGTCCCCCGCCGCCGCCTGGCCAGC
>JACSRN010000011.1 GCA_014879735.1 Paracoccaceae bacterium
GGCGGCGATATCGCCGCCACGCTGGCCGATCTGACGCTGACCTGCGCCCCCGATCCACCCTGTCCGTGACGGGAAGATCCCCATCCGGCCACGGCGATTCACGACACACAGCCCCGGGGTGGATGGGATCTGGGCATCGCGCCAGCCAAACAGATGTTACGAATTCTCGTAAAAGGTACTTATTGATATTAACAATTCCATGATGATCCCAATCGTGCCTTACTGACCCCACAAAATGCGAACGGGAGGAAGGCAATGGACAATCTTTCACGGATGACCCTCAATCGCCGGCTCATGCTGAAGGGCGCCGGTGCCGGCCTGGGGCTTGCGCTATGCCCCAGCCAGATCCTGGCGGCAAACACCGCCCGCATCGCGCTGATCATGGGCGGCACGATTTCCGATGGCGGCTGGAACCAGTTGGCCTTCGAAGGGCTGGGCGATCTGAAGGCCGAAGGTTTCGATACCGCCTATGTCGAGAACGTCACCCAGGCCCGCATCCAGGAGGTTGCGCAGGGCTATGCCGACGACGGCTATGACCTGCTGATCGGCCACAGCTACGCCTTTGGCAGCGCCTTCCTCGAGATTGCGCCCGACTATCCCGATCAGAACTTCTTCGTCACCACCTTCGCCCCCGACGAACAGATGCTGCCCAATCTGCAGTTCGTGGACTTTGCCTATGAAGGCGCAGCCTATGCCGCGGGCGCGCTGGCCGCGCTGATTTCCGACAATCGCAAGGCAGTGGGCTTCGTTGGCGGCGGCGACAATCCCACCCAGCAGGCGATGAACCGCGCCTTCGTGGCCGGTGCCGAGACGGCCGTGCCCGGAATCAAGGGGCTGGGCGTCGTGACCGGCGACTACAACAACGCGGCCAAGGGCAAGGAAGCGGCATTGACCATGATCGGCAATGGCGCCGATGTGATCTGGCATGCGGCTGACGTGACCGGGCTTGGCGCCATCCAGGGCGCGGCCAGCGCCGGGGCCAAGGTGTTGGGCTGCTATGCCAACCAGACGTCGCTGGCACCCGACCGCATGGCAACCAGCTTCGTCACCAATCTGCGCTGGATGGTCCGCGAGGTTTCCCACAGCGTGGCCGACAAGGCCTTCAAGGGCGGCACCGAATGGCGGCCCACGATCAAGGAGGTCTGGGTGCCGTCCTACGGCGAGACCGAACCTCTGCAGGACTTCAATCCCGCACTGGTCAGCGAGGAGGCCAAGGCCGCCTTTGCAGCAGTGGTCGAAGAGGTCTCGACCGGCCAGATCGACATCAACCAGTTCAAGTAAACCCTGCCCCCGCGGCAGGGCACGAACGATCGGGCGACGCGCCTCTGGCGCGCCGCATCCGCTCGGCCTGCCAAAACGAGGATCCCATGCTTATCCATAAACTGCTTTCCGACGGCGCGGCCCGCCGGCCGGACCGTGTTGCCTTTCACTGGGTCGACCGGAACAAATCGCTCACCTATGCCGGCGCCTTCGACGCCGTCGAGGATGCCGCTGCGGTGCTGCATCATCTGGGGGTGCGCAAGGGCGACCGTGTGACGATCTTCGCGCATAACGGAATGGACTATCTGCTGGCCATGTTCGGTTGCTTCCGGATCGGCGCGATTGCAGCGCTGGTCAACGTGAAATTCGCCGATGAACTGGCCTATTATATGGGCAACCACAAACCCTCGGTCGTCATCTACACCCATGACATGCGCGAGGCGGTGTTTGCCGCCAGCAAGGCTGTCGGAACCGTGCGGCATCTGGTCTGCATGGACGGCCCGCAGGAGGGCGCGCTTGCCTGGCCCGAACTGATGGGCGCAGGTTTCCCCGCGCCGCCCGACCCGGGCGACGAAGATGCGATCGCGCATCTGTCCTATACCTCGGGGACATCGGGCAAGCCGAAGGGCGCCTGCCTTGCGCACGAACCCGTGGTCCGCGCCACCCGCTGCATCGCCGAGCGTTTGCGCCTTACGCCCGACGACATCTCGTTCGGCCCCACCGCGCTGTCGAGTTCATATCAGCTGGTCAGCAACCTTCTGCCGGCGCTGCACAACCAATGCACCGTGAACGTGATGCGGTTCTGGGACCAGAAGGCAGGCTATGACGCGCTGGTCGCTGCCGGCGCCACGGTCTTCGCCGCCAATCCCACCTTCCTGGCCGAAGTGCTGGAAGAAAGCCGGGCTCGGGGCCGGACGCCGCCTGCCCTGCGCATGGGTCTGTCCGGCGGCGGTCCGGTGCCGCCCACGCTGAAGACCGCCTGGCGCGACGAGCTTTCGCTGCCGCTGATCGAGAGCTACGGCCAAAGCGAGCTGGGCGGCTTTGTCGCCCTGGGCGGGCCGGATCTGCCCGGCAATGACGAAATCGGCGCCATCGGCCGCACGCTCTGCGACAAGGAAGTGCGCATCTTCGACCATGCCGACCGCGAGGTCGCGCCGGGCGAAGTGGGTGAAATCGTGTTGCGCGGCGGGTACATGAAGGGCTACTGGGAAATGCCCGAAAAGACCGCCGAGGCCTTGCGCAACGACTGGCTGCATACCGGCGATCTGGGCTTCATCGACCTTTCCGGCCGGCTGACCATGCGTGGCCGGCGTTCGGAGTTGATCGTGGTGGACGGAGAATCGTGGTTTCCGCGCGATGTGGAAGAGGCGCTCATGCAGGACCGCCGCGTGTTGCAGGCAGCCCTGATCGGCCTGCCCGACAAGGCCCTGGGCCAGCGGCCGGCCGCCTTTATCGTCGCATCAGGCGGGGCCAATGGGGCCGGGATCGATACCGAAGCCCTGCGCAGC
This sequence comes from Paracoccaceae bacterium, assembly GCA_014879735.1. GTDB lineage: Bacteria > Pseudomonadota > Alphaproteobacteria > Rhodobacterales > Rhodobacteraceae > Pseudogemmobacter. The sequence continues at coordinate 2,769 of JACSRN010000011.1, forward strand.
TTTGCGGCCGGGCTTTGCGGGCGCGATCTGGCGCAGATGACGCTGACCTTCATGGAAACGCTGCCGATGACGCCAACCGGCAAGATCTCGAAGGCCCAGCTTGCCGAACTCGCCATGGAGAAGACCGATGTCAAAGCGTGATCTGGCAAAACTGACCTGGATGGAGATCCGCGACCTGCCCAAGGATGACGGCGTGGTGGTCGTGCCCTTCGGCTCGCTGGAACAGCACGGGCCGCATATGTCGATCGACACCGATCTCTACTTTGCCGACCGCTTTCTCGACCTTGCGCTCGAAAAGCTGCCGGAGGAGGTCGCCTGCTGGCGGCTTCCGATCCTGCCCGTCTCGCGCAGCGTCGAACATGTGGGCTTTCCCGGTTCGCTCTGGCTGACCAGCGAGACGCTCTTGAAGGTGATCGAGGAGATGACGGCGGGGCTTGCCGCCTCGGGGTTCCGCCGGGTGGTGTTCCTGAACTGCCACGGCGGCAATCTTGCCATTCTCGAGGTCGCCGCCCGCGATGTGCGGATCCGCACCGGCATGATGGTCTTTACCGTCTTCCCCCCGGCGCTGATGCCCGATCCGGTCGAGATCGATGACCGCGAGCGTGTCTATGGCATCCATGCGAACGACTGGGAAACCAGCGTCATGCTGGCCCTGTCGCCCGAACGGGTGCGCAAGGATCTGCTGGATGTGTCCTATCCGTCGTTCCAGTCCGACACCCTGCGGCTGGAGCAATCGGCCGCCAATGTCGCCTGGACATCGCGGGACCTGTCGAAGACCGGCACCTTCGGCGACGCGCGTGGCGCCACCGCCGAACGCGGCTGGCAACGGATCGGTCCGATGATCGACCGGCTGGCCGGCGCCCTGACCGAAATCAGCACCTTCGAACTTTCACCCCCCCAGGGATAGATCCCCCGGAAGGAGAACCGCCATGCTGCCCGCCGTCGAGCTTCGCGGCATCGTCAAGCGCTTTGCCAATGTCCTTGCCAATGATCATGCCTCGCTTTCCGTCCTTCCCGGTGAGGTTCACGCGCTTCTGGGCGAGAATGGCGCCGGCAAGAGCACGCTGATGCAGGTCTTGTACGGATCCTATCATGCCGACGGCGGCGAGATCCTGCTTGACGGATCCCCGGTCCATTTCGCCAACCAGCGGGCGGCAATCCATGCCGGGATCGGCATGATCCACCAGGATTTCATGCTGGTGCGGCCCTTTACCGTGGCCGAGAATGTCGTGCTGGGCCTGGACGGAGAACTGCAGCTCTACGAGGAAAAGCGCGGCATCCTCGATCTGGCCGGCGCCTCGCGGCGGATCGAGGAATTGTCGACGCACCACGGCCTGCAGGTCGATGCCGGCGCGCGGATCGAACACCTGCCGGTCGGCGTGCAGCAGCGGGTAGAGATCCTGAAGCTGCTCTACCGCAATGCCCGCATCCTGATCCTGGACGAACCCACCGCGGTCCTGACGCCGCAGGAAACGGCGAAGCTGCTCGAAACCCTGCGTTCGCTGGCAGCCGAGGGCCGCTCGATCATCATCGTCACCCACAAGCTGCATGAGATCATCGAAGTTGCCGACCGCGTGACCATCATGCGCGACGGCAAGACGGTGGCGACGGTGGCCAAGGAAGACACGACCGAGGCGGAACTGGCGCGGCTGATGGTGGGGCGCGATGTCCTGCTGAGGGTGCGCAAGTCACCACTGAAGCGCGGCGCCACCCTGCTGACGACGCAGGGGCTGAAGGTGAATGATGACCGCGGCGAAGAGGCGGTCAGCGGCATCGATCTTTCGGTGAATGCCGGCGAAATCGTCGGCATCGCCGGGGTCGACGGCAACGGCCAGTCGCAGCTTGTCGAGGCGCTGGCCGGCCTCCGGCCGGTGATGGGCGGGCAGATCAGCATGGAAGGCACCGACATTACCCACGGCACCCCGGCCTGCCGCAAGGCCTGCGGCATCGCCTATGTTCCCGCCGACCGGCGCGGCGTCGGCTCTGTTGGCACGCTGTCGATCGAAGACAATTCGGTCCTGTGCAATCTGGGCGCCTTCACCGGAAAATTCGGCGTGTTCCGCGATCGCGCCCGGTCGCGCAGCCATGCCCGAGATCTGGTCGCGCGCTTTGGCGTCAAGGCGCCGGACATCCGCTTCCCCGCGGGCAAGCTATCCGGCGGCAACTTGCAGAAAATGATCCTCGGGCGAGAGATCATGCAGCAACCCAAGCTGCTGATCGTCGAGCAACCGACCCGGGGACTGGACGTCGGGGCCATCGAGGGCGTCTGGGCCGAACTGCTCAAGGTGCGCGACAGCGGCCAGGGCATCCTTCTCGTCTCGGCCGAACTCGAGGAGATCCGCAATCTTGCCGACCGGATCCTTGTGATCTTCGAAGGGCGTTTCATGGGAGAGCTGCGTCCCGAGGACGCCGATGACGAGACGATCGGCCTGATGATGGCCGGCAGGTCAGGCAAGACAAGGACAATGACCCATGTTTAACCTATTCGAGCGCCGGCTCGCGCCGCTTGACTCGCCTTCGGTCGTGATCGCCAGCACGCTGGGCTCGATCGTGCTGGCCTTGGCCATCGGTGCCTTTCTCTTCATTCCTTTCGGTACCAACCCGCTGCTGGCCTATTTCTCGCTGTTCGAATCCAGCCTCGGCTCGCTGCGCGGCTTTGGCATGACGCTGAACCGGGCCGCGCCGCTGATCCTGGTGGCCCTGGGCACCTGTGTCGCCTGGCGTGCGGGCTTCGGCTTTCTGGGGTTCGAGGGCTGCATGACCATCGGCGCCGCTGCCGCCGCCTGGTTCGCGCTTGTTGGCGTGAGCGAGGACGGACAGGGCATCCTCCTGCCGGCGCTGCTGTTCTGGCCGGCGATGCTGGCCGTGGCCTTCGCTGCGGGCGGGATCTGGGCCGGATCGGTGGGGGTCTTGCGCACGCGCTATGGCGGCAACGAGGTGCTGATCTCGCTGATGATGAACTATGTCGCGATCTTTCTGGTGCAATACCTGGTCTCGGGGCCGATGCGCGCCTCGGGCAGCCTGCCCCAGACCGACCGCTTTCCGACCGAATCCTGGCTGGCGACGATCATCCCCGGAACCCGCGCGCATGCCGGCATCCTGATCGCCGTCGGCGCCGCGTTTCTGGTCTGGCTGCTGATATCGCGGATGCGGGTGGGGTTCGAGCTGGTCGTGACCGGGCTGAGCCCGCTGGCCGCGCGCTATTCCGGCATTGACGTCGGCCGCCGCTATCTGCTGGCCGCCGTGGGCGCTGGCGGCCTGGGCGCACTGGCCGGGCTGGTCGAGGTGCTGGGCACCCAGCACCGGCTGATGGACGGGCTTAGCGGCGGGCTTGGCTTCATCGGCATCGTCGTGGCGCTGCTGGCCAAGCTGAACCCCCTTCTGATTGTGCCGGTCGCCCTTCTCTACGCGGCATTGTCAGTGGGCGCGGATGCGCTGCAGCGCAGCACCGGCGTGCCATCCTCGATCATCTTCATCCTGCAAAGCCTGATCGTGCTGTTCGTTATGGCCAGCGACTTCATCCGCTACTGGAGGCCGCGCCTGCCCCGGTTCGGCGCCGCAATCGTCCAGGAGGAACGTTGAGATGTTTGACGATTTCGCGTTCAGCGCCTTTGTCGTCACCTGGCTTGCAGCCGGAATCCGGCTGGCCGGCCCGCTTCTGCTGGCCGCGCTGGGAGAGATCTATGCCGAACGCTCGGGCGTCTTGAACGTCGGGATCGAAGGCACGATCCTACTTGGCGCGCTGGGGGCCTATCTCGTGACTTATGCCACCGGATCGCCCTGGCTTGGCGTCTTCGGCGCGGTTGCCGCCGGGGTGATCAGCAATCTGTTCCTGGCCTGGATGTATGTCACCGTAATGGCCAACCAGGTCGTCGTGGGCGTGGTCTTCAACATCTTCGCGCTTGGGTTGGCCAGCTATTTCTACCGTATCGTCCTTGGCACCTCGGGCAACCCCGAGCTGATCCCGATGATTGGCAGCATCTCGATCCCCGGGCTTTCGGATCTGCCGATCCTGGGGCCGATCCTGTTTTCCCAGTCCGCCCTGTTCTACGTCTCGATCGTGATCGTGCTCATCGCCGAATTCGTGCTGTTGCGCACCCGCTTCGGCCTGAACGTGCGCGCGGTCGGAGAGAACCCGCGCGCCGCGGCAAATGCCGGGATCTCGGTCGTCGGCATCCGCTACATCTGCGTCCTGCTGTCGGGCGCCGGTGCCGGCGCGGCGGGGGGCTATCTGGTGCTGGCGCAGATCGGACTGTTCCGCGACACCATGGTCGTGGGTCAGGGCTTCATCGCGCTGGCCATCGTGATCTTCGGCCGCTGGCGCCCGATCTATGCCGCCCTGGCCGCCTTCGCCTTTGGCGCCACCGATGCGCTGCAACTTTCGCTGCAACTCTTCTCGTTCGATGTGGCGCCGCAGCTTCTGCTGTCGCTGCCCTATGTCTTCACCGTCATCGCAGTCTCGGGGCTGATCGGCAAGACCGCCCAGCCAGCCGCGCTGATGGAACCCTATCGCGACCGCTGAGGCCGCCCGACACCAAGGAGGAACCACATATGCTGACCGAACTCGACCAAAGAATGCTGAAGGAAGCCTATGCCGAGGCGGTCGCCGGCTACAACCAGGGCGGCCTGCCCATCGGCGCCATCCTTGCCCGCGGAGAAGAGATCATCGGCCGGGGACACAACCAGCGCGTGCAAAAGGGCAGCCCGATCCTGCATGCCGAGATGGACTGCTACCAGGAAGCCGGTCGCCTGCATCCCTCGGTCTACAAGCAGTGCACGCTCTACACCACGCTGTCGCCCTGTTACATGTGTGGCGGCACCACGCTCTTGTTCGGCGTGCCGCGCATGGTGGTGGGCGAGATGCGCACCATCGAGGCCGCCGACGACTGGCTGAAATCCCAGGGCGTTGAGGTGATTCTGGCCGACGATCCCGACTGCTATGCGCTGATGCAGAAATTCATCTCCGAACATCCCGACATCTGGGCCGAAGACATCGGCAATGCCGGAATAGAGGGCACCTATCACAGCCACTGAACCGGCGACGGCCCTGGCCCCGGCTTGGGTTGCGCCACGACCCCGGACGGTGGAAACTCCCGCCGTCCGGGCGGCCGTTCCCTATCCTGCCCTGCCAAGGAGGGCCGAAGATGGAACAGGACAAGCTTGCGAACGTCAACCGCCGGCTGCTGCTGACGCTGAAGACGCTGCTCGACGAGAAGAGCATCACCCGCACGGCCAGGGTCTTGGGCCAGTCGCCGCCCGCGATCAGCCTTGCGCTGCGTCACCTGCGGGAACTGCTGGGCGACCAGCTGCTCATCCGCGATGGCGCGCGGATGGTGCTGACCGAACGCGCCCAGGGCCTGATCAAGCCCACCTCCGAGGCCATCGCCTCGCTGGACCAGATCTTTGCCAAGAACGCGCCCTTCGATCCGAAATGCATTTCCGTCACCTTCAACATCGCCTCCACCACCAGCATGACGACGATCCTGCTGGCGCCCTTCGCCGCGCGCATGGCCGAGGAGGCGCCGAATGCCAATCTGCTTATCCGGTCGATCGAACCGGAGTTCGACTATGAAAGCGCGCTGGCCAACGGCGATCTGGATCTGGTGATCAGCGACTGGCCCTATCCTCCGCCTGGCATGCGGATGCTGCCGCTGGTCGAGGACCAACTGGCCTGCCTGATGCGGGCGGATCATCCGTTGGCGGTTCGGGACCGGATCTCGCTCGAGACCTATCTCGAACAGAACCACATCTCGCCGATACCCACCTCGCTGCACTACCTTGGCCCGATCGGTGGCAGGCTGGCCGAGACCGGCCACCGCCGGCGGATTGCGGTTTCCGTGCCGGAGTTCAACCTGATCCCGTTCATCCTGCTGCAGACCGAGTTGATCTTCACATCGGCGCGGTCGTTCTGCGAGCACTGGGCGCGGATCCTCCCGCTCAGCATCGTCGATGCCCCCGACATCTTCGCACCGGCGCGCTTCTATATTCTGTGGCACGACCGATCCCACGCCAGCCCGCAGAACCGCTGGCTGCGCGCTCGCCTGCACACCGTCGCGCAGGAGGCCGTCCGCACCGCAAGATAGCCCGTCGGGAGGTGGGTCGCGGGCGGGCCAGCGCTCAGATTGTCAGGGCTCGCCAACACCGGCAGGGGCAGGCGCCGGACGGGTGGTGCGATAGATCTCCTCCAGCGACATCATCGCCGAGAAATCGACAGCAAGCGGTGCCGCATGGCCGAAGGCACCCTGCATGAGGCAGGTCTCGGCCGCCGCGGTGGCGGCCCGCGCCAGGATCGTGGCCGGATCGTATCCCTGCAGCAGGCCGACCAGCACGCCTGCAATGAAAGTGTCGCCGGCGCCCAGCGTGTCAACGGCATCGACCGGCTCTATCTTCGCCTCGAACACCCCTGTGGCGCCCAGCAACAGCGCGCCCTCGCTGCCACGGGTGACAAGGCTCCAGTCCGCGCCGCCATCGCGGGCCTGTCGGGCCAGCGCCAGCGCCTCGGGTCGCGACAGCGCCCCACCCGAGAAGGACAGAAGAAAGCAGTGCGGCGCGACGCGGGCGATTCGTGCGGGATCGTGAACCGTCGCCATATCATAGGACACCCGCGTCCTTTGCCCGAACAGCGGCAGCCAGGCGTCGACATGGCTGGATCGTCCGGTATGGACTGCATCGGCATCGGCCAGTCGCGCAAGATCCTCGGCCGAGGGCGCGATGATCGAAACGCCAAGATTGGCGCCAACGAAAACGCGATCCCCGGCCTGGGTTTCGATCACGCAATAGGCCGTCGCGCCGGGCATCTGGCGCAGCAGCGAAACGTCGACACCTTCTTCGATCAGCGCCTGCCGGATCAGATGGCCCGCCGCGTCGTCGCTGACCGCGCCGGCATAGGCGGTTTCGGCGCCAACACGTCTGGCAAAGACGGCATGGTTCAGGCAGTTTCCGCCCGGGAACATCCGTTGCTGATCGCGGTAGCAATCGACGACATTATCCCCGAAGGCGATGATTCTGACAGGTCGCGACATGTGCAGGTCTTCTGTTTTTTCCTGAGAACGTTCGCAGAGGTTTGTAACGGGTGTCAACAGCAATATTCGCAGGATCGCTGTGCAGACCGGCGCCGTGGGGACAGATGCCGCAGATCCGGGATTGACAGGCTGGGATCAGTCCTGCGAACGTTCTCTTGGGCCTGACCCGCCAAGGACCGGGCCTGTGACCATTTCGGGAGGACGACAACCATGCTGACCCCATCGCTGAACCGGCCCCTGCGGATTGCCGCCGCCGCTGCCCTTGCGGCAGTTGTGGCCGGCACCGCCCCTGCCCAGGATATCACCATCAAGCTGGCAACCGTCAATTCGCCGACCTCGGAGTCCTGGAAGGCCGTGGTTGCAGCGGCGCAGCGCGTCACCGAACGGACCGAAGGTCGCGTGGCTTTCCAGGAATTTCCCTCGGCCCAGCTTGGGAGCACCACCGATTCGATCGAGCAGGCCAGCCAGGGCCTGCCGGTGATGACCTTCACCTCGGCCTCGTTCCTGTCCACCTTCGGGGTGCCGGAACTGGCGGCGGTCGAGGGGCCCTTCGTCATCTCAAACAGCGAGGAAGGCGAGAGGCTGGCCTTCTCGCCGCTGTTGCAGGGCTATTATGACCAGCTGGCCGAGACTGCCGGGCTGCGTGTCGTGGCGCTGAACTGGTTCGATGGCCCGCGCCACATGATCGGCTCTGCCGCCTATCCGACACCCGATGCGCTGAAGGGCGTGCGGATGCGCGTGCCGCCGGTGGAAACCTGGCTCAAGACCTTCGAGCCGCTGGGCGTCATCGCCACCACGGTCGAGGCGGCCGAGGTCTATTCCGCCCTGTCTCAGGGCGTGGTGACGGCCGCCGAAAGCCCGCTGACCGGGTTGCGCGCGTCGGGCTGGCAGGAGGTCGCCAAGGAGATCACGCTGACGGGACATTTCAACCTCTTCACCGGCTGGGTCATGAGCGAGGCCGCCTACCAGCAGATGGGCGAGGCGGACCGCGCCATTCTGATGGAAGAGTTCCGGATCGGCGGCCAGCAGCTGACGGCCACCTCGGAGGCGCTGGCAGGCGAGATCCGGGCGGAATTCGAAGCCCAGGGCGTGACCTTCCATGATGCCGACATCCCCGCCTATCGCGAGGCGACCGCCGGCTTCTTCACCAGCTTCCCGGACTGGCCCGAAGGGCTTTACGATCAGATCCGCGCCGCGGCGACCGGCGGCTGATCCGGCTATCCGTCCGCACCGCGGACGGAAGGGACCTCTACCATGACAGCACTGCGCCACATCCTGCGGTTCTTTGGGATAACCGTTCCGGCCATTCTGGTCGGGACGCTTGTCCTGATCATGCTGGCCGACGTGATCGCGCGGAACTTCCTTGCCATGTCGATCCTCTGGTCGCATGACCTTGCGGTGATCCTGATGGCGGCGGTGGTCTGGCTTGGGCTGTCGGGGGCGGCGATGTCGGGGCAGATGTTCGGCATCTCGCTCGTGGTCGACCGGCTGCCGCCGCGGCTGGCCGATGCCGCCCGCATCCTGGCGGACCTTCTGGTCATGCTGATCGCCGCCGCGGTGATCCGGGCCGCCTGGGCGCAGATTTCCACCGCCCGGTTCACGAAATTCCTGGCGCTTGGCTGGCCGAAATGGATCGTCGCCGCCCTGCTGGCCTTCGGGATGGCACTGATCATCCTGGAACGGCTGCTTGCCATCGTCGAACGGTCCCGGGAGGCCGGGAAATGACCCTTGCCGCAATAGCCTTCTTCGTGCTTCTGGCCCTGGGCGTGCCGGTCGGGTTCGTGATGCTGGGCGCCTCGATGGCCTATTTCGCGCAGAACCCGATGATGGCCAGCATCGTGGCACAGCGTCTGTCGAGCGGGCTTGAATCCTTTCCGCTGCTGGCCATTCCGCTTTTTGTCGTCGCCGGGGCCGCCATGGCGCGCGGCGGCATCGCCGAGCGGCTTTACGGCTTTTGCGATGCGCTTGTCGGGCATTGGCGTGGCGGGCTGGCGCAAATCGCGGTGCTGAACTCGGTCTTCATGGGGGCGATGTCGGGATCGGCCAATGCCGATGCCGCCATCGACGCACGCACCATCGTCCCGGTGATGCGCAAGCACGGCTATTCCAACGCCTATGGTTCGGTGGTCAGCGCGGCCTCGTCGCTGATCGCGCCGGTCATGCCGCCGTCGATTGCCCTGATCGTCTTCGGCCTGCTGACAGACACCTCGATCGGCAAGCTGTTTCTGGGCGGCGTGATCCCCGCGCTGATCATCGCCGTGACGCTGATGCTGACTGTCCGCTGGACGGCCCTGCGCCTTGACCTGACACCCAGCCGCAGCGCCCGGGCTTCGGCGCGCGAGGTGCTGTCGCTGGGGCGGGCCGCGCTCTGGGCGGTTGCCATGCCCATCATGCTGATCTTCGGCCTGCGCGGCGGCTGGTTCACGCCAACTGAGCTGGGCGCGGTGGCGGCAGTCTATGCCTTTGCCGTCGGCGTGCTGGTCTATCGCGGCATCTCGCTGCGCGACACCTCGGAACTGCTGGCGGAATCCGCGGCAACCACCGCAGGGGTACTGTTTATCGTGGCATCGGCCTCGGTCTTCTCGCTGATCCTCAGCCTTGAGGGGGTGCCGCAGGTTCTGCTTGGCGCCGTCACCGCCATCTCGGACAACCGTTTCGTTGTGCTGCTGGTGATCAACCTGCTGCTTCTGCTGCTTGGCACCGTATTCGAGGGGCTGGCGATCATCGTGATCCTCGGCCCGCTTCTGCTGCAGCTTGCCCAATCACTGGGAATCGACCCGGTGCATCTGGGCGTGATTCTGGTCATCAACACCGCCATCGGTTCGTTGACGCCGCCGGTGGGCACGGTGATGTTCACCGTCTGCTCGATCACCCGGTGCAGCATCGAGGATTTCTCGCGCGCCTTTCTCCCGTTCTTCCTGGCGCTGCTGGCCGTGCTGATGCTGCTGACCTTCGTGCCCGGGCTGGTGACATTCCTGCCGAACCTGCTGTTCTGACGGGCATCCCGAGGCCCCAGGGCCAATCTCTGCATTGACGGGATGGGTTTCATCCAGCGCGCCGGCCCGGCCCGGAAAGCGCCGATTTCCGCACGACCGCAGCCCCAGATGGCGATCTGGAACCGCCTAAACCGTTGCCGCCGCCGCAGTCCCTGCCTTGCATCCCATGCAGCCAGAGGCCGAGAGGTTGGTATTGCAGTCTAATGCATGATGCATCATACTTGACTTGCTTGCGCCGACGCGACAGCACCGGACAGCCAGAGCCGGAATGGCTGCCGGAGGTCGAGCAGGCCGCCGGATGTCCGGCAAGGGGGGGATGCAATGACGAGGGCCGCAACCGCGGAGCAAGGCCAGAAGATCCGTGCCCGCACGCTTGCGCTGCTGCGCGGGGCCATGGCGATTCCGGCCTGGCCCGCGTTGATCCTGCTGCTAGCAATTGCAGCGGTCGTTCAACCTCGGCTGATGTCCCTGCCCTTCCTTCTGATCGTGCTGAGGCAATCGGTGCCGCTGGCGCTGGCCGCCATCGGTCAGAGCCTGCCGATGATCGGCCGCTCGATCGATCTGTCAATCGGCGGCGTGATCGCCGTGGTCAATGTGACTCTGGCGCTGCCGGTGTTTGCCGGCGGGCCGGTCTGGATGTCGCTGGCCTTTCCGCTGGCCTTTGGCGCGGTGGTCGGGCTGTTCAACGCCGGGCTGATCGCCTTCGTCCGCGCCTCGGCCGTGGTGGTGACGCTGGGGGTCTCGGTCATGCTTGTCGGCGTCAGCTATCTGATCTCGGGCGGGGCGCCTGGCGGCAGCGTGCATCCCTTCGTGCGTGAACTGGCCACAGGCCGGTGGGGCATGCTGCCGGTCGCGGGGGGCGTGCTGGTTGTTGCCGCCCTGATGGCCGGGCTGATGTTGCGCCGCTCGACCTTCGGTCATGCGCTGCATGCCACGGGTGCCAGCTACAGTGCGGCCTGGCTGGGCGGCCTTGCCGTTCGCAAGGAGCTGGTGGTGGCCCATATGCTGAGCGGCATCTTCGCCGGTCTCGCCGCCATCATCCTGACGGGCTACATCGGCACCGGCACGCTGAACCTTGGCGCAGATCTCGTCATGGCCTCGGTTGCCGCCGTGGTGCTGGGTGGCACCACCTTCGGCCTGGGCGCCGGCGGGGTTCTGGGCGTCGTCGCCGGTGCTTTCGCCCTGACCTTCCTGGCCAATCTGATGACCGGGCTCGGCGCGGGCAAGCCCGCCCAGCTTATCGTGCAGGGCGCGATCATCGCGGGGGCCGCAGCCCTGGCGCGGTGGCGCGAAGCCTGAGTATTTCCCCGCCCCCGGGCGGGATGGGCGCATGCCCCGTGAACGTGCAACTGTAAGGAGGAAACCCATGACCCTGCGAAAAATCCTGCTGACCGGAACATTTCTGGCCGGCCTTGCCAGCGCCCCGGCCCTGGCCGAGGTGCCAGAACTGAATTCGGCGCTTTCCCCAGTCGAAGGCTCGCCCATGGTGGACCTGCCGGCCTCGACCAAGGACAGCTTTGTGCTTGGGTTCTCAAACATTTCGGTGGTCAACACCTGGCGCGTCCAGATGGTGGAGGAACTGAAATACGAGGCCTCGCTGCACCCCGAGATCAGCGAGATGATTGTCGCCGATGCCGGCGGTGACGTGAACCGCCAGGTTTCCGACATCGAAAGCCTGATCGCACGCGGCGTGGATGCAATCCTGGTCGCGCCGGGTTCGGAAGTGGCGCTGAACGGCGCGCTTGAAAAGGCCTATGCGGCCGGGATCCCGACGATCATCTTCTCGTCCAATGCCACGCCCGAAAACTATACCGTGAAGCTGCTGGCCGACGATGCCCAGTTCGGCCGTGACGGCGCAAAATTCCTGGCCGATGTGCTGGGCGGCAAGGGCAACATCATTTCGATCCGCGGCATCTCGGGCAATTCCATCGACAACGACCGCTTCCGGGGCGTGGAGGAAGTGCTGGTCGATTATCCCGACATCAAGGTCATCGACGAGGGCTTTGGCGACTGGGCCTATGACAAGGGCAAGCAGGTGTGTGAATCGCTGCTGATCGCGCATCCCGATGTTCAGGGGATCTGGTCCTCGGGCGGCGCCATGACCCAGGCCTGCGCCGAGGTTCTGGAAGAAAACGGCCTGCCGATGATTCCGATGACCGGCGAGGCCAACAACGGCTTCCTGCGCATCTGGAAGGAGAAGGATCTGGAATCCGTAGGCCCGATCAGCCCGACCTGGTTCGGCCAGCAGGGTGTCATCGCAGCCCTGCGCGTGCTGGAGGGCGCGCCCATCGCCCGGGACAACCTGGTCAACCCCGCACCGATCCTGAAGGATCAGATCGACGCATTCTATCGCCCGGATCTGAACGATTCCTACTGGGTCGGGTCGACCCTGCCGGACGAGAAGCTGAAGGAACTTTACGGCAAGTGATCGAAAGCCCGCAGAATGCTTCTTGAAGTCGTCGACATCGCCAAATCCTTCGGTTCCGTGCAGGCCCTGCGCGGCGTGTCCCTTGCCCTGAAGCCGGGCAGCGTCCACGCCGTCCTGGGCGAGAACGGGGCGGGGAAATCCACCCTGATGAAGATCATCTCGGGGGTGTTTCCGGCCAGTTCGGGCACAATCCGGGTGGAGGGCCAGATGGTCCACTGGAACCGGGCCGAACAGGCCCGCGCCGCCGGGGTGTCGACGATCTTCCAGGAGTTCATCCTGCTGCCAAACCTTTCCGTGGCCGAGAACCTGTTTCTCGGCCGCGAACTTCGCACCCCGCTTGGCCTGGTCGACCGTCAGCGCCAGCGCGAGGAGAGCCGCCGGATCCTTGCCCGCGTCGGGCTGGATCTGGATCCGGACGTGCTGACCGGCCGCCTGCGCGTGGCCGAACAGCAGATGGTCGAGATCGCAAAGGGCGTGATGCGCGACGCGCGGATCTTCGTCTTCGACGAGCCGACAGCGGCGCTTGGCGACCGCGAGGCGGCGCGATTGTTCGACCTGATCCGGCAGTTGCGCGCAGAGGGGAAGGGCATCCTCTACATCTCGCACCGCCTGCCAGAACTGTTCGAATTATGTGACGAGGTGACGGTCCTGAAAGATGGCCAGTTCGCCGGCCATTTCGCCATGCAGGAAACGACAGCCACGGAACTGGTCACGACGATGGTCGGCCGCACCCTGGACCAGCTTTTCCCGCCACATCGGACCGGCGGCCCCGGAGAGACCGTGCTGGAACTGCGCGACCTTCGCACCACCGGCTTTGCCGGCCCGGTCAATCTTGCCATCGGGCGCCATGAGATCGTGGGCCTTGCGGGGCTGGAAGGCCAGGGCCAGATCGGCATCACCCGGTCGATCTTCGAGGGCCATGCCCCCGAAACCGGCGAAATCCTGTTCGAAGGCCTGCCGCTTGGCCATGCCGGGCCGGCGGGCGGCGTCGCGGCAGGGATCGGCCTGATCCCCGAGGACCGCAAGGCAGAGGGGTTGTTCCTGCCGCTGTCGGTGGCGCGCAACATCGCGGTCGGGTTGCTGTCCGGCAAGGGTCTGGCGCAACCCGCGTCGGTGCCCGCGGAGGATATCGCCGCGCAGATCCAGCGCCTGCGCATCCGGCTGCGCGATGCCGCGCAGGCCATCAGCGAACTTTCCGGCGGCAACCAGCAAAAGGCGCTGCTGGCGCGCTGGCTGGTGCGGGGCGTGAAGCTCCTGATCTGCGAAGAACCGACACGCGGCGTCGACATCGGCGCCAAGTCGGAAATCTATGCCATCCTGCGCGAACTGGCCGACAGCGGCGTGCCGGTCCTGATCACCTCACGCGAATTGCCCGAACTGATCGGGCTCTGCGACCGGATCGTTGTCGTGCGCGATGGCGCCACGGTCGGCAGTTTTCCGGGCGGAACCAGCACCGAAGAAGAGATCATGGCCGCGGCCATCGGAGGACAGCGGGCATGAAACTTGCAGGGGCCACCACGGCCGTCCGTTTGCGCCGCCTGTCCGCCCTGCCGGTGTTCGCGCTGATCGCGGTGCTTGCCATCGTGCTGGGGGTGGCTTCGCCCCATGCCCTTTCGGCGCAGAACCTGATCAACATCCTGAACCAGCAGGTCAGCCTGATCTTGGTCACGGTGGGGCAGACCATCGTCGTCCTGACGGCGGGACTGGACCTTTCCGTCGGGTCGGTGGTTTCGCTGACCACGGCCATCGCCAGCCACGGCACCCCTTTCGCGGTGCCGCTGGCGATCCTGGCCGCGCTTGCGGTCGGGCTGGTCAATGCCGGCGGCATCCTGCGCTTCGGCATTCATCCGATCCTGATGACGCTGTCGACCATGACGGCGGTTCAGGGCCTGGCACTTCTGGTGCGGCCAATCCCCGGCGGCACGGTCCCGGGCTGGATGAAAACCTATGCCGGGGCCGAAATCCTCGGCCTGCCGCTGCCGGTGATCTGTGCCGCCGTCGTGGTGTTTCTGGCGGCGGTGGTCGTCTCGCGCAGCCGGTTCGGCCTGCATCTCATGGCAACCGGGGCGTCGGCGCAAAGCGCATTGCTGGGCGGCGTCAACACCGGGCGGATCATTCTCTTGGCCTATCTGCTGTCGTCGCTGTTTGCCTGCTTGGGCGGGCTTAACCTTGCAGCGCGGCTGGCCAGCGGCGACCCGCTGGTCGGGCAGCCCTTCGGGATCGATTCCATCGCTGCCACGGCGCTCGGCGGCACGCAACTCTCCGGCGGGCTTGGCGGTGTGGCCGGGCCGGTCGTCGGTGTCCTGTTTCTGGCGCTGCTCGGCAATGGTCTCAATCTGCTGAACATCTCGACCTATTACCAGATGATCATCAAGGGCGTGCTGCTGATCCTTGCCGTCAGCGCCCACCGCCGCAACCAGCCCGGACTCTGATCTGGCTACAGCAACTCACGGAAAGGAACCGCCATGGAGATCCGCGCCATCGTCGATTGCAAGACCCTGCTGGGCGAAGGGCCGTTATGGGATGTGGCCGAGCAGAAGCTCTACTGGATCGACAGCCTCGGCAACCGGATCTTCCGCGCCGACCAGAACGGCGAAGGGATGGAGAGCTGGCCGGTCCCGGCCAATATCGGCTCGCTTGCGCTGCGCGACGGCGGCGGCGCAATCCTGTCGCTGGCCGATGGACTCTACACCTTTGACTTCGAGACCGGCCGGGCGGAACTGGTGCACAAGGTTGCACACAAGGGAGCGACGGTCCGCCTGAACGACGGCAAGGTCGATCGTCGCGGCCGTTTCGTGACCGGCAGCCTCGAGACCACCGAAACCGCGCCGCTGGCCATTCTCTACAGTGTCGGCACCGATCTGGGCGTGACGCAGATCGACGACAATATCACCGTCTCGAACGGCCCCTGCTGGAGCCCAGACCATTCCATCTTCTACTTCGCCGACAGCCGGTCGCGGGCGATCTGGGCCTATGATTATGACATCGAAACCGGCAAGGTCTCCAACAAGCGCAAGTTCGTCGATTTCGGCGCCGAGGACGGGCTGCCAGATGGCGCGACGGTCGATTCCGAAGGCTGCATCTGGTCGGCCGGTGTCTACAGGAGCAAGATCCACCGCTTCTCCCCGCAGGGTGAGCGGCTGCTGACCATCGACATGCCGGTGGTCTGCGTGACATCGGTGATGTTCGGCGGCCCCGACCTCGACCGGCTCTACGTCACGTCGATGGTACGGGCGCCGGTTCCGGGGGTCGAGGAAACCGGACCGCTGGCCGGCTCGCTTTTCGTGATCGACGGGCTCGGGATCAAGGGTCTGCCCGAATATCGTTTCGGTGGCTGATGATGCATGCCATGGCGCGCGGCACCGTCGCTGCGCCCCATGGCATTGCATCCCGGGTTCGTCTATCAAAGGGCATTCATACTTCGGATATAGCGGCCATGCCACCAAGAGCGGTCATCAAGGAAAACCTGTCAGAGCAAATCTACCGGTCGCTTCGCCTTTCGCTGATGGATGGCGAATACCGGCCGGGCGAGCGGCTGACCATCAGTTCGGTGGCCGAGCATTACGGCACGTCGATCACGCCGGTGCGCGAGGCGATTTCCCGCCTTGCCTCGGAACAGGCGCTGGAGGTCAAGGCCGCCACCTCTGTCGTGGTCCCCGACCTGACGACCCGCAACCTGCGCGAGATCGTCGCCATCCGCAAGAATCTGGAAGGCATCGCCGCACACCGCGTCGGCCAGATCGCAACGCCCGAGATGATCGAGGAACTTGAGGCCCAGAACGGGCTGTTCTCGAAGGCTGCGGCCGTGAACCCCCGCGAGGCGGCCCAGGCCAACCGCGATTTCCACTTCATGATCCTGCGCTTTTCGGACATGCCCTATGTCGAGGCGATCTGCGAGAACATGTGGACGCTGATGGGCCCGTTCCTGCGCACCTTCCATGAAGAAATTCCGGTCCGCCGGCTGACCGCCGACAATCATCAGCATTTCCGCTTTCTCGCCGCGCTTCGGGCCGGCGATCCGGCGGCGGCAAGCCAGGCGATGCAGGATGATGTGGCCTGGAGCGAAGAACTGATCACCCGGAGAGAAGAGACCGGCAGCCGCCCCGCCCCGCGGCCCTAGCGCCGGGCGCCTCCAGATCTGCCAAGGGACCGCTGGCGCGCGGGGGGTGGGCCGCGTCGGTCCCCCGCTCCCCGACCCGGCGCCGCGCCTGTGTCAGGCGACCGAATAGCCGCCGTCGATGGGCAGCAATGCGCCGGTGACATAGCTTGCCGCATCCGACAGCAGGAAGCCGATCACGCTGGCCACTTCGGACGGCTCGGCCCAACGACCCAGTGGAATGCGTGCGGTTATCTTCGGCTCCCGCACCGGGTCGTTCTTCGCCCCCATGCCCATGCGGGTCATGATCCATCCAGGCGCCACCGCATTGACGCGGATGCCCTTCGGTCCCCAGGCCACGGCCATCGACCGCGTCAGCGCCACGATACCACCTTTCGATGCGGCATAGGCCGGCGACTTGGGTGAGCCGAAATAGGCCCACATCGACGCGATATTGACCACCGCGCCTCTCGACGCCTCAAGCTTTTCAAGGGCCGCGGTCGCGGCGGCAAGGCTGGCAGTCAGGTTGACGTCAAGCACAAGCTTGAAATCCTCGACCCCCCACTCCCGTTCCTGCCGCAGGATGCCGGCGCAATTCACCACCGCGTCGATCCGGTCGGCACGGCCGGCCAGGGCCGCCAGGTCGCCCGCATCGGTCACATCAGTCCTCACGAACTCGGCGCCATCCGGCATGGGGCCTTCCTGATCAAGCCCGCCGGCAAGGACGCGCCAGCCTGAGGCGGCCAGATGGGTGCAGGTGGCAAGGCCGATGCCGGTGCCACCTCCGGTCACGATTGCAGTTTTCATCCGATTTCCTCCTGAACGGTCTGCGCGGCCCGTCAGCCGCGCAGAAACTCCTCGGCAACGGAACGGATGCCGGCCCCATCGAGCTTGTAATGTGCATAAAGATGTGTGGGCGGCGCGATCAGGCTGTATTCGTCATGGATGCCGTGCCGCTTCAGCCGGATGCCCTTGCCTTCGTCAGTCAGCACCTCGGCCACTGCCGACCCAAGACCGCCGAGGATATTGTGTTCCTCTACCGTCATCATTCGTCCGGTTTTCGACCTGTCGGCCGCCTCGATGATCGCCTCTCGGTCCAGCGGCTTGATCGAGGCCATGTCGATCACCCCGACCGACCGGCCGGCCGCATTCATCGCCGCCGCCGCCTCAAGTGCGGCATGAACGGTGATGCCGCAGGCGATAATGGTCAGATCCTCGCCGAAACCGTGGATCTGCGCCTTGCCAAAGCGGAACTCGGCCCCGGAGGCATAGACCACGGGGTCCCGGCCCCGGCCGATGCGGAAATAGATCGGCTGATCCCAGTCCGCCGAGGCGCGGATCGCGGCCTCAAGCTGGGCACCGTCGGATGGAGAGACCACGGTCAGATCGGCGATGGACCGCATGGTGCCGATATCTTCGGTCGCATGGTGCGATGTGCCGTAAAAACCCAGCGAAATGCCGGTGTGATGGCCGATAAGCCGCACCGGCTGGGCAGAATAGGCGACATCCATGCGGATCTGCTCGCAGGTCAGCAATCCCATGAATGACGCAAAGGTTGCGACAAAGGGCACGACGCCGGTCGTGGCGATCCCGGCGGCCACGGAGACCATGTTCTGTTCCGAGATGCCGAACGAAATGTAGCGGTCGGGATAGGCCGCGGCAAAGCGGTTCAACCCGTTCGAATACTGCAGGTCCGCGGAACCGGCGACAACATTGTGCCCCGCCTTCACCAGATCGATCAGCCCGTTCGACAGGTGGTCGAGACCGGGGTTGACCATGTTCAGCCCGCGGTACTGCCAGGAATTGGGGGATTTCGGTCCGCTCATCTCAGATCACCTGTGCCTTGATTTCGGCAATCGCCTCTTCGGCATCCGACGGATCGAGCCAGCCAAGATGCCAGCCCGGTTCGGTCTCCATGTAGGAAACACCCCGTCCCTTGACGGTTTTCGAGATCACCAGCGCCGGCTTCTCGCGGGTCTCTTCGGCGCGAAGCCGGCGAAGCAGCGCGGTCACGGCGCCGATGTCATGGCCATCGACGGTGTGAACCTCCCAGCCGAAGGCGCGCCATTTCTCGTCCAAGGGCTCGATCGCCATCACGTCATCGACACGGCCATCGAGTTGAAAACCGTTGCGGTCGATGATGGCGATCAGATTCTTCATCTTGTTCTGGGCGGCAAACAGCGCGGCCTCCCAGACCTGGCCCTCCTGCATTTCGCCATCGCCCATCATGCAGAAGACCCTGTAGTCCTTGCCCGTCCAGCGCTGCGCCAGCGCGATGCCGATGGCGTTCGACAGGGCATGACCGATGGAACCCGACGAAAAATCCACCCCGGGCACCTTGCGCATGTCCGGGTGATCGCCCAGCGGGCTGCCCAGACGGGTGTAGTCGTCAAGCCAGTCCTTGGGAAAGAACTCCAGATCGGCATAGATCGGGAACAGGCCCACCGCCGCATGGCCCTTGCCAATGGTAAAGCGGTCGCGCCCGTCCCAGGCGGGTTCGCCTTTGCGCAGGTTCATCACGTCATAATAGAGCGCCGCAAACACCTCGGCGGCCGAGAAGACCGAGGTATAATGTCCGGTCTTGGCAATATCGATCAGGCGGATGGTCTCAAGCCGGATGAACTGCGCGCGTTCACGCAGACGCTCGATGGTTTGCGCATCGGGCTGATGGCTGTTGTGGCCCGCGGACGCGACGGCGTCCGGTTGCGAGATCATGTCGGTCTCCTTCGTGGGTTCGTCCCGGCCGCCTGCCCCCTTAGGGCGGTGGCGGCGGGACGGTTTCAATCGGCGAAGCGGGGGATGATCCGTTCCCGCTCCAGACGGTGGAACAGATCGAGGAAGGTGTCGGTCGAGGACTGGTAGTCGAGGAACCCGGCCTTGCGGGCCCGACCCATATCCGAAATGCATTCGACCTCGCGGCCGAAGTCGGCATCCGTGTGCCACCAGGTCGCAAGGCGCGAGAGATCCGGCTCGGCCAGGTCGTATTTTTCCGCCATCGCGCGCCAGACCGGCCCGGCATCCGCCATCATCGCCGCAAGGCTGCGCTGTTCGCCGGCATAGGGCGCGACCTCGACACCGAAATGATCGGCGATGACCTTCCAGATTCGCTTCCAGCGGAAGACGTCGCCATTGCCGGTATTGAAGGCCAGATTGGCCGCGGCCGGGCTGGTGCTGGCCCAGGCGGCCTGGCGGGCAACCAGCCTGGCATCGCTGATCTCGGTCAGCATCTCATATTGCTTCGCGATCCCGGTAAAGACGAAGGGCCGGCCGGTTTCGCGACAGATCGCGGCGTAGCAGGCCAGCGTCAGACCCTGGTTCATCAGTGCCCCGACTGCGAAACCGACCACGGCGTTGGGCCGATGGACGCTCCAGGTAAAGCCATCGCGCCGCGCGGCCTCAAACAGTACGTCCTCCTGCGCATAGTAGAAGTTCGGGATTGGCAGGCGGGGTGTATTCTCCAGAAACGGCGTGTCGGGCAGATAACGCCCGAAATCCTTGAATGGCCCGAGATAGTGTTTCACCCCGGTGATCAACACCACATGTTGCAGCGTGGGTCCGGCGACACGCAGCCCATCAAGGACGTTGCGAAACTGCCGGGCATTGATTTCGCAGGCGTCTTCCTCGCTCTCGGCTGGCGTCCAGGCAGCCTGGAAAAGATGGGTGATCGGGCCGGCGGAGGCGATGACCCGCGCCACGCCCTCCCTGTCGTTCAGGTCGGCTGCCAGAGGATATACGCCGGCCGGCGCGCGCTCGGGCCGGCGGGCAAGGCCGTAGACCGTCCCGCCATCGGCGATCAGCCGTTCGCAGATGTTTCCGCCGACGATTCCCGTCGCGCCGACGACAAGTGCGATTTTGTCTGCAGTCATGCGATCCCTCCCCTGCGGCAGCACCAGACCGGCAACCCCTTCGCGGTCAACCATAGCGGCATTCTGCACGGGCGACAAGTATGATGCATCATGGATGATACCATAAATCGTGATGCATCGCTGATCATGTATCTTGTATGATGCATCAATATCGTGGTAAGAGGCGGCACGGGCTTCGACAATGAGAGGCATGATGATCGTCTTTGGTTCACCATCGCGTTATGTCCAGGGACCGGGTTCGCTCTCTCATCTGGGGGTCGAGTTGGCGCGCATCGCCGATACGGCGGTTCTGGTGCTCGACCCGCTGATTCAGGACCGTTACGGCGAGATCATCGCCGCCTCCTGCCGCGATGCCGGCGTCACCGCGCAGCAACTGCGCTTTGGCGGCGAATGCACGCCGGCCGAAATTGACAGGCTGGCCGCCCTTGCGGGCAGGCCGGCAACGGTGGCGGCGGCGGGCGGCGGCAAATGCATCGACGCAGGCAAGGCACTTGCCAATCGCCATGGCGCAAGTGTCGTCACCATCCCGACGATCGCCTCGACCGATGCGCCGACCAGCCACAACTACGTCATGTATGACGAAAGCCACCGGATGCTGGCGGTCGAGAAGCTGAACCGCAATCCAGCGCTGGTCATCGTCGATACCGAGGTGATTGCCCGCGCACCAAAGAAGCTGTTTGTCGCCGGGATCGGCGATGCGATCGGCAAGATCTATGAGGCGGATGCCTGCTATGCAGCGGGCGGCATCAATGTCTTCGGAGGCGGTTCGTCCTATGCGGCGGTGCTGCTTGGCCGGGCCTGCCATCGGGTCTTGCAAGACGATGCCCTGGCCGCACTGGCTGCAATCGACGCCGGAACGCCGGATGCGGCACTGGAACGTGTGGTGGAGGCAACCGTGCTGATGAGCGGGCTGGCCTTCGAAAGCGGCGGCCTGTCCATCGCGCATTCCATGACCAGGGGCCTGACGGCAGTGCGCCCCTGGGCCGATGCGCTGCATGGTTTCCAGGTGGCCTATGCCAATCTTGTGCAGATCCGTCTGGAAGGACGTGCCGAGGCCGAAATCCGTGACCTTGCCGCCTTCTACAGGCAGGTCGGCCTGCCCTGCAGCCTGACGGAACTGGCCGCGCCGCCAACCGGCGAGGTGATGGATATCATCGCCAGCCGCACGATGACGGCACCCCATATCCGGCATTTTCCCCGCGTGGTCACGAGTCCTGACCTTCTGGCCGCAATGGCATGGGTCGAAGAGTCCTTCGCGCGCCTTTGATCGTGCGCAAAAGAGAATGTCTTAACGCATCATATATGATGTGTGATATTGCAACACGGATCGCGCATACGATTCGTCCTGGAGGAGGAAATCAGATGAAACTCGCTTCCCTGCTGGCAGGCGCCAGCATGCTTTGTCTTGCCGCCGCGGCCGCCAGTGCTGACGATCTTGCCTTTCTGAAGAACGTCGACCATGGCGACGGGCCGTTCAAGATCGGCTTCTCCAACGGGTTTATCGGCAATGCCTGGCGTGCCCAGCATGTCGAAGGCGTGGAAAAGGCGGCGGCCGAGTTGAAGGAGGCGGGCCTGGTCTCAGACGTGATCGTCGTCAATTCGACCTCGGGCGCCTCCGGCCAGATTGCGCAGATCAACTCGCTTCTGGCGCAGGGCATCGACGCCCTGGTGATCAACCCCGTTTCGGCCGAGCCGCTGATGCCCATCGTTCAGCGCGCGGTCGACAGCGGCGTTCTGGTCGTCGTGGCCGACAATCCGCTGCCGATGGACAACGTACTGAACGTATCACTGGATCACACGCAGTACTGGGGCATCTCGACCGAATGGCTGATCGACGCCATTGGCGGAAAGGGCAATATCGTGGCCATCGAGGGCCTTGCCGGCAATACCGCCAATGACTGGCGGGTGCGGGCGCGCGATGCGGTGCTGGCCGAGCATCCCGATGTGACGCTTCTTTCCTCGGTGATCGGTGGCTGGGATCAGGCGCAGGCGCGCGAAGCGATGGCCGGCCTGCTGACCGCCTATGGCGACCAGATCAACGGCGTGCTGATCCAGGAAGTCATGAACGAGGGTGCGATCCGCGCCTACAAGGCCGCGGGCGTGGCGGTGCCGCCGCTGACCGGCGACTATGTCCTGTCCTATCTGAAACTGTGGAAGGCCGACCCCGAATTGCAGAGTGTCGCGGTGGCCAACCCCCCCGGCGTCGGCTCCGATGCCCTGCGCATCACGGTCGAACTGCTGTCGGGCGGCACGCTTGACACCGAAAAGCTGGTGGCCAACCCGCTGAATGCCGATTTCAGCAATACGATCCTGATCCCCGAGCCCTATGTCGTCGAGCGCGAAGCCAACACCACCCGCCCGTGGTGCAGTGAGCAGGTGAAATGCATCTCGCTCGACGAGGCCATCGCATTGCTCGACGGGCAGTCGGACGCTGCCTCGCTTGACAGCACGCTGACCCAGGACGAGGTCCGCGCGCTCTACTTCAAGTAGGTCGTCATTGGCCATGCCGGACACTGCGCCCGCCCGGTCGGTCGGGCGCGGATCCGTCCGTCAGCGGGGGAAGTGCGGATGACGCTGGTTCTGCAAGGGATATCCCGGGACTTCGGCCCGGTCAGGGCACTGGATGATGTGTCGCTGGCCATCGGGCCCGGGGAATGCCGCGCGCTCTACGGCGGCAATGGCTCGGGCAAGAGCACCATGGCCAAGATCGCCAGCGGTATCCTTTCGGCCGGTGCCGGGCGCGTGCTGGTCGACGACCGGCCACTCGCCCGCACCTCTCCGGCAGAGGCGCGGGCGCTTGGTGTCGGCATCACGTTTCAGGAACTCAGCCTGATCGGCGAACTGACGACCGGCGAAAACCTGGTGCTGGCAGATGTTCCCCGACGCTTCGGCTTTCTGCTCGACCGGCGCGGCGCGGATGCCGCGGCACATGCGGCGCTGAAGCGGGTGGGACTGGCCGGCCTCCGCGGCCGGCGGGTCGAGCTTTTGCAGACCGGCGAGAAATATCTCGTCGAACTGGCGAAGGCGCTGCAATCGCACCCGCGCTACCTGATCATCGACGAACTTACCTCCGCCATGCATGCCTCGGAGGTCGAGATTTTTGCCGGGCTTCTGGCGGAACATCTTGCCGCCGGGGGTGGTGCGCTTTTCGTCAGCCATCGCCTGCCCGAGTTGCGCCGCTTCTGCAACACGATCTCGGTCTTGCGCAACGGCAAGCTGGTCTTCGAGGGCGCGCTTGCCGATGTGGCAGATGACGATCTGGTGAAATGGGCCGGAGGCGGCCATCGCGACGAGATGCCTGCCAGCCGCGCGCCACTGGCCGGCGAGATTCGGGTCCAAGCCACCGGGTTGCGCCCGCTGCCCGGCGCGCGGCCGATCAATCTGGCATTCCGGTCCGGCGAAATCACCGGCATCGGCGGCCTGCCCGATCAGGGGCAGAAGCATATCCAGCGACTTCTGGCCGGGCTGCAGCCAGCAGTGGCGGGCGAGCGCGTCACCCTGTCCGGCGCCGCTCTTGCGCTGGGGGATAGTGCGGCCATCGCCGCGCAGGGGATTTCCTTCGTCTCGGGCGACCGTGACGAGATGGTCTTCGCGCGCCGTACCATCCGCGAGAACATGCAGGCCCCGTTCGTTGCCATGAAGGGGCGACCCATGCCGGATGATGCCGCAATCCTGGCGGCACTGGACCGGCTGAACACCCGCCACGCCGGGATAGATCGGCCCATCGGCGGGCTGTCGGGCGGCAATCAGCAGAAGATCCTGGTGGCGCGCTGTCTGCTGCTGAACCCGCAGGTCATTGTGGCCGAGGATTGCACCAAGGGAATCGACGTGGCGTCGCGCAACGACGTGCATCATCTGCTGCGCGAACTGGCCCATGTCCAGGGGGCTGCGGTCATCGTCACCTCCTCCGACGATCAGGAACTGGCCGGGCTATGCGACCGGGTGCTGGTTCTGGACGGCGGCCAGGTGATCGCCGAACTGAGCAAGGTGGAGCAGACGCTCGACGCCCAGGCCATCGTCTCGGCCTATATGAAACAGGAAAGGGCGGCATGATGCTGCGGCAGGTCTGGTCACATCCAAGCTTTCCAGCAGGCGTCCTCGCGGTGCTTGCGCTGGTTTTCGCGCTGAGCGTCAATCCCGGCCTGCTGTCCACCGGATCGATGATCGGCTGGTCGACCTCGCAACTGGGGCTGTGGACGGCGGTTCTCGGCCAGACATTGGCGCTGATGGGGCGCGGGATCGACCTTTCGGTCGGCGCCGGCGTCAGCCTGGTCAATGTCGCCGCCATTGCGCTCTTCGAGGCGGGCTGGCCGACGGCCGGCGTCATCGTGGCGATGCTGATCCTTGGCCTGCTGATCGGCGCGGCGAACGGGGCGCTGATCGGCTGGCTGCGCCTGAACCCGCTGCTGGCGACCTTCGCCACCTCATTCGTTCTTCTCGGCCTGACGCTTCAGATCCGCTCTGCCCCGGGGGGCAGCGCGCCGATGGCGGCGGTCATGTTCATGAATGGCGCGACCTGGGGCATTCCCAATGCGATGCTGGTCTTTGTGCTGGTCCTGCTGCTGTGGGGGCTGGTCGCCCGCAGCGCCTTCTGGCTTCGGCTGCGGGCGACCGGCGCCGATCCGGTCCGCGCCTGGAATTCCGGCCTGCCGACCGCGCGGATCAAGGTGATGAGCTATGTCATGGCCGGATTCTTCACCGCGCTTTCCGGGCTATTCGTCACCTTCTGCGTGGGCGCGGGCGATCCGCTTTTCGCACAACCCTATACGCTTCTGACCATCGCCGGCGCAGTGATCGGCGGTGTGTCGCTGGGTGGCGGCACCGGCAGCGGCTATGGCGCGGTGCTGGGGGCGGTCTTTGTCGGCCTGACGAGCGATATCGCGCTTGGGATCGGCGTCTCGCCGTTCTGGCAACAGCTTATCGTCGGCTGCGTATTGTTGACCGGGCTTGCAGTGGTGGTGCGCGCGGGGCGCTGGCTCAAGGCGAAAAGCGACAGCACCGTGACCCGGTCCGCGTTCGAAACCAAAGGTAAAGCGGCATGACAGCCCTTGCACGCACGCATCCGCTGCGCCGTATTCCCCATGCCGGCAGTCTGGGCATGATCCTGCTTCTGCTGGTCGCGGGTCGGCTGGTCAATCCGTCCTTCCTGTCGCCGATGAACCTCTGGGCCGTTCTCTCGGTCTCGGCCCTGCTGGCCGTGGCCAGTGCGGGCCAGACCCTGGTGATCCTTTCCGGCAATCAGGGCATCGATCTTTCCGTGGGCGCGATCATGACGCTGACGGCATTGATGGTTTCCGGCATGGCCGGCAGTTCGGACGAGGCTGTGCCGCTGACGCTGGCGGTGGTCCTGGCGCTTGGCGCGCTGATCGGGCTTGCGAATGGCATCGGCGTACGATTCCTGGCGCTCTACCCGCTGGTGGTGACGCTGGGCGTCTCGTTCGTGATCGAAGGCCTGGCGCTGGTCTATGCCCAATCGCAGCCGCCGCAGATGCCCGGCCCGCTGATCGAAAGCATCGGCATCGGCCGTTTTTTCGGCATTCCCTGGCTGGTGGTGATCGGGGCCGTCATGACGGTGCTGATGACGCTGCTGCTGCGCTTCACCCGCTACGGGCGCCAGCTTTACCTGGTCGGCTCGAACATCCGGGCGGCGCAGATGGCGGGTGTGCCGGTCACGCGGGTCGTGCTGACCACCTATGCGGCAAGTGGGCTGCTGGCCGCAGTCGCGGGCGTCCTGCTCTACGGTTATGTCGCCTCGGCCAACCTGTCGATCGGCGCGCCCTATACGATGATGACCATCGCCGCCACGGTGATTGGCGGAACCGCACTGAGCGGCGGATCCGGCAGCTTCATCGGCACCGTGCTTGGCGCGGTGATCTTCAGCCTGATCTCCAACCTCCTCATCATGCTCGGGCTCGGCCCGGCGCTGCGGTACGCGATCAGCGGCCTTGTCCTGATCGCCGTGCTGTTTGCAACCTCGCGTGATGCGGCCTGACATTCGGAAGGAATGACCATGTGTGACGCCCATGCCGGAAAGCCTGTCCCCCATATGCGGGAACTGATGGAAGGCTTACCGAAGAACTGGGGGCGCTGGGGCGACAGCGACGAGGTCGGTGCGCTGAACTTCCTCGATACCGGAGAGGTGCTGCGCGGCGTCGCCTCGGTAAAAAGCGGCAAGACCTTCACGCTTCAGGTGCAGATGGGGCATCCGATGGGCGATCCGGTCTGGCCCGGCCGTACCGGCGCGCAGAAGTTCAACGTCATGGACAAGGGCGATTTCCTCTGTGGTGCCGGCAAGGAATCCCCGGGCAACCATGAATATGCCGATGACGTGATGATCATGTATCTGCAGGGTTCGACGCAATACGATGCGCTGGGGCACGTCTGGTACGACGACCACATCTACAACGGCTATGACGCGAAAACCACGGCCGGCAGCATGAAGAAGGCCAGCGTCCTGCCGATTGCAGAACGCGGCGTCGTCGGGCGCGGCGTATTGATCGACATGGCCCGCCACCGCGGCAAGGAGGTTCTCGACAAGGGCGAGACCTTTGATCATCACGATCTGATGGCCGCCGCGCGCGCCCAGGGCTGCGAGATACAGAAGCACGACATCCTGCTGATCCGCACCGGCTGGATCGGATCCTACTACCGGCGCGAGAAGACCGAGTTCTATGCCGATTTCATCGAGCCGGGCCTGACCTTCTCGCGCGGGCTGGTCGAATGGTTCCACAAGATGGAACTGGCCAATCTGGTGACGGACACTATCGCCAATGAAGTGACCGCCGATCCCGAAACCGGCGTGGTGATCCCGCTGCATTGTGCGTTGATGCGCAATCTCGGGGTTGCCTTCACCGAGATTGCGGCGCTGGACGCCCTGGCGGAAGATTGCGCCGCAGACGGGCAATGGACCTTCCTCTATACCGCAGCCCCCCTAAAGGTGGTTGGCGGCTCCGGCGCGCCGGTGAACCCGGTCGTGATCAAATAGCAATCCGCGCCAGGGCACGGCGCCGGATCGGCCCAGTCCCGCCATGCGCGACATGAGCGCGGCGCGGTGGTCGATCCCGCACCGCCGCACTGCGGGCCAGCGGGGGCCCCGGGGCAGCCCGGGGCGGCCGGCCGGATCGTGCAGCGCCGTGCAGGCTGCGCCGGTCCGGACAGGCAAGGCAGTGGTGATGTCCCCGCGCCCTGATGTGATCCGACCCGTCGCCGCCATGCAAAAGGCCCAGATCCGGCACGGTTTCGCGATCCGCAATGGCCAGAGCCGGACGATTTCAGCCGCTTTCCCCAGATCCACACCCCTGCCCGGCATCGCCAGGGCGCCTCGGGGAGGTCGATCCTTGACCCATCGCCCCTATGCCTCCGCTGCGGCTGGGCCTTGATCGCTGCAGCTTGCAACCGTTGCGACGACCCCGGATCCGCAACCGGGGACATGCCCCCAACATTGCCGCCGGCACTGCCGATGCGGCGGGATCGCAATGGTTCAGAGTTCCGGAACGATCAGGTCGGCCACCGGACCATCCCGGTGCAGCTCGGCGCCTGTCAGCCGCTGAATCGCCTCGAGGCCGAGGGACGGCAGCTTTTCGCGCAGCATGAAGCGGCCGTCCGCGATGTCGATCACGGCAAGCGACGTATATACCCGCGTGACGCATCCGACACCCGTCAACGGCAGGGTGCAGCGGCGGAGCAGCTTGGGCTGGCCGTCCTTGGTCACATGGTCGGTGATGATCGCCACCCGCTTTGCGCCATGGACGAGATCCATCGCGCCGCCAACAGCCGGCACCCCCTTGGGTCCGGTCGACCAGTTCGCCAGATCGCCGTTCTCGGCCACCTCATAGGCACCCAGGATCGCTACGTCGAGATGGCCGCCACGCACCATGGCGAAGCTGTCGGCATGATGAAAGAACGCCGCACCGGGCCGCAGAGTCACCGCCTTCTTGCCCGCGTTGATCAGATCCCAGTCCTCCTCGCCGGGGGCGGGGGCCTCGCCGAAGTTGAGGATGCCGTTTTCGGTATGGAAGATCGCATGCCGCCCCGGCGGCTGATACTGGGCAACCTTTTCAGGAAAGCCGATCCCGAGGTTCACATAGGCGCCATCGGCAATATCCTGCGCGGCGCGCCAGGCGATCTGGTTGTTCGAGAGTTTGTCCATGTCTCAGGCCTCCAGCGGGTAGGCCGCACCAGCGCGCGCCAGATCTTCTTCCTGGACCGGCGACGCGACCTCGACAATCTTCTGGACGAAGATGCCCGGGGTCACGACAACCTCGGGGTCTATGCCGCCTGCAGCAAGAATGCGCCTTGCCTGCACGATGGTCTGGGTCGCGGCCATGCACATCAGCGGGCTGAAATTGCGCGCCGCCATCCGGTAGGTCAGGTTGCCCTGCGTATCGGCAAGTTCCGCCTTCACCAGGGCAACGTCGGCCTTCAGCCAACGCTCCTGTACATAGCGGCGGCCGTCGAATTCGGCGACGGGCTTGCCGCGCGCCAGATCGGTTCCGACGCTGGTCGGCGTGTAGAAGGCCGGGATGCCGGCACCGCCGGCACGAATGCGCTCGGCCAGGGTGCCCTGCGGGACGAGTTCAAGCTCCACCGATCCGTCGCGATAGGCCGCGTTGAACACGCTGGCATCGGCCGAGCGCGGGAAGGAGCAGATGATCTTGCGCACCATCCCGGCCTCGATCAGCGCGGCCAGCCCCAGATGGCCATTGCCCGCGTTGTTGTTCACCAGCGTCAGATCGCGGGGATGGCCTGTTGCCCGATGGCGGTCAAGCAGGGCATGGATCAGCTCGATGGGGGAACCGGCCCCACCGAAGCCGCCAATCATCACCGTCACGCCATCTTCGATGTCGGCCACGGCTTCGGCCAGGCCCGTCACGCGCTTGTCCATCACCCTTCCCCTTTCCTTGTTGTGACAGCGGCCCGGATCAGGACGCGACGACGGCAGTCGCGGCGATCTCGACCAGCAGGTCGTCGGCGATCAGGGCGCCGGCCTGCAGCAGCGTGGTCGCCGGGCGGATGTCGCGAAAAACCGCACCATGGGCGCGGCCGACCGCCTCCCAGTCGTCCATCCGCTTCAGGAACACCCGCGTTTCCACCACATCCTCCAGCGCGGCGCCCACCTCGGCCAGTGCCGCGGCGATGCGCGAAAGCACCTCGCGCGTCTGCCCCTCGGCATCGCCCGGGCAGACCGCACCACCCGGCCCCGCGGCCGAGGTGCCGGAAACCGCAACGAAATTCCCGGCCCGGACGGCACGCGAATAGCCGATAGCGGCGCCCCAGGCGTTCGTGACTTCGACCTTCTGTCGCATATGGCTGTCTCCCGTTACGCCGGTGTTCTGGGCAGGGCCCGATCGAATGCCGCAACGATCTGCTGGATGTCCTGCTCGGTCATCGCTGTAGAAAAGGCCATGAGCCCATTCGCCGCGATCAGCACCCCTTCGTCGAACAGGGCACGCGCCAGTGCCGCCACCCGCTTCGGGCCATCGCCTGCGGCAAAGGTCGAACGGAAATCGCTCAGTTCGACACTGCTGAGATGAACCCGGCGCAGGGAGCCAAGACCCGTCACCTGCCCATTGACGCCATGCCGGCGGAAACAGTCGCCGATGCCCGCATCAAACAACGCGCCCAGACGGTCGAGCCAAGCGAAGGCTTCGGGCGTCAGGTCTTCCAGTGCCGCGACACCCGCCACCATCGACATCGGATTGGCACTGAAGGTGCCGCCATGCGGCACCGCCGGGCTGCCGGCCGTGGGATCGAAGACCGACATCACGTCGCGCCGCCCGCCAATCGCCCCGATGGGGAAGCCGCCACCGATCACCTTGCCCAGGGTGGTCAGATCGGGTTCGACGCCGAAGCGGCCCTGCGCGCCATTGTAGCCCAGCCGGAAGGTGATGACCTCGTCCAGGATCAGCAATGCGCCGATCTCTCGGGTCACGCGGCGCAGCATCTGCAGGAACTCGGGTCGTGCCGGAACAAGACCGGCGCGGTTCGGCATCACATCGACCAGAACCGCGGCCAGCGAATTGCCCTTGGCCCGCAGGATCGCCTCGGCGACGGCTGTGTTGTTGAACGGAATGACCACGACATCGTCCAGCACCCCTTGCGGCGTACCCTTTGCCGTGGGGACCGAGACAGGGCTGTCGATCTCGCCCCAGGTGTCAGGCCGCGCTTCCTGGCTGGTTTCGGCAGGATCGTAGGTGCCGTGATAGGCCCCCTCGCATTTGGCGAATTTCGGCCGGCCGGTGAAGGCACGCGCGACCTTGATCGCATTCATCACCGCCTCAGTGCCGGAATTTGTATAGCGCAACTGTTCGACCGTGGGCAGGCGCTCGCACAGCATCTCGGACAGCCGGATCTCGCTTTCGGTCGGCATCCCGAAGCAGAGACCATCCTCGATCTGCCGCCGCGCCGCTTCGCGGATGCGGTCGCTGCCATAGCCGTGGATCAGCGCGGTGAAGTTGCCCACGGCATCGATGCGGTCGTTGCCGTCGACATCGGTGATGCGGCAGCCGTGACCCCGCGCGGCATAGACCTGATAGGGCTGGCGAAAGACGGTGTGACGGGTATTCCCGCCGGGCATCACCTGCCGGGCGCGGTCATAGAGGAGGGCGGATTTGGGGGTCTCGAGCATGGCCGGTCAGCCTTTCAGGGAACAAGGTCGAAGGGGGAAGCCGCGGCGAGGTCGATCCGCTCGCGCCGGAACTGTACGCCGATCTCGAACTCCTCGGCAAAGCGGTGGCCGGAATAGACCGCCTGGAAGATTGCCGCCGGCGCCTCACAATCACCAATCCGCGCCACCGGCGGACCGCCCTCGATGGCCGCGAGTTCGGCAAACAGCCCCCCATGCGGCACCCGCGCCGTCACCAGCACCAACGCCGCGATGGCCAGCAGGGACTCCGCCCCGGTGCGGGCATCATAAAGCACTGCCCGGCCGGGTTCCGTGGCCTTCAGCCCGGTATGCGTCACCATTCGCACGCCCAGATCCTGAAGGCGCCGGGCGGTGCGCACATTCTCCAGCGTGTTCACCGTGAAGGCCGATACATCTGCAGCCGGTGTGACCAGCGTCACCTGCGATCCCAGACGGGCCAGTTTTTCCGCGATGACCGCGCCCATGTAGTAATGGTCGTCATCATAGATCATCACCGCGCCGGGCAGCGGGCAGCGGTCGCGCAGGATGTCATCGGGCGTATAGGTTGGCAGCACGGGCGAAAGCGGCAGCGGCCGATGCGCCGCGCGGCCAAAACCATCGCTGCGCCAGGACGCCCCGGTCGCCAACACCACCTGATCGGCGCCGAATTCGACGATATCCTGCGCGGTAAGATCGCTGTCCAGATAGACGTTGACATTCGGCATCTTGCCGATCTGTGTCACCCGCCAGTCGCGGACCCGCAGCCATTCCCGCAGGCCGGGCAGTTCGCCCTCCAGCGTCACCCGCCCGCCCAGCCGGGTCTCGCGTTCGGCCAGCGTCACCTGATAGCCGCGCTGACCCAGCGCGCGCGCGCATTCCAGCCCGGCCGGACCGCCGCCGACGACAAGGATCGATTTTTCCGATTTGGCGGGTTTGATTCGTTCGGGATGCCAGTCCCGGCGCCATTCGTCACCGATGGTCGGGTTTTGCGTGCAGCGCAGGTTCACCATTGCGAAATGGCTCGACACGCAGATGTTGCAGCCGATGCATTCGCGGATGTCCTCGTAGCGCCCTTCCTCGATCTTCTTCGGCAGGAACGGATCGGCAATCGACGGCCGCGCGGCGCCGATCATGTCCAGAACGCCGCGGCGGACCAGACTGGCCATCGTGTCAGGCGAGGTGAAGCGGCCAACGCCGATCACCGGCCTTGTGGTCACGCCCTTGATGCCCAGCATGAAGGGCTCGTGATCGTTCTCGGGGGCAAAGCGCGAGGTGGGCGAATCGTCCGCCCAGGTGCCGACCACCAGATCCCAGAGGTCGGGCAGTTCGGCCAGCATCGCGATCGCCTCGATCCCCTCGTCGGCGACCCGCAGCCCCTGATCACCGAACAACTCGTCAACGATCAGCCTGACCGAGATGGCCACGCCATCACCCGCCCCCTCGCGGGAGACCTCGATCAGTTCCTGCAGCAGCCGGACCCGGTTCTTCAGGCTGCCGCCATATTCGTCGCTGCGCTGATTGCGCGGCGACAGGAACTGGAAGGCGATGGTGGAAAAGTTTGCATCCACATTGACGATGTCGAAACCTGCCTTGCGCGCCCGGACGGCTGCGGCCTTCCACCAGCCCAGCAGGTTGCGGATATCGGCCTTGTCCATGGCCCGGACCTGCACCGGATGATAGCCGCTGACCGGCCGGTCCATCGGTCCCAGCGGCACCTCCCGGGTCAGCCGGTTGCCGTTGTAATAGGCGGGATAGGCCAGTTGCACCCCGGCCAGCGATCCATGCGCATGCACCGCGTCGCACATCAGCGCCAGGGGCGGGATGTCGCCGTCGTCCCAGAGCATTTGCAGCACTTCCGGCATCAGATCACCCGTGGGATGCACCGAACAATGCTCGGTATTCACCACGGCCCAGCCGCCCTCGGCCTTGATGCCCCGCATCCGGGCATGGGCCTGCGGGCGCAGGTTGCCCATGCCGTTGCAATGCGGCGTCTGGTAAAAGCGGTTGCGGGCAGTATGTGGCCCGATCTTCACGGGCTCAAAGAGGATGTCGAAGCGGGGGTCGCGCATGGCTGCTCCTTTGCCCCCGCCGAACTGGCGGCGGGGGTGCGGAAAGGTGGGGTACGGGGCGCCAGTCAGCGCAGCTTGACCCAGGTGGCCTTCAGCTCGGTATATTTCTCGATCGCATGCAGCGACTTGTCCCGGCCGATTCCTGATTGCTTGTAGCCACCGAAGGGCATGGTGATGTTGCTTTCGTCGAAGTTGTTCACCCAGACCGACCCGGCGCGCAGCCGTCGCGCGGTGTTCAGCGCGGTGTTGATGTTGTCGGACCACACCGCCGCCGCCAGACCGTAGATCGAGTCATTGGCGATACGGACGGCATCATCGGCATCCTTGAAGGCGATCGTGGCGAGGACCGGCCCGAAGATCTCTTCCTGCGCGATGCGCATGCCGTTCTTCACGCCGTCGAAGACCGTCGGCTCGACGAAGTAGCCGCCGCTTTCGGTGCGGACGCGCTGGCCGCCGGCGATCAGCTTCGCCCCCTCGCCCTTGCCGATGTCGATGTAGTCGAGAACACGATTCATCTGATCCTCGGTGACGATGGCACCAAGCTTGGTGGCGGGATCCAGCGGGTCGCCCGGCTCCAGCGTCTTGCCGACGGCGATCACCTTGTCGATGAACGCATCCTTGATGCTGTCCTGCACCAGCAGGCGCGAGCCGGCATTGCAGACCTCGCCCTGGTTGAAAAAGATGCCAAAGGCTGCGGCGGTCGCCGCCTCGTCCAGATTGCCGCAATCCGCCATGACGATATGCGGCGTCTTGCCGCCGCATTCCAGCGCGATGCGCTTCATGTTCGACTGCGCCGAATAGCCGAGGAAGAACTTGCCCACCTCGGTGGAGCCGGTAAAGGTCACGGCATCCACGTCCATATGCAGGCCAAGCGCGCGGCCGGCCGTCTCGCCCAGCCCCGTCACGACGTTGAACACGCCCTCGGGGATACCGGCCTCCAGCGCCAGTTCGCCCAGCCGGATCGCCGACAGCGGCGACTGTTCGGCCGGTTTGAGAATGACCGAATTACCCGCCGCAAGCGCCGGGCCAAGCTTCCATGATGCCATCAGAAGCGGAAAGTTCCACGGCACGACGGCCGCGACGACACCAAGCGGTTCGCGGGTGATCATGGCCAGAACGTTGTCGGCGGTCGGCGCGATCTCGTCGTAAAGCTTGTCCACCGCTTCGGCATACCAGGCGATGGTATTGGCCGAGCCAGGCACGTCGACCGACAGCGCATCCGAAATCGGCTTGCCCATGTCGAGCGTTTCAAGCAGCGCGAGTTCCTCGGCATGTTCGCGCATCAGTTCGGCAAAACGTTGCAGGATCTTCTTGCGCTCGGCCGGGGCGCGGCGCGACCAGACCCCCTTGTCAAAGGCCGCCCGTGCCGAGCGGACGGCGGCATCCACATCCGCCGAGTCCAAGGACGCCACTTCGGTCAGCACCTTCCCGGTCGCCGGGTTGATGGTGCTGAATGTCTTGCCGGACAGCGCATCGACCAGCCTGCCGTCGATCAGCGATTTTCCGACAAAGCGATGGGCTGCTGCCGCGTCATGCCATTTCGTTTGGTTGATCGTCATACTTTTCTCACTTTTCGATATCTATGATCATTTAATGATAATTCTGTCAGAGATTTGCACCCTGTCAATCCCCCATTTTCCGATAACACATTGTTTTAAAGTGATGTTTCTGGAAACGGCAAAGCCCCTCTGCGGCATGCGCAAAGGGCCGGATTCTGATTCAATGTTGCGACATCGCGCCGTGCCGGGTGGTCTTTCGTCAACCCGGCTGCGAAAAGTTGGCCCTGTGTTCCAGAACTGTCGCCAGCCGCTGCGCCGAGTTTCGCAATTCCACCTCGACCAGGGATATCTTCTGCTCGATCAGGGATTTTATCGTCCCCGTGACGCAGATGCTGAGCTGCACATCGAGACCGGATACGAAGATCGGTACGGCCACACCGGCAAAGCCGTCCACATCCTCGCCGATGCAGAAGGCGATGCCGGATTTGCGCACATCGGCCAGTTCGGCCAGCAGCGCATTCCGATCCGTCTTCGTCAACGCCGTGAACCGCGGCAGATCTCCCGCCAGCGCGGCCTCGACCACCGGGATATCCTGAAACGCCAGGATCGCCTTGGCCGAGGCGCCCGTATGCGGCGTGATCTCCTGGCCCGGCAGGATATAGGCGCGAAGATGGTTGTCGGGCGCAACCATCTCGACACTGCGGACCGTGACGCCGCCGAACCGCGCGACAAAGCAGGCCTCCCCCGTTCTTTCGGTCAGGTCCAGCAGGATCGGGCGGGCCACCATGCGCAGCCAGCCATCGCTTGACCCCGCAAAGAGCAGCCGTTCCAGTCGCTCGCCCAGCCGGCACGAGGCCGAGGGCGGCGCGGTCATTTCGACCAGACCAACCTCCGCCAGGCTACGGATCAGCCGATAGGCAGTAGCCTTCGGCAGACCCAGCATTTCGGCAACCACGGTCGGCGAGATCCCCTCGGGAAAGCCGGAGATTGCCTCCAGAAGGCGAACGTAGCGCTCCAGCGGCGTGTCCGCTGCTTTCCCGGGTTCACCAGATTGCTGCTGCACGCTCATGTCCTCTTGGCCAGCCTTCTGTCATGGTGATCGAAATACCGCATCGCCAAGGGGGCGACCAAGCCCGTTCCGTTGAAAAACGGCAGCGTCGGAAACTTGCCCACGTCAAAGGCCGAGGTGCCGTCGCCCCTGCCCAGGATGCGCGCCGCCAGCTTGCGACCAAACAGCGTGCCCAAGGGTACGCCGGCAAAGTTGTAACCCATGGCGTAGTGAATGCCATCCTGCGTACCAATATGCGGCATGAAATCGAACGTGCCAGCGCAATAGCCCGTCCAGGAGCGGCTGATCCTGGCCCCCTGCAGATCCGGCATGATCTCGACCATGCGCCGGTAAAGCGCCGGCATCAGCGAGGTGGAGGTCGTGTTCAGCCGTCCCGTCATGCCGCCAAACAGAATGCGTTCGGAATCCGGGGCGGGCCGGATGAAGTCGATGTTCATCTTGGTGTCCAGGTAGGTGCGCCGCCTGGGCAGCACCTTGTCGATAAGGCCGGCCGGCAAAACCTCCGTCGCCATGACGAAGCCGCGGAACGGCACCAGTCGCCGGGCGAACCATTTCAGGTTGCGCGGCGTATAGCCATTGGTCGCGACGATCACCTGCCCCGCCGAGATTGCCCCCTTGTCGGTGCGCACCGTCTTGCGCCGGCCATCGGCGTCGATCCCGACGACGGTGGTGGACGGAAAGAAGCGCACCCCCGCGCCTTTCGCACGCGCCACCAGCCCTGCGTGGTAGAGGCCGGGATGGATCGAGCCGAGGTCGGGGACCACAACACCACCAAAATAGCGGTCGGAGGCGAGTTCCGACTGCTGGTCCGCCTTGCTGATGACCTCGTAGTCGAAGCCGAGGCGGCGCTTCATGTGGTCCATATCCTCGACCAAATCACGCAGATGCGGTTCGGAATTAGCCGAGATCAGCCGGCCGCAGCTGCGCCGGTAACACGCGATACCTTCCGCCTCGACGAAGGATTCCACACCTTTGAGCGCTTCGTCCAGTTCACGGTAAACCCGGACGGCATAGTCTGGACCAACATGCTGTTCCAGCCACCCAACGGAACGTTTCAGTGTCCGGCCCAGAAATCCTGCGTTCATCCGGGCCGCCCCACCGCCGATTGCACCGGCATCGGCGACGACCACCTCAGCCCCGCCCCGCGCCAGGTGGATCGCGGCGGAAAGGCCGGTGATACCCCCACCGACGATCACGACCTCGGCCTTGCTCGGCAGCGGGTTGGGGTCTGCGGCATCTGCCGCCGAAGGCGGCGCCGCCATCCACCAATAGGGTTCTTCACGATAGTCGGGGGCAAATATGTCCATACTGGCGGGCCTTTCCGGCGAATGACCTTGCGCGGTCAAGAAGCTGATCGATGACATGTCCCTCACCTTCTCTTTCGCGCGATGGCCAGCGCCGCAACCATCAGGACGCTGGTGATCACCACCATGGTGACAGCGGCGGCAATGATGGTGGGGTCCAGCTGTTCGCGCAGGCCGGTGAACATCTGCTTGGGCAGGGTGCGCTGTTCCGGGCCGGCAATGAACAGGACCATCACAACCTCGTCGAACGAGGTCGCGAAGGCGAAGACAGCACCGGCACCCACGCCCGGTGCGATCAAGGGGAGCATGACGCCCCTGAAGGCCGTGACCTTGCCCGCGCCCAGGCTTGCCGCCGCCCGCATCAGGGTGAAATCGAACCGGGTCAGGGTTGCGGTCACGGTGATGATGACAAAGGGCGTCGCCATGAGGGTATGGGCGACCACCACGCCCCAGAAGGTGTAGTTCAGCCCGATGGGAGAGAAGAAGACGAACAGGCCCAGGCCCAGCACGACCACCGGCATCAGCATCGGCGCGATCGCCAGCGCCATGACCAGCCGCCGCAGCGGAAAATTGGCGTTCACAAGACCGATGGAGGCCAATGTGCCAAGCGTGGTCGCAAGCACGGTCGTGGCCAGCGCGATGACGACGCTGTTCAGCAGGGCGCCAACCCAGATTTCTGAACCGAACAGCGCTTCGAACCAGCGCAACGAGATGCCGGGGAACGGATAGGTGAACCACGGCGCCGAGTTGAGCGAGATCGGCAGCGCCGCCGCAAGCGGCAGGATCAGCAGCGTCAGTGACAGGCCGACGAAGATGTAGAGCGGCAGGCGAATGCGCAGCGGCAGATCGGCATAGCGTTTCTGATGCATCAGAACCTCCCCGACGAATGGGTCGAGATGTAGCGGGACAACGGCAGCGCGATCACGGTCGCGCCGGCGATCAGCACCAGGCTCAGCGCCGAGGCGAGGCCCCAGTTCAACTGTTCATTGGTAAAGCGGGCAATGAAGAAGCTGACCATCTGGTCGCCCGGCCCGCCAACCAGCGCCGGTGTCAGATAGAAGCCCAGACACAGCACGAATGTCAGAAGTGCGCCTGCCGCAATTCCCGGCACGGCCTGTGGCATGAACACCGACAGATGTGCGGTCAGGGGTGAGGCACCGAGGCTGCGCGCGGCACGAACATGGCTCGGCGGGATGGCACGCATCACACTGATCATCGGCAGAACCGTGAAGGGAAGCTGGATCTGCACCATCGCCAGCACTGTCGCGAAACGGGTGTAGAGCAGCGGCAGCGGTTCGGAAACCAGCCCGCCGGCGATCAGCAGGTCATTCATCACGCCGTTGCGCTGCAGCATGACGATCCAGGACATCGTGCGAACCAGAAGCGAGGTCCAGAATGGCAGAAGAACAAGGAACACCAGCATCTTGCCGATGAGGCCGGACGAGGTTGCGACAACATAGGCCATCGGATAGCCGATCAGCACTGTCAGGACCGTCACGACAAGGCTGATTACGATCGTGCGCAGATAGATGGCCGGGAAATCATAGGTCCCGTCGGTGGCCGCCTGGCCATCGGCCTTGAACTTGACATCCGCACCCAGCGCCCATTTCAGGTAGAACAGCGAATAGGATGCGGATCCCGCGGCCATTGCCTGCCAAACGCCCGGCCCGGCCCAGGCAGGGTTGCTGTCGATGACCGCCTGCCGGATTTCCGCCGCATCCCGTGTGGCCAGATCCTCGGTTGCAAGGCGCGAGGCATCCATGATCGCGGCGGAGCCGCCCTCGACCCCGTATTCCATGCGTCGCGCCAACGGCCGCAGCAGCCCGGATTTCTTTGCCGCCCTCAGTTCGTCGACCAGCGTCGCAAAGACGTCATCGCCGGGCAGCGCCGGGCTGGCAGACAGGACGATCTGTTCCACCGT
This sequence comes from Paracoccaceae bacterium, assembly GCA_014879735.1. Taxonomy (GTDB): domain Bacteria; phylum Pseudomonadota; class Alphaproteobacteria; order Rhodobacterales; family Rhodobacteraceae; genus Pseudogemmobacter. Next base: position 41,663 of record JACSRN010000011.1, read on the forward strand.
CGCCGGCAGGGCGGCAGCGATCTCGCGATCCTGGAAGGCCGTCTTGACGATAATCGCCAGCGGAATGACCAGAAACATCGCCAGAAAGGCAATCAGTGGCACCGCGGGCAGCATGGCGGCCAGCTTCCGCCGGGCCGCCGCCATGCGGCGATCCGTGACGGCCTGCTCTGCCTGGGTGATCGGCATTTCAGGTGTGATCGGCATTTCCATGGGCGGGCCTTCGGACTGTCAGGAACGGGTGGGCGGCCGGATTCGCGGCCGCCCGGCGGCGCAGAGGAGGGTCAGGGGCACGATGCCCTGCCCGCCTCTGGCAGGGCCTTCGCTACTGTGCGACCCAGGCCGAGAACTTTGCGTTCAGCGCATCGCTGTTCTTGGCCCAGAAGGCGCCATCCTGGGCAAGCGCCCCCTCGCTGTTCTGCGGCGCCGAGGGAAGGTTTGCCAGCGTATTCGCGTCGATCGATCCGGCCGCCTCGGCTACCGTGGGGCCATAGGCGATGTACTTGCTCAGCTCGGCATTGGCAGCAGGCTGGATCGTCGAGACGATGAAGGCACGCGCGGCCTCGCCATTCCTGGTCCCCATCGGAATGGTCCACATGTCGAAGCCGCGAACCTGATCCGACCAGGCGATGCCCAGATCGGCGTTTTCGTTGGTGTTCGCATCGGCAATCCGGCCATTCCACGCCAGCGACATGACGACCTCGCCCGACATCAGCAGCTGTGCCGGCTGGGCGCCCGCCTCCCACCAGACGATATCGCCCTTGATCGTGTCGAGCTTGGCAAAGGCGCGATCCACGCCTTCCGGCGTCGACAGCATTGCATAGACATCACCCGCGGCCACCCCATCCGCGAGCAGCGCGACCTCAAGGGTGTCGACCGGGCTCTTGCGGAACGACCGTTTGCCGGGGAAGGCTGTGGTATCGAAAATGTCGACGACGCTGTCGGGGCCGGCGGCGAAGGCATCCTTCTTGTAGGCGAGGATCGTCGCATAGGTGCTGGTGCCCACCGCGCAATCGAGAAGCGCGCCGTCGACCAGGCTTGCCGAGGCAAATATCTCTTCCGAGCCGATCGGTTCCAGCAGACCCTGCTCGCAGGCTGTTGCGGCCGTCTGCGGGTCCATGTCCACCACGTCCCAGACCACGTTTCCGCTGTCGACCATGGCGCGTAGCTTGGCGAGTTCGCCGCTCCAGCTGTCCTGCACGATCCTGGTGCCGGTCGCCGCGGCATAGGGGTCCATGAAGGCCTTGGTCTGGGCCTCCTGCAGCGCGCCGCCCCAGGACACGACCGTCAGTTCCTGGGCCGAGACCGTCCCGGCGAGCAATGTCGAGGCCGAGGCCGTGACCAGTGCGCGTATCATCTTCATTCCCATTCTCCCTGTTGCATGTATTTCAGGCATCCAGCGCCCAGGCGTCTTCCCACGCCCAGCCCACATGGACCGTCTGACCCTTGACCGGGTGGATCGCCGCCGAATGCGCGGCACTTTTCACCACCAGGCTTTCCTTCCCGGCCAGTTCCACAACCGTGCGGATCTGGTCGCCGCAGAAGATCGAATCCGACACCTTTGCAGCCAGCGAGCCTTCGAACGGCTGGCCGGACATGCGCAGCGCCTCGGGCCGGATGGCGGCGGTGGACAGGCCGCCTGTCACGACATGGCCGGTCGTGCGGGCCGCAACCTGGGTTCCATCCGCCAGCCGCAGGGTGGTTCTTTCACCCCGGGTTTCGGTTACGCGGCCTTTGAGGCAGTTGTTGTCGCCCACAAACTCGGCCACGAAGCGGTTTTCGGGCCTGGCATAGATGTCTTCGGCCGAGCCGAGTTGCTGGACCTTGCCATCGTTGAAGATGGCAATCCGGTCCGACATGGTCAGCGCCTCGTACTGGTCGTGCGTCACGTAGACGACAGTCAGGTTGAAGCGCTGCGCGATCTGGCGAATCTCGAACTGCAGATGCTCGCGCAGCTTCTTGTCCAATGCGCCAAGCGGCTCGTCCATCAGGACGATGCTTGGTTCGAACACCAGCGCCCGCGCCAGCGCCACGCGCTGCTGCTGACCGCCCGACAGCATTCCCGGACGGCGGTCTGCCAGTTGCGCCAGATGCACGGTTTCCAGAACGGCGCGAACCCTGCGATCGATCTCGGCCCGGGGCAGGCGGCGGACCTTCAGCCCATAGCCCACGTTCTCGGCCACCGTCATATGCGGAAACAGCGCATAGTTCTGGAAAACCATGCCAATGTTGCGCTTTTCGGGCGGCATCATGTGCACCGGCGCGCCGTCGATCCTGATTTCACCGGTTGTCGGATATTCGAACCCGGCAAGCATCATCAGTGTCGTCGTCTTGCCGGATCCTGACGGGCCCAGCAGCGTCAGGAACTCGCCCCTGCGGATCGAAAGATTGAGATCGCGCACGACGAGATGGCGTCCGTCATAGGTCTTGGTAATGGCTGAGAGCACCACATGGCCGTGATCGCTCGGCGCGGCGTCGAGCATTGCGACTCCTCCATTTTTTCTCGATTATCGAGATTGCTTATTATATATTGAGAATAATGTGGAGGAGGGATGGCCTGTGTCAAGCCTTTCGTTCCCGGCAAAAGTGTCTTTTGCCGAAAGCCGAAGCATCATAGGCAAGCGATTGTTTTAACGTTATATTGTAGACCGAACGGCGAATAAATCCCGGCTTGACACCGTTCCGGGGGCCAGACTTTTTCAGGATGCCCCTTCACCGGACGATTCGTGATACCCGCTTTGGCCGATGATTCCGCCCCTGCCAATGGGCCGGGCGGCAGCGGGCCTCGCCACTGCGCAGCGGTCCCCTGGCCCGGGAAAGCCATCAACGGATGTGAAGGAGATGCACCGGCACCGCAGGGTCGGCTGCGCCGCCGGATGCCCGGGCGCGCGCCGTCAGACCGCGGGATCGAGCACCCGGCGCAGGACCGACCCGCGACTGATCAGTTCGGCCGGCAGCAGTACGGTTCGCGGCGGACAATTCTCGCCCTGGATCCGCTCCAAAAGCATGCGGGCCGCAGCCTCGCCCATGGCCAGACGGGGTTGCGACATCGTGCTGATCCCCGGCTGCATGAAGCTCATCCAGTCCAGATCGTCGAAGCAGACCAGCGACAGGTCGCGCGGGATCGAGAGGTTCAGCGCAGTGATCGCCCGCATCGCCCCTTCCGACATCGTGCCGTCGGTGGTGAACAGGGCCGTCGGCGGATCGGACAGGCCGAGCAGAAGCGGCACCCCGACCTGCGCCGCCTCGGCGGAATAGCTGCCAGCACGAAACACCAGCCGGGGGTCGACCGCGACACCGGCAATGCGATGCGCCCGGACATAGCCCAGAAGGCGCTGCCAACTGGGGTAAAGCGCCTCGGCCTCCATCGGATCGCCCGAGGCGGCGCGGGCCAGAAAGGCCGCAAGGCCATCGCCCTCGTCCTCAACCAGTTCGGCGATGATGCCGATGCGGCGGTGTCCCGCCTCGAACAGGTGGCGCACCGCCTGTTCGCCGGCCGCGATATTGTCGGCGGCAACCCGGTCGACTGACAGGCCCGCCACCGCACGGTCGATCAGGACCAGCGGTATTTCCATGGACAGCAGGTTGTGCAGATGCCTGGCCTTGCGCGTGTCGCTGGGGGTGACGATCAGCCCGTCGACCTGCTTTTGCGCCAGCAGTTCGACCGACTGGACTTCCTTCGACCGGCTTTCGTCGCTGTTGGTGATCAAGAGGCCAAAACCATCGGCCTCCGCGACATTCGAGATACCGCGCAGCACCGAGGCATAGAACGGATTCTGGATATCACCGGCGACGACACCCAGCGTCCGGGTCTTGCCGGTGATCAGGCCGCGGGCCAGCGCATTCGGACGATAGCCCAGCTGTCGCGCCGCCTTCTGGACCTGGTCCTTCATCTCGTCGCTGGTATAGCCATACCCGCCCAGCACCCGCCCGGCCGTGGCCGTGGACACGCCCGCCACCCGCGCGACATCGGCAATCGTTGCCTTGTTCCGTACCACCAATTGCCATTCCCTCTCACATCTGCGGGCACACCGCGCAGAATCACCTTGCGGTATTTCTGCCGGCCGACAGGGCGTCCGCGACGCAGATCTGTCATTTCCGCCGCCATTTTCAACGAAAATCAACGCAGTAGCAACGGATCGAAAACTCTTGACGCAGGGGCCGCAACGATATCAGATATATGAGAACGTTCTCTGTTCATTGCTGTCAATGGGATACAGGGGAACGGAATCGCGGGCGGCCTGCCCGCCCGAAGAGGAGGATACCCATGCTGAGAACTGTTCTGACCGGTCCCATTCTCGCCATGGTGCTGGCAATGCCCGCCATGGCCGACGTCATTCCCGCGCTGCACGACGCGCTGCCGCAGGAATACAAGGACAACGGCATCAAGGCGGCTGTGTTCAACGACTGGGCACCCGATGAATATCTCGATTCCGATGGCCAGCTGAAGGGCTGGAGCGTGGATATCGCCAAGGAGATGGAGGAGCGCCTCGGCGTGCCGTTCACCTTCGAGGGCACCAGCTTCGACGCGATCATTCCCGGCATCCAGTCCAAGCGGTTCGACGCGGGCTTCTCCTCCTTCGGCACCACCGAAGAACGACTGAAGACGATGGATTTCGTGGCACAGCGCAAGATCGGCACCTCCTTCGGCTATCCGATGGACAGCAAGCTGGACATCAAGACCGCGACCGACGCCTGCGGCATTACCGTCGCGGTGCTGAACGGCTCGTGGGACGTCGGGCTGCTGGAAAAGCTGAACGCCAATGAATGCAAGGACAACCTGATCGTCCTGCAGACCCATGGCACACAGGCGCAGGCCGAGCTGGCCGTGCGTTCCGGCCGGGCCGAGGCCACCGTGGCCGCTTCGGTCAAACTGTCCTACATGGCCAGCCAGACCGGCGACCTGAAGGTCTCGGAACTGGTGCTCGATCCGGTGAACAGCTGCATCGGCCTGCGCAAGGGCGATCCGCTGGGCCAGGTGATGGCCGATACGATCCAGAGCATGATCGACGACGGCACCTACAAGGAAATCATGGCGAAATGGGGCATTGACGATTCCGGCATGCTGACCAAGGCGCTTCTCATCACCGAGAAGAACCCCGACCTCTGATTTCCTGTCCCGGCCCGGATGCTCCCCCGGGTCGGGGCTCTTTTGTGACCGTTCAGAAGGACAGCACATGTCGCAGGACCCCGCCCATCGCCCGTCGATCCATGACGTCAAGCCGATTGCCGTGCCCAAGATCGGGCATTGGATCGGCGGGACGTTCCTGACGCTCATGGGGGTGGTCTTCCTGCAGGTCCTGATCACCAACAAGAACATGCAATGGACGGTCGTTGCCGAATACCTGTTCAACGGCGCGATCCTGCGCGGGCTTGGCATGACGCTGGTGCTGACCGTGCTGGCCATGGTGCTGGGCCTGGCCATCGGTATCGTCCTTGCGATCATGCGCCTGTCCGGCAGCCAGGTTTTCCGGGCCGCAAGCTGGGGCTGGATCTGGTTCTTCCGCGGTGTCCCGCCGCTGGTGCAGATGATCTTCTGGTACAACCTGGCCCTGCTGCTGCCCGAGATTTCCATCGGCATCCCCTTTGACGGGCCGAAGCTGTTTTCCTGGCCGACGAATGACCTGATCACCCCGTTCAGCGCCGCAATCATGGGCCTTGCCTTCACCGAAAGCGCCTATGCCGCCGAAATGATCCGGGCGGGTATCCAGGCCGTCAGCACCGGCCAGACCGAAGCCTCGGCAACCCTGGGAATGACGCGCGGGCAGTCCCTGCGCCGGATCGTGCTGCCGCAGGCATTGCGCATCGTTATCCCGCCGATCGGCAACGACACGATCTCGATGCTGAAATTCACCTCGCTGGTCTCGGTGCTAGCGCTGCCCGACCTGCTCTACTCGGCGCAGATGGTCTATGCCCGGACCTACCAGACCGTTCCGCTGCTGGTGGTGGCCACGATCTGGTATCTGGTGCTGACCACGATCCTGACCGTGCTGGAGCATTCGGTCGAGCATCGTCTCAAATCCGATTTTCGCGGCACGAAGCCCCACAAGACGCGCAAGGCCGCAGGCCTTCTGCCCCGTCGGCTGTTTGCCGCCCAGAACGAGGGCGCGAAATGACTGAAGCTCCGCTGCTGAAAGTCGAGCGACTGCACAAGAGTTTTGCCGCGCATGAGGTGCTTGCCGGCATTGACCTGGCCGTGAACCGCGGCGATGTCACCTGCATCGTCGGCCCCTCCGGCTCTGGCAAGAGCACATTGCTGCGCTGCCTCAACTATCTTGAAAAGCCAACCAGCGGCGCGGTCTACCTGAACGGCGAGCCGGTCGGCGTTCGCTGGAAGGGCAACAAGCTCTATGAGATGACCTTCAACGAACTGGCGCGGCAGCGGCAGAAAATGGGAATGGTGTTCCAGGGTTTTCACCTGTTTCCGCACAAGACCGCGCTGGAAAACATCATCGAGGCGCCGATCGTGGTCAAGCGATGCCCGCGCGCGCAGGCCGTCGAAGAGGCTATGCATCTGTTGGAACGGGTCGGGATGCAGGACCGCGCCGACTATTATCCGGCGCAGTTGTCAGGCGGCCAGCAGCAGCGCGCCGCCATCGCCCGGTCTCTGGCGATGAAGCCGGATGTGATGCTGTTCGACGAGCCGACCTCCGCACTCGACCCCGAACTGGTGGGCGAGGTGCTGGCCGTCATGCGCCAGCTTGCAAACGACGGCATGACCATGGTGGTGGTCACGCATGAGATGGGTTTTGCCCGCGACGTCGCCGATCACCTGATCTTCATGGATGGCGGCGTGATCGTTGAGCAGGGCCCCCCGCGCGAGGTGCTGACGCGACCGCAGCACGACCGCACCCGGGCCTTCCTTGCCCGCGTGCTGGCCGAGGGCTGAGGTCAGGCGGAGATCAGAGCGGGCGCCGCCATGAGCGCGGCGGCGGTGAACAGGTCAAGATGCGCGCCACCGTTGTTCTTGAACACGGTGATCTGCTCGTCCGAACTGCGCCCCGGCACCCTGCCCTGCACCAGATCGAAAAGATCGGCCCGCACCGCATCCCAGGTGATCGCGCCCGAGGCGACGGCCTGCGAAAGATCGCCGCCGTTCTTCATGTTGTCGCGGCTGTCGACAAAGATCGCCCCCCGCGCCAGCGCCGCATCATCGGCCTCCCGCAGGCTGGGCAGGTAGGCTCCGACAAGGTCGAGGTGGCTGCCTGGCCGCAGCAGGGCACCCTTGACCAGCGCACGGTCCGACATGGTGACGCAGGACACGATGTCGGCCTGCGCAACAGCGGCGTCCAAATCATCGGCGACGGCGGCGTCGAACCCCTGGCGCCGCAGGGTTTCCACCACCGCCTGCGCACGCGCCGCGGTCCGGTTCCAGATTCTGACGCGCCGCAGCGAGGGCCGCGCGGCCAGATGCGCCGCCGCGAAATGCGGTGACAATGCGCCGGCGCCAAGGATCAGCAGATCCTCGACATCCGGCCGCGCCAGGATTGCGGCGCCAAGCGCGGAATCGCCGGCCGTCTTGCGCGCAGTCATCGCCGCGCCATCCGCCACCAGCCTCGGCGCGCCGGTCTGCCCGTCAAACAGCGCCACCAGGCCCTGCACCGCCGGCTGCGACGGGTCAAGCGCGGCGTTGCCGGGGAACACGCCCACCATCTTGACCACGACAGGCCCCCCCGGCGCCCAGCCGGGAAGCGTGACAAACTGTCCCCCGCCGCCCGCCGGATCCGATTGCAGCACCACGTCTGAGACCGGCATCGCCCCCAGATGCGCCTTGCGCAGCGCCTCGATCAGATAGGGCCAGGGCAGGGCGGCGTGAACTTCGGCGGCATCGAACAGGCGCATGGCGGATCCTTCAGGTCTTGACCGTATAGGTCACAAGGTTGCCGGGTGTGACGAGATGCGACAGGGCCAGCGGTTGACCGGCCATGTCCGAGACAATCTTTTCGATCCGGTAGACCGGCTCGGCAGCCGAGATCCCCAAAACCGCGCGTTCGGTCGCCGTGGCGAAGCCCACGTCGATCTGCCGCTCTGCATGGGCCGGAACGATCCCGGACAGTTCGCGCAGCGCGGCAAAGAAAGAGGCCCCGGTCGAGACGCGCTCGATCACCGGCGCAAAGCGCACCGCATCGAACCAGAGCGCCTCAAGCGTCATCGGCCTGCCGTCGTCCTCGAGCAGGCGGTCGAACCGGATCAGCGATGCGGCATTCAGCCGGGCCGCGATGTCAGGCGCCACGACGGTGTCATCCCGCGCCAGGATGCGATGCCCGGCCCGGCGCCCCAGCCCCTCCAACGTTTCGGAAAATCCCGAAAGCGAGACGAGCGTCTGCTGCACCTTGCGCGCCAGCACCAGGGTGCCGCGGCCCTGCTGGCGCTGCAGCCTGCCCTCGGCGCAAAGTTCCGAGATGGCGCGGCGCAGGGTGATCCGGCTGACCTGGAACTGCGCCATCAGTTCCGGTTCGCCCGGCAGAAAGCTGCCCGGCGAGAACCGGCCCGATTCGATATCCGCCAGGATCGTCCGGCGAACCCGTTCGTAAAGCGGCAAGACGTCCAGCCGATCCTCCATCCGCCGCCCCGTCCCTTTCCTAGTAGCTGATCTTCTTCATGTAGCGCCGTGCCGTCAGCATCTCGTGCTGGCGCAGATCGGCGATCTTGTAGGCGAAACGCCAGAGCGTGTCGAAGAAGATCAGCGGCGCCACATTGCCCTGGAAGCGCGGATCGATCCCGCTCATGTCCAGGGTCGCGGCATCGAGGACAAGAATGTTCTCGGCCGATCCGAAGCGGTGCAGGAAGGTGTCCGCACGCTCTTCCAGCGGACGGGTGCTGTCCAGCCCCTTCATCAGGATGAAGGCACGATCCTTGTCCAGCACCTCGAAGGGGCCATGGAAGAATTCGTTGGCATGGATCGCCTGGCTGTTGATCCATTGCATTTCCATCAGGACGCAGATGGCGAAGGAATAGGCCGCACCATAGCTTGCGCCGCTGGCCACCGTATAGATCACGTCTTCCTTGGCAAAACGCGGCGCGTAATCCGCAAAGAGCGGCGCAAAGGCAACATGGGCCCGGTCGATGGCCGGCTGCAGCGCATGGAGACTGTCGATCAGCGGCTGCGTCAGGTTCTCGCCGCCGGTCCGGGCAACAAGGCCGAGGACAACCTGATAGATGCGGGAATAGTTGCTGTCCTTGGCATCGATCGGAACGCCGGTGGTATAGGGCGCCTCGAAGCCGACCACATGATCGACGGCGCGGCCCAGCGGCGAGGCCGGCTCGACCGTCAACCCGATGGTCTTTGCGCCGCGCGACCGGGCGAATTCGGCCGCGGCGGTGGTTTCCTTCGTGGTGCCGGTCATCGAGCACAGGATCACCAGCGACCGTTCGTCCAGCGACCTGGGCGCGCGCGCCACGAATTCGGCCCCGTTATAGACGTCGGAAGGCAGGGGCGAATGCTGGTCGAGCAGGAATTTCGCCGGATGCATGATCGACAGCGAACCGCCGCAGGCAACGAAAAAGACATGGCGGATCGCCCCCGCATCGAGCGCGTCAAGCGCCGCAACGACGCCGGGATCGAAAGTGGACGGAAGGTTCATGGGCTTACCTGGGCTTGCTGGTTATATGACGTCCTATGACGTATTATAAGATCATGCTCCGGTCAAGCGAGAGTTGACAGGCCGGAGTGAAATTGCGAACGTTCTCACATTGCGGCGACAGACGTAGCCTGCGGCAGCTGCCGGCAGGATGCAGGAAAGAGCCATGGAGCAGATCTACGACATCGCCATCATCGGCGGCGGCATCATCGCGGCGGCGGCGGGACAGCATCTTGCCGCCGCCGGATACAGCACCATCCTGGCCGAGCGGGTCGATTACGGGGCGGGGACCTCCAGCCGGACCTCGCGGCTGCAGCATTGCGGGCTGGGCTATCTGTCCGCGGCAAGCGGCTCGCTCCTGCGGTTCATGTCCCGGCCGCGCGAGGCGCTGGAATGCCTGGATCTGATGCGCCGGTCGATGCGCGGTCGGGCCGAATTCGTCCAGACCTCGCCCGAGCGAGTGCGGCCCGTGCCCTTCATTGTTCCGCTGACACCCGAGAACGCCATTCCCCGCTGGAAGGCGCGGCTGGCATTTTCGCTGATGACGGCCAGTGACGGCGGCAAGGTGCCGCTGGATCTGAAGCTGCTGTCGGCCGCCGAGGCCCGCGCCCACCCGGCCCTGCAGGGACTTGCCGGTCTGCAGCGGATTCACGGTGCAATCCTCTTCACCGAATACCAGTATCACTGGCCCGAGCGCATCGTGGTCGACACGATCGTGAAGGCACGGCAGGCCGGGCTCGAGGCGCTGAACCACACGCCGGTGACGGGGCTGCGGCATGATGGCGGGCTGTGGCATGTGACGCTTGCCACGCCTGGCGGCCCGCGCGAGGTGTTGGCGCGGGGCATCGTGAATTGTGCCGGCGTCTGGGTCGACGAGATCAGCACCCTGGCCGGCGCCCCGCATCTGCGGCGGAACACCGGCGAAAAGGGTACGAATGTCGTGGTCCGGCTGCCCCAGACCATGCGGGGGCTGGGGCTGGAGACCGTGACGGGCACTGGCGCGCCATTCTACCTGATCCCCTGGGGCGATCTGCATTATGTCGGCCCCTGGGATTCGGCGTCGGACGGCCGGCCGCAGGGCTTTCGCGCGACCGAGGCCGAAATTGCCGCCATCCTGGACCAGCTTGCCCGTCTCTTCCCCGGCTTCGCCTTGCAACGCGAGGATGTGATCTATTCCTGGGCCGGCGTTCGCCCCCGCAGCCTTGCCGCGGATGGCGCGCATGCCTCTCCCGCGGTGCGGGAACATGATCTGACCGGCGGCGGCCTGCCAAACTACTTCGTCTTTACCGGCGGCCTGCTGATGACCCATCGCGAGGCCGGGCGGCGGCTGACCCGGGCGGTCGGGCGGCGACAAGTGCCCTCCGGCCCGGCCCGGCCGCTGGATCTGTCCACCCCCCCCGGTCCCGATCCCGATCGCGTGACCGAGGCCTCGGTGGCGCATGCGGTGCTGCGTGAACAGGCCCGCACGCTGTCTGACATCCTGCGCCGGCGGTTGTCGGTCGGCTGGGGGCCGGATCTCGGGCTCGGCCAAGCCGAACAGGCCGCGCGGCTGGCCGCGCCGCATCTTGGCTGGTCGCCCGCCGAGACGGCGCAATGCCTGGCTGACTTCACCGCAGAGACCGAAGCCGATTTCGCGCCGCGCCCGGCGGTGCACAGGGCTGCGGTGGCCGCGGCGGCGGCGCCCGCCTGATCGTCGACAAGGATACCAACATGCGGATGAACCACTCGAGAAAGCGGAAAAGTGATGCCCCTTTGTGAAGACAGCATCGGCGTGATGAACTTTCACTACATCCGCCACACCTTCGATCGCTTCCTTGACGATGCCGGCGGGGCCGGCGTGTCGCGGGTCGAACTCTGGGCGGCGGCGCCGCATTTCTACATCGGGGACAAGACGCTGGCCGATGCGCGCGCCCTCGGGCGCGACCTGCGCGGGCGCGGACTGCGGCTGGTGGCCTTTACCCCCGAACAATGCGTCTATCCCATCAATATTTCCGCAAAAGAGCAGGAGCTTCGCACCCGGTCTCTGCGCTATTTCCTTGATTCCATGGAATTTGCCATCGAAAGCGGCGCGCCGGCCGTCGTGGTCACGGCGGGCGGCGGCTACCGCGACGAGCCCGCGGCCGAAGCGCTGAACCGCTGCGTCGATTCCATGGGCATCCTGTGCGACCGGGCAGAGGAACTGGGCCTGGATCTGTGGATGGAGGCCCTGCCCGATGCCTTCGCCAATATCGTCCGCTCGGCGCAAGAGATGCGGCACCTGTTCGACATTCTCGACCGGCGCGTCCTTCATGCCATCTGTGACGTGGCCGGCACGGTGATGTGCCACGAGACGCCGGAAGACTATTTCACCCATCTGGGCGACCGGGTGGCGCATGTGCATTTCACCGATACCGATGCCCAGGGCAGCCATCTCGCCTGGGGCGAGGGCATGATCGACCTGGACCGGCTGATCGCCTTGCTGCGGGCGCAAGGCTACGACGGCACGCTGACGGTCGAACTGACAAACTGGAAATACAACGTCGATCCCGGGCCGCCGCTGAGGCAATGCGTGGCCGCCATGCGAAAGGCGCTTGGCAAAGCCCCGGCTCAGGCTTCGCGGGAGGTGCGGCGCAATGGATGACAGAGATCACAGCCCTGCCGCGAACGACCCACTGCTGCAGCCCCTGCACCTTGGTCCCCTTGTCCTGCGCAACCGGATCATGAGCACCAGCCACGAGGCCCATATCGACGTCGACGGCCTTCCGCTGGAAGCCTACCAGCGCTATCACGAGGAAAAGGCCAGGGGCGGGCTGGCGTTGACGATGTTCGGCGGATCGGGCCGGGTCTCGGCGGATTCAACCTGGGGCGGATCGCAGCTCGACTACACCACGGATGCGATCATCCCGGTCTTTCAGGACTTTGCCGCCCGTGTCCATCGCCATGGCGCCGCCGTCATGTGCCAGCTGTCGCATGTCGGCCGGCGCGCGGATGCAACCGCCGGCGACTGGCTGCCCGTCCTCGGACCGTCGCATTCGCGCGAGGATTACAACCGCAATTTCGCGCGCGAGATGGACCAGACCGACATTGCCCGCATCGTTACCGATTTCGGCCTTGCCGCCCGGCGCGCCCGCGACGGCGGCCTGGACGGGCTGGAAACGATGACAGGCGGCCATCTGATCGGGCAGTTCCTCTCGCCCCTGGTCAACCGCCGCAACGACGCCTTCGGCGGTACGCTGGAAAACCGCATGCGTTTCCTGCGCATGGTGCATGAGCGGATCCGCGAGGAGGTCGGCCCCGGCTTTCCGGTCGGCATCCGCTACACGATCGACGAGGATCACCCCGACGGGCTGGGCTTCGCCGAGGCGATCACCGTGGCCAATATGCTGGAACGCGAGGGCCTGGTCGATTTCTTCAACTGCATCTTCGGCCGGTTCGACACCCGGCTGAACCTGCTGGTCTACAACATCCCCGATATCACCGCCCGCGCCGCGCCCTGGCTGCGCCAGGTTGGCGCCTTCCGCGCGGAAACCGATCTGCCGGTGTTTCACGCCGCGAAGATCGCCGATGTCGCCACCGCCCGTTTCGCCGTCTCTGCCGGCCTGGTGGACATGGTCGGCATGACCCGCGCCCATATTGCCGACCCGCAGATCGTCAACAAGCTGCAGGCCGGGCACGAGGCGCGGATCCGGCCCTGCGTCGGCGCCTCGCATTGTCTCTACCGGCCGCTGCACTGCATCCACAATGCCGCGACCGGCCGCGAGACCTGGCTGCCGCAGGTGATCGGACCCTCGTCCCAGGCCGGGCGGAAGGCCGTGGTCGTCGGCGGCGGGCCGGCGGGGCTGGAGGCGGCACGGGTTCTTGCCGCCCGCGGCCATCGGGTCGTGCTGTTCGAAGCGGCCGATAGGCTGGGCGGGCAGTTGCTGCTGGCGGTACGGGCCGACCAGCGCCGCGACCTGATCGGCATTGTCGACTGGCGCGCGGCCGAGCTTGACCGCCTGGGGGTTCGCGTGCAGATGAACAGCTATGCCGGCACCGCCGAAGTTCTGGCCGAGACGCCCGATCTTGTCATCATAGCCGCCGGCGGAATCCCTGATCTCGGGCCGGTGCAGGGCAGCGACCTGTGCCAGCCGGTCTGGGATGCGCTGGCCGCACCGGCGCAGGTTGCGCAGGATGTGCTGATCTACGATGCCACCGGGCGCCACCCGGCCCCCTCGGCCGCGGTCCAGATCGCGACGACCGGCAGGTTGGTGACGCTGGTCTGCCGCGATCCTGCCATCGCACCCGAGATGGAACACCATTCCAGCATCGTCTACCGCCGGTCGCTGGCCCAACACGGCGTGCGGGTCCTTCTGGAGCACGAGGTGGTCTCGGTCACGGGGCCGGCCGGCCTGCGCGAGGTCGTGCTGCGCCACCTGCTGACCGGGCAGGAAACCAGGTCGGTGCATGCCCAGATCCTGATCGAACACGGCACCCTGCCCGTGACCGACCTCTTCGATGCCTTGCGCGGGCAATCGGTGAACGACGGGGTGACATCGATCGAGACGATGCGCGGCATCGGTGGCTTGCGGCCGCCACCTGCCACGGGATTCGAGCTGCACCGGATCGGCGATGCGGTCAGCAGCCGCTCAGTCCATGCCGCGATGCTCGACGCGCTGCGGCTTGGCGTGACGTTCTGACCCGGCCGGCTGCCGCGGGGCCTGGCACCGCACCGCCGGTCAGGCGCCCGGGGGAAACCCGTCGCGGTCCAGCGGCCAGACCGGGCGGCGGACCCGGATGTAGGGCCGCAGATGCGCCTGGGGCGTGGCCAGCGCCCCGGTGTCGCAGACGATGACGCGGCCGGCAATGGGTTCGTAGGCGGCGCGGAAATGCTGCATCGACTTGACCACGACGAAACGCTGCCGCGACGGCTCGATCCCGAAGGCACGAATCTGCTGCAGATCCAGGATCTGATCGGACAGGGTGACAACCAGGATATCGATGCCCCCGGTGCGGAACACCGCGGTCGGGCCGAAGCTGTGGGTGATGCCACCGAGAATGGGCCCGTCTCCGGTGAAGGCGCCGTCCGACAGCAGGACAACCTCGCCCGTCAGCCGAAGCGGCCCGCCGCCGAATGCCGGATCGCATTTGCCGCCGAGATCCAGCGTGACCGTGTCGCCCACCCGATGACGATGCAGGACAGCCGCCGCCCCAGGATCGATCATCGGCGCGAAGGCCCCGCCCGTGGCCCCGGCGGCCAGCAGCGCGGCAAGAAGCGCCGTGGCATCGCCATAGGCCCCGGCACCGGGATTGTCGGCATAATCCGCGATCACCAACGGGCCGTCGACTGCATCGAAATCCCGGGCCTGCGCGGCGGCGGCAGCCGGCGCGAGGAAGGTGTTCGACACCATTCCCCGCCCCTCCCAGATGCTCTGCGCCAGCCCCTCGGCAATCTCGCGCGCCCGCGACTCGGCCCCGGCATCGCATGTCACCAGAACGGTCGGCCCCATTTCGGCGATATCGGCCTCGGAAAACCCGGCGTTCACTGAAACGGCAAGGATACCGGGCTCTGCCTCATGCGCCGTCGCGCGGGCATAGAGCGCGGCGGTTTCCGGCACGTCCGTGCGGCCGGCATTCGCCTCGTCCAGCATCGGCCGATGGGCACGCAGGGTGCGCGGGCGGATCTGCCCCCGCATTGCCGCATCCAGAAGCCGGCCGGCATGCCGGCCGGTCTCCCGCATGTCGACATGCGGATAGGTCTTGTAGCTGACGAAAATCTGCGCCCCCTCGACCATCGCCGGCGTCGCCATCGCATGCAGATCCAGCGTGACCGCAATCGGCAGGCCGGGACCCGTGATCTCGCGCAGCCGGCGCAGCAACTCGCCCTCGCCATCCTCGCAGAAGCTGGGAACCATCGAGCCGTGCAGCGACAGCAGGATGCCGTCCAGCGTGGCCAGGTGATCGCGCGCCGCATCGCAGATCAGCCCAGCGATATGGTCGAACGCAACACGCGAAACCCTGGCCCCGGGGTTGGCATGGGCCGAGACGCTGTGGGTGACGCGCCAGCCCGCCGCCCGCCCCGCATCCAGAAATCCCGCCAGCTCGTCGTTCACGTCGCCGAAGCGGTCGATGGCCACCTGCCCGATGTCCAGCGCCTCGTCGCGGAATTCCTGAAGCGTGGTCTCGCCCATCTTGAAGGTGTTGCTTTCATGGACGAAGGCGCCGGTGAGGACATGAAACGGCATGGGCAGGTCCTTTCAGAGCGGGTGGAAACAGGCGACCGGATGGCCGCCATCGCCCGACAGCAGCGGGCGCTCGGCGCGGCAGCGGTCCGTGACGCGGGGGCAACGGCCGGCGAAGGCACATCCGGGCGGCAGGGCAAAGGGGCTGGGGATCTCGCCCGTCAGGGGTACGACACTGCGGCGGCGGCCCGGGTCCGGGGCAAAGCCCGATTGCATCAGCGCCTCGGTATAGGGATGGCGGGGCGCGGCCGCGGTATCGGGCAGCACCTCGACCACCGCGCCCAGATACATCACCACAATCCGCTGGCAGAAATAGCGTACCAGGCCCAGGTCGTGACTGATGAACAGATAGGTCAGCCCCATCCGGTCGCGCAGATCGGCCAACAGCGCGATGATCTGCGCCTGGATCGACACGTCCAGCGAGGCGGTGGGTTCGTCCAGCACCACGAATTCCGGGTGCAGCGCCAGGGCACGGGCGATGCCGACGCGCTGGCGCTGGCCGCCGGATAACTGGTGCGGGTGACTTTCCGCCAGCGCGTCCGGCAGGCCGACCGAGGCCAGAAGCGCCGCTATGGCGCCGGCGGGCAAGGGCTGGCGCTGGATGCGGAACGGTTCGGCCAGAACCTGCGTCACCGTGTAGCGCGGATCAAGGCTGGAATAGGGATCCTGGAACACCATCGCCATGCGGCGGCGCATCCGGCGCAGCGCAGCGGGCGACAGCGCAGTGATCTCGGTGCCGTCGAAGATGATGCGGCCTGCGGTCGGTTCGATCAGCCGCAGGACAAGACGGGCCAGCGTGGACTTGCCGCAGCCGCTTTCGCCCACCACGCCCAGGGCCTCGCCTCGGCCGATGGCCAGCGACAGGTCGCGGACCGCCCACATCTTGCGTTCCGGCGCGAAAAGGCCGCCACCGGACTGAAAGCGTTTCGACAGGCCCTCGATGCGGATCAACGGCGGCGGGGTCACGGCTGGCCCTCCGGCGGTGGGCTGGCGTGGTGACAGGCGACGCGGCCCTCAGCGCGGGGGGTCGGCAGCGGCGCGATCCGGTGGCAGAGATCGCTGGCGCGGGGGCAGCGAGGGTGAAAGCGGCAGCCCGGCGGAAAAGCCAGCGCCGAAGGCACCGCGCCGGGAATGCCGCGCAGCGCACCCTTCGCCATGCCGTCCTGCGGGATGCAGCCGATCAGGGCGGCGGTATAGGGATGGGCGGGGGCGGCAAAGATCGGGCCAACCGGCCCCTCTTCGGCCAGCCGGCCGGCATAGAGTACCGCCACCCGGTCGCAGACCTGGGCGACCACGCCCATGTCATGGGTGATGAGCAGCAGCGCCAACCCGCGGTCGCGGACCAATGCGCCGAGGATCTGGATGATCTGCGCCTGCACCGTCACATCCAGCGCCGTGGTGGGTTCGTCGGCGATGATCAGTTCCGGCTCGCCCGCCAGCGCCATGGCGATGACGATGCGCTGCTTCATTCCGCCCGACAGCTGGTGCGGCCAGGCCTCGGCCACCGCCTCGGCCTCGGGGATGCGCAGCCGGGTCAGCAGTTCCAGCGTGCGGGCGCGGGCGGCGCGGTGCGACAGGCCCAGATGCAGCCGCGAGACAACATCGACCTGCTCGCCGATCCTCTGCACCGGATCCAGCGCCGTCATCGGATTCTGCGTGACAAAGCCGATGCGGCCGCCGCGCAGGGCGCGGCGCTGTGCGTCGGTCATCGCGCCGATGTCCTGCCCATCGAACCGGACGGCGCCCCCCGTCACCCGGCCACCGATCAGCGGCAGCAGTCCCATCGCCGCCATGGCGGTCAGCGACTTGCCCGAGCCGCTTTCGCCAACCAGGCCCAGGATCCTGCCGCGCTCCAGCGACAGGCCGATTCCATCCAGCAGCGGCACTGTCCCGATAGCGACGCTGACCGCTTCAAGCTGCAGAAGCGCGGTCATGCCGTCCTCCGCAGTTTCTGGCGGATGTCCAGTTCCGCAATCAGCGCATCGCCGTAGAGGTTTATGGCAACGACGGTGATCGCCACCGCGAGGCCCGGGAAGATGATCACCCAGGGCGCCTTGAACACCAGTGCCGAGCCTGCCGACATCATCCCGCCCCAGGACGGCACCGGCGGCTGCGCGCCCAGGCCGAAAAAGCCCAGCGTGGCCTCCAGGATGATCGCGTCGCCGGTGGCCAGCATGGCCGAGACCAGGACCGGCGCCAACGCATTGGGCAACAGGTGGCGGAACAGGATATGGCCGGTGCCCGCACCCAGGCAGCGGGCGGCCTCGACGAAGGTCTCGCCCTTCAACGTCATGATCTGGGCCCGGGTCAGGCGGGTGAACTGCGCCAGATAGGCCACCGCGATGGCCACCATCACCCCGGTCGTGCCCGGGCCGATGATTGCGACAAGGATCAGCGCGATCAGGATTTCGGGGAAGGACCAGGTCAGATCGACCGCCACGGTCACGGCGCGGTCGGGCCAGCCGCCGAACCAGGCCGCGGCCGCGCCCAGCACCATCCCGCACAGGACGGAGACTGCGATGGCCGCCGCGCTGACTGACAGCGACGTGCGCGCGCCGTAGATCAGGCGGGTCAGCAGATCGCGCCCGAATTCGTCGGTTCCCAGCCAATGCGCGGCCGAGGCCGGCTGATAGGCCTGCGGCAGATCCTGCACGTCATAGGCATAGGGCGTCAGAAACGGTGCAAGAACGGCCGCGGCGGCGACCAGCAGCAGCCAGCCGCCGGCAAGGCCGCCCATCGGATGGCCAAGCGCGCGCAGGGGGGCGGGCCACGCCATCATGCCAGCGCGGCCCTTACCCGCGGATCCATCACGGCCTGAAGGATATCGCCCAGCAGCGTTCCCAGCATGACCGCCATGGCCAGCATCAGAAGGCAGGCCTGCACCACCGGGTAGTCATGCTGGCTCAGCGACTTGATCAGCAGCGTGCCGAGTCCGGGCCGGGCGAAGACCACCTCGACCGTGACCGCGCCACCCAGGATCCAGCCGATGCGCAGGGCAAGGATCGTCACCACCGGGATCAGTGCATGGCGCAGGACATGGCCGAGCTGGATGCGCAGCGGCGACAGGCCCTTGGCGTGCAGCAGCGTCACGAAATCCCGCCCCGAGGCTTCGATCATCGACACCCGGGTGATGCGGGCAACCAGCGCCGTGCCGCCCAGCCCGATGGTCAGGACCGGCAGCACCAGCGCGGTCCAGCTGCGCGCGCCCGACACCGGCAGCCAGCCCAGCCATACCGAGAAGACCAGCATCAGGATCAGCCCCAGCCAGAAGCTGGGCATGGTGGAGCCAAGAAGCACCCCCCCCATGATCGCCCGGTCAGGCCAGCGGTCGCGGTTCAGCGCGGCGATGACACCAAGCCCCACCCCCGCCACGGTGGAGAACAGCAGCGCCAGCCCGCCAAGCGCCAGCGAATGCGGCAGCGCCTGGGCAATCAGGTCGGCCACCGGGCGGCGGGCGACAATGGCCGTGCCAAGATCGCCCCGCAGGACATTCGACAGCCAGATGCCGTATTGCACCGGCAGCGGCCGGTCCAGGCCGTAGCGCACCTCCATCTCGGCGCGCGCTTCCGGCGAAGATCCGATCTTCAGCAGATTGTCGATCGGATCGCCGGGTATGAAGTGGAGGATCGAGAAGATCACCACCGAGACGGCCAGAAATACCGGCACCAGCATCAGGATCCTGCGGACCAGATAGGCGATCATGCCGATGCTCCCGCCGCTGTCGATGCCGGTGCCGGTGCCACGACTATTCCTTGACCTCCAGATCCAGGAAGGCGGCCGCGCCAAAGGCCGGGGCGTCTATGGCCGGCGGCATGGCCAGGCGGTCGGCGTTATAGGCCATCACCTGCAGCGGCTGATAGATCGGGGCCATCGGGAACTGGGTCAGCACATATTCGTGGTAGGCGGTGAAATTCGCTACCCGCTCGTCCGAGTTCTTCGCGCCGGTCATCGCAGCGGTGCGCAATTCTTCCGCCTTCGGATCGTTGAACATCGAGACATTGGGATAGCCCAGCCTGTCGCCGCCGAAGAACCAGTCGACGATATCGGCATTGTCCCAGTTGTAGGACCGCACCGCCAGTTGCTGCTCGCCCGTCTTGTACTGGTCGCGGATCATCGAACTGTCGAAAGTGGTAATCTCGGCCTCGATCCCCACCGCCTTCAGCTGGGCTTGCACCACCTCGGTCAGCCGGCGGAAGATGCTGTCGCTTTGCGTCCACAGGCTGACCTTCAGCGGCTGGCCGTCCTTCAGGCGCACGCCATCAGGGCCCATGGTCCAGCCCGCCTCGTCCAGCAGGGCATTGGCGCGGGCCGGGTCATAGGCAATCCTCGCGCTTTCGGCGACATGGCTTTCCGGCAGGGCCGAGATGAGGAAGGTGTCGGCCACCGCCCCCGCGCCGCCGAAGACGGCGGCAAGGATCTCATCCTGGTTGATGGCCTTTGCCGCAGCTTCGCGCAGCCGGATGTCGTCGAAAGGCGCCTTGGTCACATTGATCGGCATGTACCAGAGTTCCTGGCCGGGCAATGTCAGAATCGCGAGATTGGGCTCCTTCTCGACTTCGCCGATCAGATCGGCCGGCACCGAAAGCAGGAAATCCACCCCGCCGGTCTTCAACTCCAGAAAGGCGGTCGAATCCTCGGGGATTTCGCGGAAGGTCAGCCGCGCCACCTTGGCCGGCCCATGGTTTGCCGCCTCTGCCGGGCCCCAGACATAGTCTTCGTTGCGCAGCAGGATCGTTTCCTGCCCGATGGTGAAGCTGTCCAGCCTGAAGGCCCCGGTTCCATAGACCTCGGTCACGCCGTAGTTGTCGCCAAGGGCCACATAGGATTTCGGCTCGACGACGCCCATGAAGGTTGAGGACAGGTTGTAGAGCAGGTTCGGCTCGGGCCGCGACATGACGAATCTGACGGTATGATCGTCCACCACCTCGACCGAGGCGATGGCCTCGGCCATATAGGCGTTCTCGCCCTGGGCGGCCTTGAACAGTTCGATCCAGGCCTTCACGGCCGCGGCGTTGAACGGCTCGCCGTTGTGGTAGGTCACGCCCTGCTTCAGCCTGAAGGTCCAGGACATGCCGTCGGGGGCCTCTTCCCAGCTTTCCGCCAGCCAGGGGCGATAGGACAGGTCGGCCGCCTGGCTGACCAGGCGATCGAAGATCAGCCCGGTCGCCGTGTTCAGCATCGTGGCCTTGATCGGGTTGTAGGTCGGGGCGCCCACCTCGTTCGTGGCCATCACGAAGACGGCCTCCTGGGCGGCCGCGGCCTGGGCAACCATAAGCGCGGCCAGGCTGACCGAGGCGGACAGCAGGGTCTTGCGGAAGGGGAAGGTCATGATGGTTCTCTCTGTTGGGTCGGGGTCAGGATCTGCCCGGGTTTCGTCCCGGGGCGGTATGTCCGATGAAATCGCCGTAAAGCGCCGAGACGCGGGCCATGCGATCCTCCACCTCGGCGCCCAGTTCCCGGAAGACGCCGTTGACCATCAGCCCGATCAGCGAAGACATGGCGCTGGTCGTGTCCCAGAAATGATTGAGCTCGGTCGGGACCGCGAACAGCTCCGTCACCGCGCCGGGCGCCCAGTCGCAATAGGGATCGGTGATCAGGGTCACGGGAATGCCTTCGTCCCGGGCGGCCAGGGCCAGATCCCGCGTCAGTCGCGAATAGCGGCGGCCGTCGACCAGCACCAGCGTGGTCTCTTCGGGATTTGACAGCAGGACCTCGGCGAAATGGCCGCCGGCTACATCGGCCAGATGCACGCCGGCACGCAGATACTGCAGGTTGTGCACCAGTTCGGCGGCATGGCCGCGCTCGGTCTGGAAGCCGGCGACCCAGACCATGCGGCGGTGCGACAGCCGCTGCACCGCCGCCTCGAAGGCCGGCGTCGCGGCAAGTTCATAGACGGCGACCAGCGCCGCGATCTCCAGCTCCAGCGCGCGGGACAGCTCCAGCCTGCCCTGCCGGCTGCGACGATGGAAGTCCCGCAGCCGGTCGCCGATCAGCCAGGCCTTCTGGCCCAGATCGACCTGCAGGCTGGATTTCAGATCCTTGAGGTGCCGGTAGCCGATGGTACGGCAGAACCTGCCGACCGAAGCCTCAGAGACGCCGACCTTCGCAGCCACCGTCGCAGCCGTCTCGAACGGCAACGAGGACAGGTTTGTCAGAAGGTAATGCGCCAGCGCGCGTTCGCCCGGGGTGCCGCCTTCGGCCGCCGCAGCCAGCCTTTGCCGCAGATCGCCCGGCACGGCATCGCGCGCATCCTCCGATCCGCCGGCTTCGACCCGATCCAATCGCCCGCCCTCCCCTGATCGGAACAGCGTGTCAGAAATCTTTCATCTGGTCAATGTTGCAAGTAAGCTGATATTCTTGACTCAGGCACCCACCCCGCGGCTGCCATCCACCGGAGAACCGCGATGCCCGATCCCGCACCGACCCGTGCCCCGCTGCGCATCGACGGGGCAACCTTGCGGCTGGTACGCCTGCCGCTGGTGACACCCTTCACCATCGCAACCGGCACCATGACCGAGAAGGTCTTTCCCCTGCTGACATTGCGGGCCGACGGGCTGGAGGGCCATGCCGAAGGCGTGATGGATCCCTTGCCCGACTATCTGGAGGAAACCGTGGCGGGGGCGATGGATCTGCTGGACAAGGTGCTGCTGCCACAGCTGCTGGGCGAGAGTTTCGCGCATCCCGAATCGTTGGCCCGCCGGCTGGCACCCTGGCGCGGCAATTACATGGCCCGTGCCACGGTCGAGATGGCGTTCTGGGATCTCTGGGCAAAGTCGCTGAACCTGCCGCTGCAAACCGTGCTGGGCGGAGAGGGCGCCGCCGTCGACGTTGGCGTCTCGCTGGGCATCGGCCCGGTTGCGGACACGCTCGACCGGATTGCCGCGCATCTGGCCCAGGGCTACAGGCGCATCAAGCTGAAGGTCAGGCCCGGCCATGACATCGCGCTGCTGCAGGCCGCCCGCCGGGAATTTCCCGATGCGCATCTGACCGTGGATGCGAACTGCTGCTACACCCTTGCCGATGCCGGCCTGATTGCCCGGATGGACGATTTCGGGCTGGACTATATCGAACAGCCGCTGGGCTGGGATGACATTCACGACCATGCCGTGCTGCAATCGCGCATCCGCACGCCGATCTGCCTGGACGAATGCATCCGCACCGCAGAGCACGCCCGCAAGGCGCTGCAGACCGATGCGGCGCGGGTCGTCAACATCAAGGTCGGCCGATCGGGCGGCCATGCCGAGGCACGCCGGATCCACGACCTTTGCGCTGCCTTTCAGGTTCCGGTCTGGTGCGGCGGCATGCTCGAATCCGGCATCGGCCGGGCGCATAACATTCACCTCTCCACCCTGCCGAACTTCACCAAACCCGGCGACACCTCCTCGGCCAGCCGCTACTTCACCCGCGACATCGTCGAGGAGCGGCTGGAAACCTCGGACGGCCGGATGCCGGTGCCCAAGGGTCCCGGCATCGGCGTGACGCTCGACCTCGACTATCTCGCCTCGGCCACGCTTGCGACCCGGGACTTTCGGGCATGACCGACATCGTCCTCCGCGATCTGTCGTCGATGGCCGAACTCCGCCTGGCCGAAACCCTGCAGCGCGCGGTCTGGGGTAAGGGCGATCTGCCCGATCCGGCCGATCTGATGCTGGTGATTCAGGCCGAGGGCGGCCTGGTCGGCGGCGCCTTCGTCGAGGGCCGGATGCTGGGCTATATCTTCGGTTTCCCCACGCGCGACCCACGGGTGCAGCATTCCCATCGTCTTGCCGTGCTGCCACGGGCGCGCGGTCTGGGCCTTGGCCTGCGGCTCAAGCGCTACCAGCGCGACTGGTGCCTTGCGCGTGGCATCGCCACCGTCCGCTGGACCTTCGACCCGCTGCGCGCGCTGAACGCGACGCTGAACCTTCACCGGCTCGGCGCCACCTCGGCCACCTATCTGCCCGACTATTATGGCGAGATGGCGGGAATCAACCATGGCCTGGCATCGGACCGGCTGCTGGTCGACTGGGAACTGGTCGCGCCGCAGGTGGCAGCGCTGGCGGCGGGCATGCCGCGGCCACTCGTCGCGACGGAACCGCTGCCCGTCGCCCTGCCCGAGGATGTGGGAAAACTGACCCTGGCAGATCCGGCCGGCGCGGCTGCCCTGCGGTTGCAGTTGCGCGGGGCGATGCAGGCCGCCCTGGATCGCGGCCGCAGGATTGTCGATTTCGACCGGAAGGCCCGCGTCTATCTCGTGGCGGCCTGACCGCCCACCGCGCCATCCCTTCCCCCAACCTTTCCATCGACAGATGTCGGCCATTGGCATATATTGCCAATTCATCGAAGATCCCGGCAGGAGACCACAGATGGCCACCCGCAACGTCGTCCTGACCGAACCACAGTCGAAGCTGATCGACGATCTGGTCGCATCCGGTCGCTTTCAGAATGCGTCCGAGGCGCTGCGGGCGGTATTGCGCCTTCTGGAGCGCGAAGAGGCCGAATTGCGCGACCTGCGCGCCCGCCTGACCCGGGGCATCCTTGAAGCCCGGGACGGCGCCTTTTCGCCCGGACCGGGCGAGGATGCCATTCGCCAGGCTTTCGCTGCGACGCCGAAACAGCCGTCATGACGGCAAGGCCCTGGGTCCTGACGCAGCAAGCGCAGGCCGCGCTGCGCGATATTGCGGCCTGGACCGTCGAGACCTTCGGCCGGCGCCAGGCGGATGCCTATGCCGAGGATCTGATCGAGAAATGCCAGGCCCTTGCACAGGGCCAGGCCGCCTCGCGCGATTGCCGGCGCCTGGTCGATCCGGCCCTGCCGGAAGACCTCCGCTTTGCCCGCGCCGGGCAGCATTATGTCGTCTTCATCGATGCGCCGGACCGGATGATCGTGGTCGATTTCCTGCATATCCGCATGGATCTGCCGGCGCGCCTTGCCGCCCTGGGCGACAATGGCCAGGACCGCGGCTGACACCGGCGCCGGGATCAGCCGTCGGGAAGCGACAGATCCGCGGGCCGGTCGATGTCACGGCCCTCGGGTCTCGCCAGCGTGACCAGGCGATCAGCCGGCAATCCAGCCAGAAAGCGGCGCCCGCCGCTGTCGCCGCTGGCCGCGGACCGGGCCGCGGCATAATCCGCCCGGGCCAGCAGCAGCGGCGGCATCCGCTGGCCATCGCAGAGGCAGGCCCCCGACCCCGGCAACGCCAACAGCGCCCGAAATGCCCGCAACGGCACGCAGGGCATGTCGCCCAGACAGATCATCAGCCGTTCGTCCTGCGCCGATGCCGCGTCGATGGCGGCATGGAACGACAAATCCAGCGCCCCACCCGCCGGCACGAAGCGCCGTTCGAACGCCGGGGGAAGGATATTGGCCACCGCCGGGGCCGAGACCACCGCCACCAGCCTGTCGGGGGCCAGGGCCATCAGGGTCGCGGCTGCATGCAGCACCAGCGGCCGGCCGGCAAAGGGCGCCAGCAGCTTGTCGTCGGGGCCGAACCGGCGCGACGCTCCGGCCGCCAGCAAGACCCCCAGCAGCGCCATGTCAGCCGGCCACCGCCGCGGGCCAGCCGGCCTGCCGGCCGGCGGCCTCGGTGATCTCGGCCAATGCCGAAATCGCCAGGTCGCGGGCATTGCGGCTGGATCGGATCAGCCCGATCGGCCCCCGCAGCCGCGCAAGCGCGGTCTCCGGCACACCAAGTTCGGCAAGGCGGATCCGCCGCTTCTCCTGCGCCGCGCGGCTGCCCTGCGCGCCGATGTAGAAGGCCGGCGACTGCAGGACGGTGCGCAGGATCTCGGCCTCGTGGTCGTGGTCGTGATAGAACAGCGTCACCGCCGTCATGGCATCGATTGCAGCCCATTTCGCATCGAACAGCCGGCCCAGCCGTTCGGCGCGGCAGCCATGGCCCGGCGCGGCGGCAAGTGTCGCATCGTCATGCGAGAGCAGCAGATGGTCCTGCTCCAGCGCGGCCACGAGGCCGGCGAACACCAGCGCCTCGGGCCCGGCCCCGAAGATGACGTGCCGAACCGGCGGCGCAAAGCCGATGGAAAACCCCGTGGCCGTCTGGCCGGTTGCCACCAGGGGCTGCAGCGACAACCGCCCCGCCGGGCACAGGTTCAACGCACAGGGTTGGCGCTGCAGGCGCATCCGTTCCAGATCTTCCAGCACCGCGGCATCGCGCAACAGAAACAGCGTCACAGTGATGGCACCGCCGCAGGGCAGACGCAGGTCGATATAGGGCGAACCGGCGCCGTAGCGCAGAACGCGCATCCGTCCGTCGCGGCGCAGGTCTTCGGCCCGCAGGATGATGTCTGCCTCGATGCAGCCCGAGGTCAGCGCCCCGGCCCAGCCCCCGTCCGGGCCGATGACCATGGTTGCGCCAAGATCGCGGTAGGAGGGACCGGAAACGCCGGTCAGGATGGCGAAGACCGTGCCATCGCCCATCGCCCGCGCCGCCCGCCACGGATCGCGAAGCGCGGGGTGAAGCCCCGGTGCCGGCCTTTGCGGAAAACTGCAGGACGGGGGGGTGAGGGTCACGTCGCGCCTCCGGCCTGTCTAGGGCATGCTCCGGCCGGCGATCCCGCATCCCCGCCCCATTCGACGACGGTCAGGCGCCCGTAGCAGACCCCGGCTGTTCGCAGCGGTCTGCGGTCCGGGGTTTCACCGCCGCATCGTCGCAGCCTAGCCGCCGACCCGAATTTGTCAACGATCCGAACGCCCTTGCGCCATGCCCGCCGAAGGCCGATCCGTGCCGGCGCGACCTTTCCCCCCGTCGCGCCGCAGGTCCCGGCCCCCGGGCACGAAGGCCGCCACGGCCAGGCGGCAGCGGCGGCCATCCCGGGGCACCCGTCAATGGCCCAGACGCAGCTTGATGTGCTTCTTCTCGCGAAAGGTCATCAGCCCTTCCGGGCCAAGTTCGCGGCCGATTCCGCTCATCTTCCAGCCGCCGAAGGGGGCCTGAAGCTCGGTCGTGTCGTTGACGTTGACGCCGATCTGCCCGGCCTCCAGCCCTTCGGCAAAGCGCCAGCCACGGCCGACATCGCCGGAATAGACATAGGCCGCCAGACCAAAGGGCGTGGCATTGGCCAGACGCAGTGCCTCGGCATCCGATCCGGCGCGCTGGATCGCCGTCAGCGGACCGAAGGTTTCCTGCCGCAGCACGGTCGAGCCTTCGGCGATGTTGTCGATCAGCGTCGGGCGGTAGAAGAAACCGCGCTCATAGGCATCCCCCTTGGGCACGGAACCGCCGGTCAGCAGCCGCGCGCCGCGTGACAGGGCATCCTCCAGTTGGTTCTGCACATTGCGGCGCACCTTGTCGGTGGTGCAGGGGCCGTAAAGAACGCCGGGGTTGACGCCATGGCCAAGCTCGGTCGCGGCGGTGATCGCGGTGATCGCCTCGACGAAACGGTCATAGACGGGACCCGCCACGATGATCCGGTTCACCGCGATGCAGATCTGGCCCATGTTGGAAAAGCCGCGGCGGAAGGCCGCCTGCGCGGCTTCTTCGACATCGGCGTCATCCAGCACGACAAAGGGGCTGTGCCCGCCCAGTTCCAGCGACAGCCGCTTCAGCGTGGCGGCGCTGTCGCGCATGATCGCCTGACCGGCCGGAACCGAGGCGGTGGCCGAGATCATCGCCACATCCGGGTGCGCGGAAAGCCCGGCACCCACTTCCGGGCCAGTACCGGGAATGTCGTTCAGCACGCCCGGCGGCAGGCCGGCGTCGGCCAGGCACTGCACCACCATGCCGATGGCCAGCGGGGTTTCATGCGGCGGCTTCACCACCGCCGTGCAGCCCGCCGCCAGAACCGGGGCCACCTTCCAGGCGTAAAGATCGACCGGATAGTTCCATGGCACGATACCGCCCACCACGCCCACCGGGGCCGAGGTGACGATCGACCGGATGTCAGATCGCGACGAGGGCCGGATCTCGCCGCCGATACGACGGCCTTCTTCGGCATAATAACGGTAGACCTCGCAGGAAAAGAGTATCTCTTTCCGGCTGTCGGGCACCGGCTTGCCTTGTTCGCGGGTCAGCACCATGGCGATGGCATCGACCCGCTCTTCGATCAGATCGGCGGCGCGGTGCAGGATCCTTGCCCTTTCGTCGGCATGCATCGCGCCCCAAAGCGGCAGCGCGGCCTTGGCTGCCGCGACGGCCCGGTCAAGATCGGCGCGCATCGCAAGGGCCGAGGTGCCGACAGCTTCGCCATTGGCGGGATCGCGGATTTCCAGCGTCTCGCCGCCAAGCGCATCGACCCACTGGCCGTTGATGAAAAGCTTGCGGTTCATCTCAGCGGTCCTTCAGCCGCTTCCACAGCTCGGCATAGTTGTTGTCGTTCTGCACGGTGGCCTTTTCCTTGTCGGTGGTGTTGGGGCTGACCATGACATGCGGGATGATGCCCCGCTCGACCAGCAGTTCCGCCGTGCGGGCGTTGATCGCATGCGCAATGGCGATGGTGACAGAGGTCGACGAGGCGCCGACCGGGCTGTCCAGCCCGTCGATGTAAAGGTTGGCATCGGCCTTGGGGGCATGGGTGTCGATCACCACATCGGCCACCTCATAGAGCCGCTTGCCCGAGGAATGCCGCGACGGCGTGGCCGAGGAATGCGGGATCGAGGTGACGGCGATCACCTTCATGCCGCGCGCCTTGCTCTCAAGCGCGATGTCGAGGATCACCGCGTTGATGCCGGAATGCGAAAACAGCACCATGCTGTCGCCTTCGACAATCTGGTGCGAGGCGAGGATCGCCTTGCCATAACCTTCCTGCGAATGAATGAAGCGGTATTGCCGCGCGCCCATGTCGCCCAGGACCCGGTGGAACGAGATCATGCTGCTTTCGACGATGGGCCGGAAGCCGACAATGGTGCCGGTGCGCGGAAAGCTTTCAATGGCGGGAAGCGAGCCGTGGCCGGTGCCGAAGGTGAAGACCAGCTTGCCGGCGGCGATGCTGTCGGCGGCAATTCGGGCGGCGGCGTCGATGTTGCTGCCTTCGCCGGCGCGGACGGTCTCAAGCCGTTCGGCAAGGGTCTGGAAATAGCGATCTACGATGGTGCTCATCATTTCATCCTTTGAAAGGCGCTTCAGGCGAAGCGCGCAATGCCCGTCAGGGCGAGGTCAAACATCTCGTCTTCGGCAACCGCCATGTCGGCGTCCGAAATCTTGGTCTGGGCAAAGGCATCGACGGTGGCGATGCACAGGCAGCCGGCACGGGCGCCAAGAATGCGCGCGGCCACCAGCAGGGCCGAGGTTTCCATATCGGTGCCGATCAGGCCCATGCGGTGGATATCGTCCTTCAGCGTCTGGATCAGGCTGCGAGAGCCGTCCGAGATGCCGAACATCTCGGTATAGAAGCCGTCATAGGTGCCGAAGATGCCGGCATGCCAGGGCCGTTTCGCCGCCGCCAGCAGATTGCGCAATTCGGTGTTCAGATCGTGGTCGGCAATGGCCGGATAGCCAAGCGGCGCATAGCTGTTCGAGGTGCCCTCGGCCCGCATCGCGCCATCGGCAAGGACGAAATCGCCCAGCTTTGCCGGCGGCACCGCCATGGCCGTGCCGATACGCAGAAAGCTGCGCACGCCGACGGCGAACAGCTCATGCAGGACGATGGTGGCGATGGGCGCGCCCATGCCGAAGGCCGATACGGTGATGCGCTTGCCGGCATAGGTGCCGGTGATGGTCTTGAGACCCCGGTTTTCCGGCACGCGATGCACGTCGGTCATCTTTCGGGCGATGCGGTCGACGCGGGCGGGATCGCCGATCAGCAGGGCGGCCTTGCCCACCTCTTCGCGGGTGGCACCGATGTACCATGCCTTGTTGGTTGTCTGATCGGTCACTTGCCTTCTCCGTTCTGTCTTGTCTGTCGCGCGACCAGCACCTGACGTGCCGCCGCGTGGCCTGCCTTCACGATGGTTTCGGGGTCGGTTTCACCCTTGACCAGTGCGGCAAGCACGCCGCCGGCAAAGCTGTCGCCTGCGCCGGTCGGATCGGTGATGTCCAGGGGCTCGGCCGTTACATGAGACCTGCCCGAGGCGGTCAGGATCGTCGCGCCGGCCCCGCCAGCGGTACGGATCACGATCTGCCCGGCGCGCGGCGCTGCTGCCCCCGCCACGGCGACGAAATCCGTTTCGGCCTCGCTGTGGCAGATGACATCGGCGTGGGCGGCGATGTCGCGGGCGAGATCGGCGGGAATGGCCCGCGGATCGTCCTTGACCACCCAGATCAGCCGCTGATCGGGGCGCAGCGCCGCAAGGGCGGCACGGGTCGCGCCCTCGGGCCCGATGGTGATGCAAAGCCAGTCGGCGGCGGCCAGAACGGCTGTCTGTGCGGGGGACAGCGCCTCGGCATCGGGCACGCCGGGGTCGAACAGGCAGATGCAGCCGCCGGCTGGATCATAGGTCAGGATGGCCATCGGGGTCATGGCACCGGCCACGGCAGAAACCCCGGCGCGCGAGACGCCCTCGGCGGCCAGCTTGTCGCCATAGGCCCGCCCGTCGCGGTCATCGCCGACCCAGGTGATCGGCGCCGCGCTGACGCCCGCGCGCACCAGCGCGGCCGCCACATAGGCCGGGCTGCCGCCAAGGCGTGGCCAGCTTTCGGCCTGCCGCCCGATCATCGTAGCCGTCTGCCCCGGCCGGGCCGCCCGGTCGAGAAAGGCCATGTGGTCCAGCGAGGCATAGCCGATAACCGCCACGCGCGCGGGGGCATCGGGCGTGGTCATTCCAGCATCTCCAGCGCCTCGGACAGCGGCACGACACGGCCCATGTAGCGGTCGATATCCTCAAGCGAAGCCTCGGCCAGATGCGGACGGTTGGAGTTGGTCGCCTCGCGCGCGATCACGATGTCGAAACCGTTGGCAAAGCCGTCCTGCGCGGTGGCGCGGATGCAGACGTTGGTCTTTACCCCGGCAATGATGATGCGCGTCACCCCCTGTTCCTGCAAGAACAGCGCCAGATCGGTGGCGAAGAAGGCGCTGAACCGGCGTTTCAGGACCAGGGTTTCGTTCTCGCCCTCAGGCGAAAACTCCTCGAAAAAGTCGGCGTCGTCGGCGCCTTCGATGTGATGCACCGGCAGGCGGCGCCATTCGTGATCGTCAAACCCCTTGCGATGGCGTTCCACCGCATGGACGACGACGGCCCCGGTTTCCCGCGCCTTGGCCCGCATCTGGCGCATCGGCCCAAGCACGTCGGTCACGCCGGGGTAATAATTGGGATGGCGCGGCTCGAAGAACGAATTGATGACGTCGACGAGGATCAGCGCGGTTTTCGGGCGAGTTTGCATGTCAGCCATGAGAGGCGGCCTTTCCTTGCGCACGGCGCCGCGCCGCCAGCCCCAGAAGCAGCAGCACGACGCAGACCATGATATAGGGAAGCGTCTGGATCAGTTCGGCGGGGAAGCCCCGGCCCTGCAGCCGGATCTGCACGGCGTCGAAGATGCCGAACAGCAGCGCGCAGGCGGCGGTGGCCCAGGGGCGGTTGGCCCCGAAGTAGAAGGCTGCAAGCGCGATGAAGCCGCGCCCGCCGGTGATGCCTTCGTTGAACAGGCCCACGACGCCGATCGAAAGATAGGCCCCGGCCAGCCCCGACAGCGCCCCGGCGACAAAGCCCGCGCCCTCGCGCATCCGCTTGGGATGCAGGCCGATGGCGGCGGCCGAGGCGGCCGAGGTGCCGCAGGCCCGCAGCCGCAGCCCCAGCGCCGTGCGCGACAGCACCCAGGCGGTCAACGGCACCAGCGCCCAGGCGATCCAGGTCAGGATCGAATGGCCCGAGAATACCGCGCCAAGCGCGCCCGGCAGCGGCAGGTCGATCTTCGGCAACCGCGAGACATCGGGCAACATCAGGTTCCCCGACGATCCATAGGCCGCCTTGAGGTAGAAACGGATCGCCCCGGCGATGGCGATGTTCAGGCCCAGGCCGACGATGATCTCGTTGGCGCGCAGCCTGGTGATGCCAAGGCTCATCAGCCAGCCGGTCACACCGCCGGCGAACCCCGCCCCCACCAGCGCCACGGCCCAGTTGCCGCCCGAGGCGATGATGATGGCCACCAGCGCGCCCAGAAGCATCATGCCGTCAAGCCCCACGTTCACGATGCCGGAACTGCGGTGGATCAGCCCGCCAAGTGCGGCGAGGATCAGCGGCGTCGTCATCACCAGCGCGGAAAACAGGATGTCGGTGATCATGGCTGGCCCCCTTCGGCAGCGGTCTGACGGGCGGTGCGGCGGGCGAACCAGCCGCGCAGGCCGAAATCGGCGACGGCGAAGATCATGATCAGCCCCTGCAGGATGTTCACGATCTCGATCGGCACATCGCTGAACAGCTGGATCGTCGCCCCCGCCGTCGACAGCCCGCCGAAGAGGACCGCGCCGATCAGGATGCCCAGCGGATTGCCCCGCGCCAGGATGGCCACCGCAATCCCGGTGAAGCCATAGCCGGTGGAAAAGCCCGCGACGAAACGCCCGATGGGCCCCAGCACCTGGATCGCGCCGCCCAGGCCTGCAATCGCGCCGGAGACGAGCAGCATTCGCAGCATCAGCCCCGGCATGTCGATGCCAGCGGCACGGGCAAAGCGCGGCGCCAGGCCGCCGACCAGCGTCTCATAGCCGCCGATGCGGCGGCGCTGCCAGACGGCATAGGTCACAAGCAGCGCCAGCGCGATCAGAAAGCCCGTGGTCAGCGTGCTGGGCGGCATCAGCCGGGTCAGCCGCGCAGCCTCGGCCACCTGCGGGGTGGAACTGTTGGCCGCGCCGGGGGCCAGCAGCGGGCCGTTCACCAGCCATGTGGTCAGCCCGATGGCGATGAAGTTCAGCATCAGGGTGGTCACGATCTCGTCGATGCCCAGCCGCGCCTTCATCAGGCCGGGCGGCAGCATCCACACCATTCCCGCCGCGGCCCCGGCCAGCAGGCACAGCGGTGCCAGCAACCAGCCGTTCAGCCCGGTCAGGGTGAAGCCCAGCCAGGCCGCCATCAGCGCACCGACATAAAGCGACCCCTCCGCCCCCACGGTGAAGACGCCGACACGAAAGGCCACCGCA
This sequence comes from Paracoccaceae bacterium, assembly GCA_014879735.1. GTDB lineage: Bacteria > Pseudomonadota > Alphaproteobacteria > Rhodobacterales > Rhodobacteraceae > Pseudogemmobacter. The sequence goes on from JACSRN010000011.1 coordinate 74,442, forward strand.
GCGGCCAGCCCGGTGAAGATCAGCGGTGTCGCGGCCGAAAGCGAGGCGGCGATGCGACGCTGGCCGCCGAAGGCCTCGGTCATCAGGTCGGAATAGACCGTCAGCGGATTGTAGCCCGCCGCCAGCAGCACCGCCGCACCGATCACCAGCACGATGGCGACGGGAAACAGGATGGTCAGGGCGGATTGCAGGTATTTCATGCCGCCACCTCGCCCAGCATGGTGCGGCCGATCCGTTCCATCGCCGCAGCACCGCGCGGAAATTCTCCGGTCCGGCGGCCGCCGTAGATCGTCACGATACGGTCCGAAAGCTGCACCAGTTCCTCCAGCTCCTCCGAGATCAGCAGCACTGCGCCGCCCGCGTCACGGAAGGCGAGGATCTCTTGATGAATGGCCGCGATTCCCTTGATGTCGACGCCCCGGGTCGGCTGGCAGGCCAGCAGCACGCGGGGGCTGTCGTACAATTCCCGCGCCATGGCGACCTTCTGCTGATTGCCGCCCGAAAGGGCACCAACCGGCTGCTGCGGCGAGGCGCATTTGATATCGAAGGCCGCCACCCGCTCGTCGGCATAGCCGGCGATGGCGATGGGGTTCAGGAACCCGGCCTTGCCAAAGCGCGGCTTGCGCTGGTGCGAGGCGATCAGGTTCTCCGCGATCGAGGCCTCGAGGCACAACCCTTCCTGCTTGCGGTCGGGCGAGAGATAGGCCAGCCCCAGCGCCCGCCGTTCCCGGGTGGAATGTTGGGTGATGTCCTGCCCGGCCAGCCGCAGCCTGCCGCGCAGCGTCGGCATCAGCCCCGAGACAAGGCCCACGATCTGGTCCTGTCCGTTGCCCGCCACCCCGGCGATGCCCACGATCTCGCCCGCGTGCAGCACAAGCGAGAAATCCTCCAGCGCCACGGCCCCTTCGCCGCCGGTGCCCAGCCCGTCCAGCTCCAGCACAGCCGCACCGGGGGTCGCCGGCTTGGCAGTCGGTGCGGTGACGGGTTCGCCCGTCATCAGCCGCGCCAGTTCGGCCTTGTCCAGCCCCGCCGCCGGCCGCGAGACCACCACCCGGCCGGTGCGCAGCACCGTGACCTCGTCGGCCACGGCCAGAACTTCGTCCAGCTTGTGGCTGATGAACAGGATCGTGTTGCCCTGGTCGCGCAGGTTCGCCATCAGGGCCAGCAATTCGCGGATCTGCGGCGGCGCCAGGACGGCGGTCGGCTCGTCCAGGATCAGTACATCCGCGCCGCGGTAGATCAGCCGCAGGATCTCCACCGCCTGGCGCATATGCACCGGCGCCTCTTCCTCCATCAGGGTCCAGTCGATTCTGACACCGGCCAGATCGGCCAGTTCCGCTGCCCGCGCCCCCGCCACCCGGCGGTCGATGGCGCCGAAGGCCCGGCGCGGTTCGTCGCCCAGGATCAGGTTTTCCAGCAGTGTCAGCCCGGGGATCAGCGTGAATTCCTGATGCACCATGCCGATTCCGGCGCGGATCGCATCATTGGGGCTGCGAAAGACCACCGGCGCGCCATTGACAAGCACCGTGCCGGCGTCGGGGGCCTGCAAGCCCTGCAGGATTTTCATGAGCGTGGATTTCCCGGCGCCATTGCCGCCGACGATGGCATGGATCGTGCCCCGCCGGGCGGCAAAGTCGATGCGGTCGTTCGCCTTGAGCGGACCGAAGCTCTTGGAAAGCCCCACCCCGCCCAGACGCGGCCCGCCGGCCGCATCCGCCCCGTTGATCTCGCTCATGCTCTGCACCCCGTCACGGCTTACTTCATGTAATCAGGCGTGCCCTGCGAGAGCACATCCCACACCTTGATCGATCCGTCGAGAATGCCCGCCCGGGCCGCGTCGACACGCGCCAGAACCTCGGCCGGGATGATGTCACGGGTGTGTTCCATCTCCGACAGGCCCACGCCATCTTCGGCCAGACCCAGCGAAATCGTCTGTCCGCGCGGGAACGCATCCGCGGCATAGTCCTTGACGATGCGCTCCACCGCGACGTCGCCGCGCTTGATCATCGAGGTCAGCACATGGCCCGGGGCCAGCCCGTCCTGATCGGTATCGACGCCGATGGCGAAATGCCCGCGCTCCTTGGCCGCCTCGATCACGCCGATGCCGGTGCCGCCGGCGATGTGATAGACGATGTCGGCGCCTTCGTCGAACATGGCATTGGCCATCTGCATGCCGATGGCGGGATCGGCAAAGCTGTTCGAATAGGCGACCTTCACGTCGACGGCCGGATCGACCGATTTCGCACCCTCGATGAAGCCGGCGATGAACTTGTCGATCCCCGCCGATTTGGTGCCGCCGATCACGCCCAGAACCGGCTGTTCGTTGATCCCTTCGACCCCGGCCAGCGTGGTCATCTGCGCCGCCAGGACACCCGCCAGATACGAGCCTTCCTGCTCGCGAAACACCACCGAGGCGATGTTGTCGCCCGGCACTTCCTGGTTCAGGATCACATAGTTGATGTCGGGATAATCCTTGGCGACGGCGGCGATCGGCTCGCCATGGGCAAATTCCAGGTCGAGGATCAGCCCAAAGCCGGCATCCGAGGCACGGCGCAGGATCTCGTCGGCCTGGGCCACGACTTCCTTGCTTTCAACGGTGCGGCCCTCGATCCCGGTCTCACCCGTGGCGCGTTCGAAGCCGGCATAGGCAAGGTCATTGTAGCTTTGGTCGCCCAGGCCGGATTGCGAGATGATCAGGGCCGCCGGGCGGTCTTCGGCCAGCGCCGGGATCGCAAGCAGAAGCGCCAGTGCGGTGCTAGCGACGAAGGTTGTTTTGCAGGACATCGGAAACTCCCTTGGAAAAGTTGACAAGTGCGGATTGCGCCCCCCGCCGGAGATCTGCGCGGTAGTTGTAGGCCCGGGCGTCATAAAGCGCCTCGACGAAGTCGATGACGGCGCCGGCGGCATCGCGGGTGACACGGCGCACGCCGATCACGGCGGCCGGCTGCGGCAGGTCCAGCAGCGCTGCTTCCTCGGCCGTGGCCAGCCGGGCGTGAAAGGATTCCTCGGCCGTCTCGGCCCGGTGGCCGTGCCGTTCCAGATGGCTGTACAGCGAAAAGCCGGGGTCGGAGAGGACGGCTTCATCAAGCCCGGTTTCGCGCACGATGGTCTGCGACAGCACCGAACGGTGCCAGGCCATCCGGCGCCCGTTCACCAGCCGCAGGCGGTCAAGCAGGAACAGCCCCTCGCTTTCAGGATAGGGATAGTCCGGGCGCCAGCGCACCGGGGCGAAACTGCGCAACTCCTGGCTGCTGTGCTGGCCGGATGCCGCCACCGCCTCGGCAAAGCCCAAAAGGACACTGGGCATCTGGCGCATCACCTGATCGGCCACATAGGTGCCGCTGCCCTGCCGCCGCACCACCAGCCCGTCGCGCGCCAGTTGCTCGATGGCCCGCGCCACGGTGAAGCGGCTGACCCCCAGTTCCCTTGCCAGGCTCGGCTCCGACCAGATCTTCTCGCCCGGCCGCATCCCGGCGATCCGGTCGCGCAGCATCGAGGTCAATTGGGCGTAGAGCGGTTCGTCGCTTGCGGGGGGCATCGGCGGTCTCGCAAAGTTGTCCAGTCAACTTGCGGAATACCGCTGATTCGCGCAAGTGTTTTCTTGCGGCGCGGCCGCAAGCTCGGGACCTGTCGGTCTTGATCCGCCCTCGGCTGCGCAACCGATCAGCTGGGGTCGAGCCCGCACCGCCGGGCCCGCCGGACCCCCCGGCCCAGGACAAGAATCTCCGGCGCCATGAAATCTCCCTTCCCCCCAAGATGCCGGATGGCCGCAACATCATGAAAAGGATCACGGCCAGGCCGAGACCGATGACCAGATCCGCCCTGATGCCAAGATAGCGCGCCATGCGAAAGTCTTCGGCCGCGGCGCGCATCCGGATACCGAACGATGTGTTCCGCATGAACAGGCGCATCGAGACCAGAAGGGCGATCGGTACGGCAATGGTCACAAGTTGCAGCAAGGGAATTCGCTGGCCCGCGAACTCGACAATCTGGGTAAGCGTTGGCCAAAGGCTGACGACCTTGGGTCTCGCCCCCTGCACCATCAGGATAAGGTTCTGGATCACGAAACCGAGGGCAAAGGACACAACCATCAGGTTTTGCGGCAGTGCCTTGCGCATCTGGCGGAAGACGAGAAAATTGGCCGCCAGCGCCGCCGCCACACCGATGGCAGGAACAGCGACGATGACGAATGGCCAGGCCCAGGCCCCCATGAACAATGCCGGCATGGCGTCGACCGAGGGCACGATCAGGGCATAGGCACAGATGGCAACGAAATCACCCTGCGCAAAGTTGATCAGGCGCATGATCCCGAACAGCAGCCCGACCCCGAGCGCGGCCAGGGCATAGAGACTGCCAAGGCTCATGGCATCTATGAGGGTCTGAAGGAAATGGGTCATTCGTCCGATCCCCCGCTGCTCCGGTCAAAGGTTCCGGCCCCGAAATAGGCGTCATGCAGGGCATGCCCCTGCAAAAGATCTGCGGGACGGCCGGCCAGCTGGACCATCCCGTCGCGCAGGACGATGATCTTGTCGGCAAACCGCATGACCCGGCGCGAGCTTTGCTCGTTGACCAGAATGCTCAGGCCTTCATCGGCGCGCAGCCGGCGAAGGATCTGATAGACCTCCTCGACAATGCGCGGTGCAAGGCCAAGGCTTGGCTCGTCGATCAGCATCAGGCGCAGGCGCGTCATGAGCGCCCGACCGATGACCAGCATCTGCTGCTCACCGCCCGACAGTTTGCCGCCGGCCTGGTGAAGGCGCTCTCTCAGGCGAGGGAAATAGTCCAGAACGCGCTCGAGATCGTTCTCGACCGTCGCCCTGTCCCTGCGCATGAACGTGCCCAGCCGCAGGTTTTCCTCGACGCTCAGACTGCCGAAGACATGCCGGCCCTCGGGGACGAAGGAGATGCCGCCGCAGGCAATGGCTTCGGCCGGCCTGCGATGGGGTTGCCCTCGAAGCGGATGGCGCCGGAGGCGATCTGCACCCCGCCGGCCACCGCGCCAAACGTCGAGGATTTTCCCGCACCGTTGGGTCCGACGATTGCCACGATGCCGCCGGTGGGCACCTCGAAAGACACGCCGTGCAAGACGACGACACGGCCGTAGCCCAGCCGCAAATCCCTGACGGACAGGATATCGGGCAGCGTCATGTCACGCCTCCGCACCAAGGTAGGCGTCGAACACCGCCCGGTCGGCGCGAACCTCGGCCGGTGTGCCTTCGGCCAGCGTCCGCCCGCCGTCGAGGACATGGATCCGGTCGCACAACCCCAGGACGAGCGCCATATTATGCTCGATGAGGAGGATCCCGCATCCGTGAACCTGCGGGATCGACCGGATAAGCGCCATCAGTTCCTCTCATTCGTGATCGGACATGCCGGCTGCAGGTTCGTCGAGCAGCAGAAAGTCCGGCGCCATGATCAGCGCCCGGGCTATCGCAACCCGACGCTCATCGGTGTAGGGCAGCGTTCCGGCCAGTCTGTCCGACAGGCCCGCTATTCCCACCCAGTCCAGCAGTTCGACCGCACGCCGGTCCGCAGCGCGGCGCGACAACCCCATGCCAAGGCCGGTCACTTCGACATTCTGCAGAACCGTCATGTCCCTGAACAGCCTGCCGCCCTGGGTTGTCCGCGCAACCCCGGCATGGCGGAAGCTTGCCGCGGGCCAGCCGGTCGTGTCCCGGCCGCCCAGGGTGACGCGGCCATCGGTCGGCCTCTGAAAACCGCTCAGGCAATTGACCAATGTGGTCTTTCCGGCACCGTTGGGGCCGATAAGCCCCAGGATTTCGCCCTTGGCCAGGATCAGGGACACGCCGGATATTGCGCGCAGGCCCTCGAAGCTGACCGAGACGGCGTTGGATTGAAGCCGGAGGCGAGGCTCTGCCTTCATGTTGGCCCCCGTCCGGCGGGCCTGCGGCGGTGTGGCACCCTGACCATGTTGCCCTTCACACCACGCCCTGCGACCGCAATGCGGCGGTTGCCGCCGCGTCGACGGCCAGTGTCTCATCCTCGGCAAGACCGCTGAAGACAACGCCGTAGACCGCGCGCGCACGTTCGACCGTTTCGTAGCGCCCAGCACATCCATGAGGACCAGGGCAGGATCGCGGTCCATCGGATGGCCGTAGCCCCCGCCAGAGGTGTGCCAGCCGGCCACCCGGTCGCCCTTGCCCACCTGCATGACCACGATGCTGGCCAGCGGCTGCATCGTGCCGTCTGCGCGTTCGATCCGGTATTCTGCGCGGATGCCATCCCCCCCGCCACGAACGCCCTTGGGCGGGGTTTCACTGCCGTCGCAGGACCAGATGAACTCGATCGGGTTTTCCTTTGGCGTGACCGCCATTTCAGGCGCTGGCGCCCCCCTGAACCGACCGGCGCCGGAAGTTCCGGTCTTCATCCGGATATAATCCACCTGGAACGGATGCTTGAGTTCGTCGATTTCAACCGAGTCGCGGTACATCAGCCCCGCAACCACCGGGATGCCATAGCCGGGCCAGCCATCCGAGGCAGGGCTGCCGGGCCCGCCCGACGAGCCCAGAACGATCTGGTTGGCATGGGCGCCCTGATCGTCGCGGTGGTCATTTCCCGATACCACCGCATAGCCGAGCCCGGTGCCGACGCCACCTTCGGCCAGGCCCGACCCCTCCCAATACCGGCAAATGCCGCCTGGACCGTGTTGATCAGCCGGTCCGAGATATTGGTGGTCGACACCGAACAACTGTGGGGAAGGCGCGGCTTGCCGATCACGGATCCATCGCGGAACTGCAGGCTGATCCGTCGAAAGGATCCGCCATTGCGGGGGACGGTCAGGCTCATGGAGTTGAAGACACCCGCAACGGCCGCAGCCGAAGCGCAGGCCAGACTCAGGTTCAGCCCAACCGGGACGCTGTCGGGATTGTCGCGCAGATCAATGTTGATCATGGCCTCGTCCGGATCGATCTCCAGCGCGACCTTGAGTTTTACGCCGTCGGGAAGCAGGGTCGGAATGGGGTCGTGGCGCCCGGTGTTGGACAGGCTGGTCCGCGGCATGTTCCGAAGTGCCTTGACCATCAGTTCTTCGGAATAGTCGAGCCAGTCGGTGACGAAGCTCCGGAGGGTCTCCTTGCCGTATTTCGTGCAGAGTTCCTTCAGCCGGCGCTCGGCAATGCGAGCGGAACCGATTCCGGCAAGAAAATCGCCGTACCATTGGTTCGGCACGCGGATGCGGGCCCGGCACATGCGCACGATGTCGTCATTCGTCCGGTAGCCCCGCGGGATCTGCACCGCCGGGAAGATCAGCGCGCCTTCGGCATATTGGTCGCGTACGCCGGACATGTAGGTCGTCGGCAGGGCATTGCCGATATCGGCCTGGTGTGCCTTGGCAACCGCGGTGAACATGTGTTCCCCGTCGATGAAGACCGGGATCAGGAATGCGTGGTCGGCAGCATGGCTGTTGCCGTTACAGGGATCGTTGTGGAGGTAGCCGTCGCCCTAGCGGATATCGCCGTCATGAAAGCGCTGCATGGCCGAGGTCAGAAGATCGCTGCCAAAGATGTGGATCGGCAAGCCTTCGGCCGAGGCGAGCAGGTTGTTGTCGGCGGCAACGATGGAGCAGCTGAAGTCGCGGGCGCTGTTGATCACCGCGGACCGGGCGGCCCGCAGCATGGTGTTCGTCATCTCGCGGATGATGCCGTCGATCCGGTTGGCGTGATCGCCGTGAGGAAGGGGTCGAAGCCCGCCCCCGGGTTTTGCTCGCTCATGTCCGCCCTCAGATCTGAAGCTGATAATTGCCGGCCGCGCTCATCGTTGCGGACATGCCGGGGAACACCACCAGGGTCGTGGTCGGCTCCTCGATGATGGCCGGCCCCCTGACCTGCAGTCCGGGCGCGATGTCTGCCGATTTGTAGATGGCGGTCCGGACCGGGGTTGCCGCACCGAAGTAGCAGGCGCGAAAGCCGGTCGGGCTGCCGGTGTCTTGCGCCGGCGCCACATCCACCGCCGGGGCCGGCGGCGGTGCCAGCGGTATGGCGAGGCGCGCCTTCCAGTTGATGAATTCGACGGCGCTGCCTTCGTCACCCACCGCGAAGATGCGTTCGTGCACGCGATGGAACTCTTCCACAAGGGCGTTCGGTGCGGCCTCGTCGCCGATCTCTCCGGCCGGAAGCGGCGTGTCCAGTTCCCAGATCTGACCGGCATAGCGGGCCTCTGCCAGAACCTCGATGCTGTGGCCGGACATACCATCCTGCCCTGGCCCGCGCGCGAAGGCGGCCAGGCGGTGCTTCAACTGCGCGATGACATCGCCGACGCCGGCAAAGTCGAAGTCCTGCGACGAGGTGACATGGTTGACCGCCTCCTCAGAGACGATGCTTGCATATTGCATGCCCGCGGCCGACAGCGCCGAGGCGGTCTTTGGCAGGATGATCCTGTCGCAGCCAAGTTCCCTTGCGATCAGCATGATGTTCAGCCCGGCCGCACCGCCACCGCCTCGAAGCCACGCGCGACAATGGTCCTGATCGTCTCGCGCGCCCGGGCCTCGTCGAAGGGCACCGACACGGTGCCTTCGGAACTCATCCTCTCGACCATCTCGAAAGTCTGGCGACGGGGGATGTATGGGTCGGGATAGGGCGTCCGGAAGTCATGCGGATCGAACTTCCCGCCTTCCTTCAGAACCAGGATATCGGGAAACCCCGAGGTGGTCACGAAGGCCGTCCTGGCCGCCCGCTTTGTCACGATCGCATTGGTGGCCCGGGTCGTACCGTAGATGAGCAACCGGGTGTCCGACAGGACCGCATCCGGCGTCATTGCCATCTCGGCTGCGGCTGCGCCAATCGCCTCACGCATGCCATTGAAGATGCGATCATGCGTGGTCAGCGCCTTGCCGATGACGGGCTGGCCGTCGGCACCGACGATAACGACATCCGTGAAGGTGCCGCCGGTATCGATCGAGATGACAAAAGACATCGAAATCTTTTTCCAGAGTGCTTGCTTGGTCTGTCGGAAACGGGCCCGGTCGGAATCTGGCCGGCCGGGCCAGGGGTCAGCCGGCCCTAGGGTCAGGACTAGTTCTCGCGTCATAACCAGAACAAGACGGTTGCGGCGAGTGCGACTGCGGAGAGGAAGAGTCCTGATCCTAACTTGCCATCTCAGCAGCATCCGATACATTCACGTTCAGTTCCGTCATAATGACGAACGGTTTCATATCGCCGAATGAGGGTTGAACGTGACGGGGTACAATCTGGATATCATCGACCGCAGGCTGATCGCCTATCTCGAAGGCAACGCGCGCGAGTCGACGTCAAATATTGCACGCGCCCTGGGCGTTGCGCGTACAACCGTGCATGAGCGCATGTGCCGGCTGGAGCGCAACGGCACGATCTGTGGCTACACGGTAATGTTGACCCGAAACCCCTTCGAGAACTATGCGAAGTGCTTTCTGATGTTCAGCATCGACCGGGCCATGGCCAACGAGATTGTCAACACCCTCAAGCGATATCCCGAGATCAAGTCCTGTCACGTCGTCACCGGCGAGGCCGATCTGATCTGCACCTGCGAGGCGCCCCAGCTTGAAGACATCGACGCGCTGGTGACGGAGCTTTCGGGAGAACGGGGCGTCAGGTCCGTTCGATCCTCCGTCGTCATGGCATCCCGCATCGACCGTGGCGGTCCTTTCGCTGCAGGTCGGCCGGCCAGCAGTTCCTCGGGGATAAGCCCGGCAGAGCTGGGGTAGACTAAATTATTTATCGGAAATTGCCGTCAAAATGACGAATATCTATAACTATCCGTTGTTATATCTCTAGTTTCCGATAATATTTCCGCTTAGCCTTCTTCCTACCACGATGGATCATCGCATCGAACAGGGAGATTAAGGGCATGAACGGAGAAACCGGACCGACGTCGCGCCATGCTGTTTCTCGGCGCCAGCTTCTCAAGCTTGCCGGGGCAACGGCCCTGGCGGCGCCAGTGTATCTGCGTCCGGCCTGGGCGCAAAACAAGCAGGTCGTCGTCGTCAATTTCGGCGGCGACATGGGGAACATCAAGCAAGAGGTGTTCTACAATGCCTTCACCAGGGACACCGGGATCGAGGTGGTCACGGTCGCAGGCCCCGAAGTCGCGAAACTGAAGCTCATGGTCGAGCAGGGCGCGGTCGAATGGGATCTGATCGACCTGCTGCCAGGCTGGCTTGGCCAGGCAAAGAAGCTCGGCCTGCTGGAAGAGATCGACGATACCATCGTCGAGCGGGCTGACGCCCTGCCGGAAGCCCGTGACGCCTATGCCTGCGGCGCCTCGATCTATGCCGGGGGCATCGCCTATCCGACCGACCGGCTGGAAGGCCTGCAACCGAAGACCTGGCCGGAATTCTGGGATGTCGAAAATCACCCCGGTCGCCGTGGCCTGCGGACCCGCATCGCGGACACCCTTGAAATCGCACTGATGGCCGATGGCGTTGCGCCGAGGGATGTCTATCCCTGCGATATCGAGCGCGCATTCCAGGCGCTGGACCGGATCAAGCCCCACGTCTCGCACTGGATCGACTCGACGGCGCAGACCGTTTCGCTGATCCAGTCGAACGAAACCGACTACACTTTCACCTACACCACCCGCGTCAAGGGCATGCAGGAAGCCGGCGTGCCGATGGATTATTCCTTCCGGCAGAATCTGCTGGGCATGCTCTACACCAGCGTTCCAAAAGGTGCAAAGAACCGCGACGCGGCGATGCAGCTGCTGAATTATATCATGAAGCCGGATCTTCAGGTGGAAATGTCCAACAGATCGGGCGACGCGCCGACCTATGTCTCCGCCCTTGACAAGGTTACGCCCGAAATTCGCAAGTGGCTGCCCGACACCGCCAGCGAGGACAATCTGATCATCAACGGCGACTGGTGGGCCGACCACAGCGAGGAGCTGGAGCCGCGGATGAAGGAGTGGCTGTTGACCTGACCATAAGCTAGGCTCGGTCGATCAACCAAAGGGACCGAGGGTGCGATGGACGGAAACGCCAAAAACCACGACGGCAGGGCCCTGATCGGCCTTGCCGATCCGCTGCCTGTATCCGGAAAGACGATGGGCTACGTGCGCGTTCCATATTCGCGCAATGAATCTGCCTATGGATTCATTGCCGCGCCGATCACCGTAATTGCCAATGGCGATGGCCCCACCGCATTGTTTCTCGCGGGTTCGCAGGGCGACGAATTCGAGGGGCAGATCGCCCTATCGCGCCTTGCGCAGGAAATCGAACCGGATGCGGTGACGGGGCGGATCATCATCTTTCCGATGGCGAATACATCGGCAGCCGAAGCCGGACAGCGCAATTCACCGATCGATGGCCTTAACCTCAACCGGACCTATCCGGGTGATATCCGCGGGCGCATCACCGAAATCATGGCGAATTACATCGAGCGCGCGCTGATGCCGGAATCCGACTTTGTTGTCGATCTGCACAGCGGTGGTGCCTCGCTGGAATATCTGCCCTCGGCCGCGTTTCTCGACCATCCGGATCCGAATGAACGGGCGCGGCGCCTGGCGATTGCTATGGCCTTCGGCGCGCCGTCGATTCTGTTCTGGAAGGCAAACGAAGATCGGACCTCGTCAGGCGCAGCGCGGCGCGCCGGAAGCGTCCGCATCTCGGCAGAGATCGGTGGCGGATCCCGGGTGACGGGTGCCCATGTCGCCACGACCTACAACGGCGTTCGCAATGTTCTGGCCTGGGCCGGGATCCTGCCGTTTCCCGAAGCGCCTGCGGCGCCGGGGCCGGTCGTGCGCGAGGTCGATATGGAACGCGACTATCTTTACGCGCTTGAACCCGGTCTTTTCGAACCGCTGGTCTCGCTTGGTGACGATATCGTGGCCGGGCAGTTGGTCGGTCGCATTCACGATCCGTCGACGCCGGGATCGATGCCGCATGACATCAGGACCGACGTGGCTGGCACGGTGGTTTGCCTGCGCAGCCTGACCAAGACGGACCGCGGCGATTGCGTGCTGCATGTCGGACGCGCGCCGCAATCGCAATTGCTTGCTGAAATCGAATCGGCCAGAGGCCTGACCTGGGTATCCGATCTTTACAGGCGCCGCCGCCCGCGTGTGCGACGAACACCCAAAGGAGAAAGCGATGAAACCTGAGACTCTGGAACAGCTTCGCACAGCGGCCTTTGCGCTGCCCGCGGCGCTGTTCATGCTGGTCATGATGGCCGTCCCCCTGGGGTCGGTCATCGCCCAAAGTCTCAGCGACGAGACGGGATTTTCGCTTTCCGCCTATGCCAAGATTGCCCAGTCCGACCTGTTCCTGAGGGTCACGATTTCCACGTTGCAGATTGCCATCGGCGGTACGGTCGTGGCCCTGCTTCTGGGTTATCCGATTGCCTATTTTCTTGCGAAACAACCCCCCCGCCGCCGCGCTGTCTGGATGATCCTGATCCTGATCCCATTCTGGACCAGTGCGCTGGTCAAGAGCTTTGCCTTCACGGTATTGCTGGGGCACGCCGGCATCATCAATACGCTGCTGGGCGACATCGGCCTTGGCCCCTACAAGCTGCTGTTCAACCGGATCGGCGTCATGGTCGGTATGAGCCATTTTCTGGTTCCCTTCATGGTATTTCCGATCCTTACCAATCTTACCGGGCAACCACCGGAACTGGCCAAGGCCGCCTCGATCATGGGCGCTGGCAAGCTGCGGATATTCCTGACCGTCACGCTTCCGCTCAGCCTGCCTGGCGTGGTTTCTGGCGCGCTTCTTGTCTTCATCCTGGCCCTCGGTTTCTACATCGTGCCGAAACTGCTTGGCGGCCGGCAGGATGTGATGCTGTCCAGCCTGGTCGATTTCTACGCCCGTGAACTGATCGACTGGCAAGTGTCTTCGGCCATTGCAGTCATTCTCATGATCGCCGCGCTGATTGCCGCAGTCCTGCTGGCCCAGATCCGCGGCGGCGCATCGATCCTGTCGAAGGAGGCTTCGTGATGGAACAGGCAACCTCCGGATGGCGCCGCACCGTCAACCTGCTGGCCATCGTCTTCATCGCCTTTCTGCTGTTGCCCAGCCTGATTGTCGTACCGATGTCCTTCGGTAATTCCGATCAGATCATTTTCCCGCCGAAGGGTTTCTCGGTGCGGATGTTCGAGAAGTATTTCAGCGACAGTGGATGGATTGCGGCAACCCTTCTCAGCCTCAGGGTGGCAATCTGGACAACCGTCCTTTCGGTCTGCCTTGGCGTTCCGGCGGCCTATGCCCTGGTACGGGGAAGATTTCCCGGCCGGCGGGTTCTGGCGCTGTTTCTTCTGACACCGATCATGGTGCCGAGCGTGGTTCTGGCATTGGCCTTCTATGTCTTCTATTTCCGGATCGATCTGACTCAGGGAGAGTTGCGCCTGGTGCTGGCGCATTGTGTCGCAACCCTGCCGTTCATAATCGTGACCGCCGCCGCGGGAATTCAAGGCACGGATCCCAATATCGAACGGGCGGCAATGGTTATGGGCGCCGGTCGGCTTTATGTCTTCCGCACGGTGACAGTGCCACTGGTAATGCCATCGATCATTGCCGGCGCGCTGTTCACCTTTCTGATCTCCTTTGACGAAATCATCATTTCGCTCTTCGTGGCGCGGGCCGGCGACACGACATTGCCGGTCAAGATGTTTTCGTCACTGGTCTTTGAGGTGTCGCCGGTCCTGGCTGCCATCTCGACGATGCTGACCTTTCTGTCGGCCGCAATCTGCATTGTCATCGCACTTGTCCAAAAGGGAGAAGATCCGAAATGAGCGCGACACCCGAGGACATGGTTAGACTTGACAGAATAACCAAGCGCTATGGCGTCTTTACTGCCCTGCATGAAACCGAACTTGCGGTTCGAAAGGGTGAGTTTCTGACCTTGCTCGGCCCATCCGGATCCGGGAAAACCACGCTGCTGAATGCCATTGCCGGGATGGCCATTCCGACCTCCGGGAAGGTCTGGATCGACGGGCGCGACATGACCGTGCTTCCCCCGGAAAAGCGCGGGATCGGCATGGTGTTCCAGAGCTATGCCCTGATGCCGCACATGACCGTTTTCGACAATATCGCCTATCCGCTGAAAGTCAGGAAAGTTGCAAAGGACGAGATCCGCCGGCGCGTGACCGAGGTGCTGGAAATGGTGCGGCTTCCCAATCTGGCGCTGCGCAAGCCGAAAGAGCTGTCCGGCGGTCAGCAGCAGCGGGTTTCGATCGCGCGCTGCCTTGTCTACAACCCCAGCCTCATTCTCATGGACGAACCGCTGGGTGCGCTGGACAAGAAGCTGCGCGAACAGATGCAGCTCGAGATCAAGCGCCTTCATGTCGAGCTTGGCATCACCATGATCTATGTGACCCATGATCAGGAGGAGGCGCTGAACATGTCGGACCGGATCATGCTGATGAACGGCGGCCGGGTCGAACAGTTGGGAAGCCCGCACGATCTCT
>JACSRN010000092.1 GCA_014879735.1 Paracoccaceae bacterium
GCCCGGCTGGGCGAGCATCTGGGCACCTATACGCTGGAGCCGCTGCAGAGCCGGGCACATGTGCTGTCGGACCGGCTGGCGCTGGCCGGGTTGCTGGCGATCTGCGCCCTGCTTCGCGTCACCCTGCCGGAACGCGCGGCGCATCCCGGCCTCTGGGCCGCAACGATGCCGCTTCTCGATTCGCTCGGTACGCCGCCCTGGCCTTCGGCCTATCTGCGCTGGGAACTGCGGCTGCTGGACGAGCTTGGCTATGGCCTCGACCTTTCGTCCTGCGCGGCGACCGGGGCAACCGACGGGCTGGCGTTCGTCAGCCCGCGGACCGGGCGCGCGGTCAGCCGGACGGGCGCAGGCGACTGGGCCGACCGACTGTTGCCACTGCCGCCGGGGCTGACCGGCACCGCGGCCCTGGATGCCGAGGCGCTGGCGCAGGGGTTCCGGCTGACCGGGCATTTCCTGAACCGGGAACTGGCCGAGGGCGCCCATGGCCGCCCCCTGCCCGAGGCGCGGGGCCGGCTGATCGACCTGATCGTCCGGAAGTCCTGACCCCTGCCGCTGGCGACACGAAGTGTCGGTTTTGTGACAGACCTTCCGGCCGGCCCGGGCGTTTTGTGAGCCATGGCCTTGCGTTACCTACCCCTGCACCTCAAACACGCGGCGACACCACGGATCGAGCATTTCGCGCTGCTGGCGGGGATCGAGGCTTCGGTCCGCGGCATGCTGGTCTCGACCATGCCGCTGGCGGTGTATCAGTCGCTGGGCGATGCGCAGGCAACCTCGGCCGCCTATTTCGCGGCCGGCATCGTCGCACTTGGCTGGGGGCTGATGGTGCCCTGGGCCACACAGTATATTCCGCGCCGATGGGTCTATACCGGCGGATGCCTGCTCTATCTGGTCGGCATGTTGCTGGCCATCCTCGGGACTGGCTGGTCGATGGTGCTGGCGCTGTTTGCAAATGCCATGGCCACGGCCACGACCTTCGTCTGTTTCAGCGCCTATATGCTCGATTACGTGCAGCGCGCGCAGCTCGGGCGCAGCCAGTCGGTGCAGATGGCCTATGCGGCCGCACCCTGGTCGATCGGGCCGCTGCTGGGGGTCTGGCTGCATGAGCACTGGGCGCCTGCGCCCTTTCTGCTGGCCGGAGGGTTCGCGCTGCTGCTGCTGGGCACCTTCTGGGCGTTGCGGCTGGGCAACGGCCGCCAGATCGTCCGCGCGCGCGGTCCGGCTGTCAATCCGCTGGGCTATCTTGGGCGGTTCTTCCGCCAGCCCCGGCTGATTGCCGGCTGGTTCTTTGCGGTGATGCGGTCCTGCGGCTGGTGGGTCTATATCGTCTATCTGCCGATCTTCTGCGTCGAGGCCGGCCTTGGCGACAAAGTGGGCGGCATTGCGCTGTCGCTGTCGAACGCACTGCTGTTCGGCGCCCCGGCGATCAACCGCATGGCGCGCGCCCTGTCGGTGCGTCTTGCGGTCCGGGTGGCCTTCTTCGCCTGCGGCGCGCTGATGCTGGGCGCGGCGCTGCTGTCGTTCCTGCCCTGGGTGACGGTGGTGCTGTGCTTCGGCGCCTCGTTCTTCCTGGTCGCGCTGGACGCGGTGGGCGGCCTGCCCTTCCTGATGTCGGTCAAGCCGTCGGAGCGGACCGAGATGTCGGCGGTCTATTCCAGCTACCGCGACGTCTCGGGCATCCTGACGCCCGGCGCGGCCTGGCTGGTGTTGTTCGTGGCGCCGCTGCCAGCGATCTTTGCTGCCGCAGCGGCCGGATTGTTTGCCAGCTGGGCCATCGCCGGGCGGCTGCATCCCCGGCTCGGGGCCGAGCGCCCCTCGCATGGCGGAGAGGCCCGGACAGCCTGACCGGCAACCGGTCTGTATCGGTCGCCCGGCCTATATCAGCCGCTTTGCCAGATCCTTGATCTTCGGACCCTCGCCCTGCCAGAGGATCTGGCCCTGCCAGGCGACAAAGATCGCCTGCGCCGCCGTGCGGGCACGTTCGCGCTGCCCCAGCCGCAGCGCCAGCGTGGTTTCCACCCGGCCGCGCCAGTCCGCGGCCAAAGCCATCGCCGCCCCGTCCCGCCGGCCGAGTTCCAGCAGCCGCGGCGCCATGGCCGCGCCCGTTGCCTCCAGCGCCTTCAGATAGCCCTGCGGACCCTTGTTTGCGGTACGGCTTCCCTCTGCATCGGCCGTTTCGATCAGCGCCAGCCAGCCCGAGCGCGCCGCCGCGGCCGCCAGGCCCTCGACCGTGCCGAACCGCTGCGACAGCGTCGAGGCAGCCAGCCCCGTCGCAAGTGACAGCGCACCGAAGGTCAGCGCCTTGTCGCCGCCCTCGGCATGCAGGCGGCGGGCCTCGATCAGGACGGCATCGTCGGAAAGAATTTTTTTGCGCGGCATTGCTTCAGCATGGACCGGGTATCCGGGCCGATCAAGCCTCTGCCGCGCCTTTCACGGCCTTCTTGAACGGCGCCATCCCGCCGCGGGCCAGGGCATCGGCGCGTTCGTTTTCGGCATGGCCGGCATGACCCTTGATCCACCGCCAGTCCACCTGGTGACGGGCCTGCGCCGCCTCCAGCTGCTGCCAAAGCTCGACATTCTTCACCGGCTTGCCATCGGCTGTCCGCCAGCCGTTCCGCTTCCAGCCATGGATCCAGCCGGTGACGCCGTTCTTCACATAGGCGCTGTCCGTGATCAACGTGACCGAGGACGGCCGGGTCAGGCTTTCCAGCGCCATGATCGCGGCGGTCAGTTCCATGCGGTTGTTGGTCGTGTCGGGCGCGCCCCCGGAAAGCTCGCGCTCCTTCACCACCCGGTCGCCCTCGCGCGCGATCAGCAGCGCGCCCCAGCCACCGGGGCCCGGATTGCCCGAACAGGCGCCGTCGGTATAGGCGAAAATCTCGGCCATCAGGGTGCGCGTTCCAGGGCAAGGCGAAGCCCCAACGCCGCGAAGGAGGCGGCAAAGGCGCGTTTCATCCAGATCAGCACCCGCCGCGACGACAGGATGCGCTGCCGGCCCGAAGCACCCAGCACCGCATAGCCAAGGAAGGTCAGGAAGGTCATCGCCGTGAAGCCTGCGCCCAGCACCAGCAGCGACCCGGGGCCTGCGGCATCGCTGGGCAGGAATTGCGGCAGAAAAGCCATGAAGAACAGCGGCAGCTTCGGGTTCAGCAGGTTCAGGATGATACCGCGCCGGACCAGCCGGCCCGGCGTACCGCCCTGGGCCGCCGCTATCGTCAGCGAGCCGGTCGATTGCAGTACCGCCCAGGCCATCCACAACAGATAGGCCACGCCGGCAAATTTCAGCGCCTGAAACAGCACGGCAGAAGTATGCAGCACCGCCGCAAGCCCCGCCATCGCCACCACCATGTGAAACACCGTGGCCAGCGTACAGCCGGTCGTGGCCCAGAAGCCGGCCCTGAATCCGCCCCCCAGCGCAACGGACAGGGTATAGACCACCCCTATTCCGGGAGTGACGCAGACAACAAAGGCTGTCAGCAGGAATTCCCAGGTCAGTACCTGCATCTCATTCGTCCTTCATGAAGCGATGTGCCGGCCCTGCGGGCCGCATCGGCGGATCGCCGGCCAGCCCCGCAGCCGCAGCCGGTGCGATACCGGCCGCTGCCGGAGATGCGGGCCAACTCATCCCGCGGTCTCCTCGCGCAGGATGCGGGGCACCTTGAACTCGATATCTTCCACAGCGGTCTCCACCTGCTCCACCGTCACCCCATAGCGTGCGCGGAAGGCGTCGATCACCTCGGCGATCAGCACTTCGGGGGCGCTGGCGCCGGCGGTGACACCCAGGGTCCGGATGCCGTCCAATGCGCGCCAGTCGATATCGGCCGCGCGCTGCACCAGCTGCGAATAGGCGCAGCCCGCCGCGCGCCCGACCTCGACCAGCCGCTTCGAGTTCGAGGAATTCGGCGCACCCACCACCAGAAGCGCGTCGATCTTCGGCGCAATGGCCTTTACCGCGGCCTGCCGGTTGGTCGTGGCATAGCAGATATCCTGATGCCCCGGCCCGACAATCTGCGGAAACCGCGCCCGCAGCGCCGTGACGATCCCGGCGGTATCGTCGACCGACAGCGTGGTCTGCGTCGCGAAGGCAAGCCTTGCGGGATCGCGCACGACAAGCGCTGCCACATCCTGCGGCGTCTCGACCAGAAGCACTTCGCCCGGCGGCAGTTGCCCCATGGTGCCCACGGTCTCTGGGTGGCCGCGATGGCCGATGAAGATCAGCTGCAACCCGTTGGCATGGTGGCGCGCCGCTTCGCTGTGGACCTTGGTCACAAGCGGGCAGGTTGCATCCACGGCGATCATCTCGCGCCGCGCCGCCTCGGCCGGCACGGCCTTGGGGACGCCATGGGCGGAAAAGACCACGGGCCGGTCGCCGGGGCATTCGTTCAGTTCCTCGACGAAGACCGCACCCTTGGCGCGCAGCCCGTCTACCACATAGCGGTTGTGCACGATTTCATGCCGGACATAGACCGGCGCGCCCCATTTCTCGATTGCCATCTCCACAATGCGGATCGCCCGGTCGACACCGGCGCAAAAGCCACGTGGGGCAGCAAGGTATAGATGCAGGGGCGGCAGGTCGGTCATCGGGGGCTCATGCGCGGTTCGGGCTTCAGAGCTAAGGCCAAAGGGCGCCGGGGTCCAGTGCGGATACCCGCCTGCCGCCGCGGGCGGGGGCTTGAGCGGTGCGCGCCCGCATGCTCTGCTGCCGCCATGCGCGCCCTGATCTTGCCCGTTATCCTTGCCGTCACCCCGGCCCTGGCCGACCCCGGCCCGCCCTTTGCCGCGTCGGTGGTGGCGCAACTCGACTGGGGTATCTTCTGCAGCGGCGAAGCGATGGATCGCGCCGCCGCGCCCGACACCGACTCGGGCTTCATCCATGTGCCGCGCCGGTCGCTGTCGTTCCACTGGCCCGGTGTGCGGCGGGTGCCGGCCGCGCTGGGGCTGGCCTTCGGGGTCGAGGCGATGGCACAGCCCGGCATGGTACAGCCGGTTGAAATCCGGGTCTTCCATCCGGACCGGCCGCTTCCCGAACGCTGGGACAGCACCTTGTCCGATACTGCCGCCTCGCTGGTGTTTTTCCGCTTCGACCGGGCCGACGAGCTGACGCCCGGCATTTGGGCCATCGAAGCGCATGACGGCGCCGATGACGGCGCGAGCCTCCTGTACCGGGTGGAGTTCGAAATCGTCCCCGCGGAAGCCCTGCCCGAAATGGTTCATGCCTGCGAGGCGACCGCCTGACTACGGAACGTTGCGGACATTTTCCTTCGTGAAACACAAGAAGCGCGAAATGATGTTGCGCTGCAGTTGCAAAAGAATTACCTCCTGCTGCAGAAACCCCGCCAGGATCCTGCCCCGGAGCGCCCCATGCCGCATGATGGCCAGCCCCTCGCCTCGCCGCTTCTTCCCGACCTGCGCGCCCTTGCGGCCGCGACCCTGCCTGAGATCGAAGCCCTGTTTTCCGCCGCGCGCGAGGATTTACGCGGCCGGGTGACATCGGGCGGCAGGATCTCGGCCACGGCGCTGGAAGAACAGCAGTTCGCCGCGCATGCATTGTCGTGGCTGGCCACCTATGCCGAGGGCCTGCGCCAGTTGGATGCCTGGGCCGGGCGGCTGACCGGCGACGGGGCTTTCGGCGAGATGGAGGCGCTGATCCTGCAGATCGGCTTTGGCGAATACCTCGCCCAGATCGCCGGCGGCATCCCGATGAGCCAGGGCGAAACCGCGCGCCTGGCCGACCTGGGCCAGGGCTGGACCCCGGGCGAGGCCGCAGCGCTGCTGATTGCCCGGGGCAACACCCCCGCCGCACGCGCCCGCCTGGTTGCACTGATGCGCGACAACCACGGCCGCGCCACCTTCGGCGCCACCGGGCTGGGCGAAGAGTTGGAGATGATCCGCGCGCAATTCCGCCGCTATGCTGACGAGAGGGTGATCCCCTTCGCCCACGACTGGCACCTGAAGGACGAGTTGATCCCGATGGAGGTCATCCGCGACCTGGCGGAGATGGGCGTCTTCGGCTTGACCATCCCCGAGGAATTCGGCGGGTTCGGCCTGTCCAAGGCCTCGATGGTGGTGGTGTCCGAGGAACTGTCGCGCGGCTATATCGGCGTGGGTTCGCTGGGCACGCGCAGCGAGATTGCCGCCGAGTTGATCCTGTGCGGCGGCACGCCGGAACAGAAGGCGGAATGGCTGCCAAAGATTGCCAGCGCCGAAATCCTGCCGACCGCCGTCTTCACCGAGCCGAACACCGGATCGGATCTCGGCTCGCTGCGCACCCGCGCCACCCGCACCCAGGACGGCTGGGAGATCACCGGCAACAAGACCTGGATCACTCACGCCGCGCGCACCCATGTGATGACGCTTCTGGCCCGCACCGACCCCGACACGACCGACTGGCGCGGGCTGTCGATGTTCCTGGCCGAAAAGATCCCCGGCACCGATGCCGAACCCTTCCCCACCCCGGGGATGAGCGGCGGCGAGATAGAGGTGCTGGGATATCGTGGGATGAAGGAATACGAACTCGCCTTCGACGGGTTCCGGGTAAAAAGCGAGAACCTGCTGGGCGGCCAGCCCGGGCAGGGTTTCAAGCAGCTGATGCAGACCTTCGAATCCGCGCGTATCCAGACCGGCGCCCGCGCCATCGGCGTCGCCCAGTCGGCGCTGGAAACCGGGCTGCAATATGCGCAGGAACGCAGGCAGTTCGGGCGGGCGCTGATCGAGTTTCCGCGCGTGGCCGGCAAGCTGGCCATGATGGCGGTGGAAATCATGATCGCGCGGCAACTGACCTATTTCAGCGCCTGGCAGAAGGACCATGACCGGCGCTGCGATCTGGAGGCCGGCATGGCCAAGCTGCTGGGCGCCCGCGTGGCCTGGGCTGCGGCCGACAATGCACTGCAAATCCACGGTGGCAACGGTTTCGCGCTGGAATACCGGATCAGCCGCATCCTTTGCGACGCACGGATCCTGAACATCTTCGAAGGCGCGGCGGAAATTCAGGCCCAGGTCATCGCCCGCCGCCTTCTGGACTGAACCGCGCGCCAGGGCCGGTGGCGGGCGCGGCCAAATCCGCCACGGCCAGCCACGGCACATGGCCGGCGCGTCCGGTACAGCTGCGCCCTGCCTCAGCGGACGTAGGTCTTCCAGAGCCAGAGCAGCAGCAAGGCGCCCAGAACGGCACCGACGAAGCCCGCCAGCGCCCCCAGCATCATCGTCAGCCCCCGCAGGGCAAAGCCGCCGATCAGCGCGCCGAAGACGCCAATGGCCACCGTGGTCGGCACATCGGTGTTCAACCGCATCAGCCGCGTCGCCAGAAAGCCGGCGGCTGCCCCGATGATCATCAGCGAAAAGAACGCCATCCGCGCCTCCTCTTCCTGCATCGGATATGGGGACGGCGAGCCCTTCGGAAAAGCCCTATCCCCAGGCTTGCCACAAAAGTCGCAGCGCCATCGCGGTCGAGGTCACGACCAGAAGCGGCCGGATCAACCGCGCGCCGACCCGCATCGCCAGCCGGGACCCCACCAGCGCGCCCAGCGTCTGCGCCACCGCCATCGCAAGGCCCGTTGCCCAGAGCACCGCCCCCGTGGGCATGAACACCAGCAGTGCACCGACATTCGCGGCAAAGTTCAGCAGCTTGGTATGTGCCGTGGCCTTCAGCACGCCGAACCCGGCGAGAAGGACGAAACCCATCATGAAGAAACTGCCGGTCCCCGGGCCGAAAAAGCCATCATAGGCCGAGACGAGCGGCACCACCGTCACCGCGAAGACGGCAGGCCGCATCCGCTCGGCCCGGTCGAAATCGGACAGACCCCGGCGCAGGGCAAAGAAGGCGGCGACGGCGATCAGGACGACGGGCATGATCATCCGCAGGACCTCGGCCGGAATCAGATGTGCCACGGCGGCGCCAATCCCACCGAAAACGGCAGCGATCATGGCCATGCCGATCTGGTCCTTCAGCCGCACATGCCCCGCCCGGCCATAGGCCAAAGCGGCCGTGCCCGAACCGAAGGAACCCTGCAGCTTGTTCGTGGCCAACGCCTCGACCGGCGAAAGCCCGGCCAGCAACAGCGCCGGCACGGTGATCAACCCACCACCGCCAGCAATGGAATCGACGAAGCCGGCCAGAAAGGCGGCGAGGACCAGAAAGGCGACAAGATGCAGCGAAAGCTCGAATATCACAGGTCGAACCGACAGTGGAGGCGGCCGACGATCCGGCCGGATTGTATGGCGAAGCCGGGTTCGGCCCCGTAGTCGCGAAAGCCGATGCGGCGGTAATAGGCCAGCCCCGGACGGTTGTCGGCCCGGATGGTGGCATTGATCGCGGCAAGTCCGGCGTCGCGGGCAAAGGCCAGCGTGGCGGCAAACAGCGCCTGGCCGGCGCCGCAGCGCTGCAGATCAGGGTCGACGAAGGTGCCAATATCGGCCCAGTCCCCGGGCAGCGCAGCATGCCGGCTCAGCGCCTGAAAACCCGCCGCCCGCGCGCCCGTCAAGGCCGCATGGCAGCAGATCAACTCCGGTCTGGTCAGATAGGCCCGGGCAAAGCCGGCCTCGTCGAGGGGCGTCTCATAGGCCGTGGTGCCGCCGATCCGGATGATCCGCGCCTGCAGCGCGCAAAGCGCCGGCACATCGCCGGCCGCGGTGGCGCGAACCTCGGGCGTCATGCTGCGGCCCCATGGACGAATTCGTCCTGACCATAGCCTTGCAGGAACAGCAGCGCCGTCAGATCGCCGTGGTTCACCCGGATGTCGCATTGCGCCGCGACCGAGGGCTTGGCATGCAGCGCGACCCCGGCACCGGCGCGGCCCAGCATGCCCAGGTCATTCGCCCCGTCCCCCACGGCCATCGCCTCGGCTTCGGAAATGCCCATCGCGGCAGCGATCCCGGCCAGCGCCTGGACCTTGGCCTCGCGGCCGAGGATCGGCTCGGCCACCGCGCCCGTCAGCACGCCGCCTTCGGCCAGCAGCCTGTTGGCCCGGCTCTCGTCGAAGCCCAGCGCCACGGCCACCCGCGAGGTGAAGGCGGTGAACCCGCCCGAGACCAGCGCCGCCCGCGCACCATTCGCCTTCATCGTCGCCACCAGCGCCTGCCCGCCGGGGGTGAAGGTGATCCGCTCGCGCCACACCCGATCGATCACGGCTTCAGGCAGGCCCTTCAGCAGCGCCACCCGCTCGCGCAGCGCCGCTTCGAAATCCAGCTCGCCATTCATCGCCCGCGCGGTGATCGCCGCGACACGGGCACCCACCCCCGCCTCGTCGGCCAGCTCGTCGATGCATTCCTGGCCGATCATCGTGCTGTCCATATCGGCCAGAAGCAGTTTCTTGCGGCGGCCTTCGGCGGGTTGCACCATCAGATCCAACCGCAGCGCCTGCAGGTCGGCCCAGACCTGCCAGCGGTTGCCCGGCACATGATCAAGCGCGAATTCGGCCGCCACCCCCGGCGCCAGCCAGCGCAGCGCGCCACCGCCCCAGGCATTGCGCAGGCTTTCAGCAGTGGCCCGGTCCAGAACGGGTGTTGCGGGGCTGGTCAGCAGGGTGACGATGTGCATCGGCAGGCTCCGTTTTCCCGGCCCGCATAGCCCGTTTCCCTATCCGGCACCAGCCATCGCGCCCGCCGGCAGTGGCGGATCGCAATCAGCGGTCAGACGGGTTGCGCAACTCGGCTCCGGCGCATCGTGCCAGCGCATCGTCACGGACCTGTCGCCACCGGCTCATGGCGAAGATCTTGCCGAAGAGGGCGGCGGCAGAGCTTTCCTTGGCGTCATGCCGGCCTTGGCGCCGCGCAGGCCTTGGCACCATGCGCAGCGCCACAGGCGAACCCGCCCACCTTCGCTGGCCCACTGCAGCCCCGGACACCTTGCTGATCTGCAGCCTGGCCTTGCAGCGGCAGTCGCGGCGGTGGATTTCGCGGCCACGGCTTTCAGGGCCGAGGGTGCGGCCCGGGGGCCGGCGCGCAACGCGCCGATCTGCCGATCTTCGGTGCTGACCTGCGCCCCTGTTCGTCCGGCTTCGTACCGGCCTGTTCGCACTGGCCCGCGCCGCACGCTCCTGCATCGCGCAGCAGGCGACGCGGGCACATCCGTGATTTAAGGACCGCAAGCACCATTGGTTATTGACGTATTTTCAGGGACAGCGTAATTCCCGAGGTGGGACACCTCTCCCCAACGAGAGGCATATATCTGGAAGGATACCAGAGATGGCACTCACCGCCCCGGCCGCGCGCCCGGTAAATCCGCGTTTTTCTTCGGGCCCCTGCGCGAAGATCCCCGGTTATTCCCTCGACATGCTGGCAGATGCTCCGCTCGGTCGCTCGCACCGCGCCGCCATCGGCAAGACCAAGCTGAAAGAGGCGATAGACCTGACCCGCGAAATCCTGGGCGTGCCGGCGAACTATCGCATCGGCATTGTCCCTGCCTCGGACACCGGCGCCGTCGAGATGGCGCTCTGGTCGCTTCTCGGCGCCCGCCCGGTTGAGATGCTGGCCTGGGAAAGCTTCGGCGAAGGCTGGGTGACGGATGTCGTCAAGCAGTTGAAACTCGATGCGACGGTCAGGACGGCGCCCTATGGCGAGATCGTCGATCTGGCGACGGTCGATTTCGACCGGGACGTGGTCTTCACCTGGAACGGCACCACCAGCGGCGTGCGCCTGCCTGACGGCAAGGCGATCCCCGCCACCCGTGCCGGCCTGACGATCTGCGACGCGACCAGCGCCGCCTTCGCGATGGACCTGCCGTGGGACAAGCTCGACGTCACCACCTTCTCCTGGCAGAAGGCGCTCGGTGGCGAAGGCGCCCATGGCGTGCTGATCCTGTCGCCGCGTGCCGTCGAGCGGCTGGAAACCTATACCCCGGCCTGGCCGCTGCCAAAGATCTTCCGCCTGACATCGAAGGGCAAGCTGAACGAAGGCATCTTCCTGGGCGAGACGATCAACACGCCCTCGATGCTCTGCGTCGAAGATTACCTTGTCGCGCTGAAATGGGCAAAGTCGCTGGGCGGTCTGCCCGCGCTGGTCGCCCGGTGCGAGGCGAATGCCGCAGCCATCGCCGGCTATATCGCCGGCAAGGGCTGGATCGCCAATCTGGCGGCGGATCCGGCCACCGCCTCCTGCACCTCGGTTTGCCTGAAATTCACGGATCCGCGCATCGCCGACGGCGCAACCTTCGCCAAGAATGTTGCAAAACGGCTGGAGAAGGAGGGCGTCGCCCTCGACGCCGGCGCCTATCGCGACGCCCCGCCCGGCCTGCGCATCTGGTGCGGCGCCACCGTGGAACAGGCTGATGTGGCAGCACTGATGCCCTGGATCGAATATGCCTTCCAGGCCGAGATCGAGGCGCTGGCCAAGGCCGCCTGATCGCCGCCCCCGGGGCGCCTGCGCCCCTTTCCCTTCCGGAATTTCCCTCTATGGAGCCCAGCATGGCCCCCCGCGTTCTCGTTTCCGACGAACTCTCCGAAACCGCCGTCCAGATCTTCCGCGATCGTGGCGTCGAGGTCGACTACATGCCGAAACTCGGCAAGGACAAGGAAAGGCTGGCCGAGATCATCGGCAAATACGATGGCCTCGCCATCCGCTCGGCAACGAAAGTGACCGAAAAACTGCTGGAGCGCGCCACGAAGCTGAAGGTCGTCGGCCGCGCCGGAATCGGCGTCGACAATGTCGACATCCCGACCGCCTCGAAAAACGGCGTGATCGTGATGAACACGCCCTTCGGCAACTCGATCACCACCGCCGAACATGCCATCGCCATGATGTTCTCCGTCGCCCGCCAGATCCCCGAGGCGAATACCTCCACCCAGGCGGGAAAGTGGGAAAAGTCCAGGTTCATGGGGGTGGAACTGTTCAACAAGACCCTCGGCGTCATCGGTGCGGGCAATATCGGCGGCATCGTCTGCGACCGCGCCGTCGGGCTGCACATGAAGGTGATCGCCTATGATCCCTTCCTGTCCGAAGACCGCGCCAAGCAACTCGGCGTCACCAAGGTCGATCTTGACGAGCTGCTCGCCCGGGCCGATTTCATCACGCTGCATGTGCCGCTGACCGACAAGACCCGCAACATCCTGTCGCGCGAGAATCTGGCCAAGACGAAGCCGGGCGTCCGCATCATCAACTGCGCCCGCGGCGGGCTGGTGGACGAGGCCGCCCTGAAGGATGCACTCGATGCCGGCCATGTCGCCGGCGCCGCACTGGACGTCTACGAAAGGGAACCCGCCACCGAAAACGTCCTGTTCGGCCATCCCAACGTCGTCTGCACCCCCCATCTCGGGGCCTCGACCACCGAGGCGCAGGAGAACGTCGCCCTGCAGGTGGCCGAACAGATGTCGGACTACCTGCTGACCGGCGCGGTGCAGAACGCGCTGAACATGCCGAACGTGACCGCCGAAGAGGCAAAGGTCATGGGACCCTGGATCGAACTTGCCGCGCATCTGGGCAGCTTCATCGGCCAGATGACCGACGAGCCGATCAAGGCGATCAACATCCTCTACGATGGCCGCGTCACCGAGATGAACCTGCCGGCGCTGAACCAGTCGGTGATCGCGGGCGTGCTGAAGGCGCAGAACCCGGCGGTGAATCTGGTCTCGGCCCCGGCAGTGGCCAAGGAAAAGGGCATCCAGATCTCGACCACCCGGCAGGACAAGACCGGCGCCTTCGACGCCTATATCAAGGTCACGATGGTAACGGACAGGCGCGAGCGCTCGGTCGCGGGCACGGTGTTCAGCGACGGCAAGCCGCGGTTCATCCAGATCAAGGGCATCAACATCGACGCCGAAATCGGCGCCCATATGCTCTACACCACGAACGATGACGTGCCGGGCATCATCGGCCTTCTCGGCATGACGATGGGCAAGAACGGGGTCAACATCGCCAACTTCACCCTTGGCCGGTCCGGCGTGGGGCAGGATGCGATCGCCATCCTCTATCTCGACCAGGCGATCGACCCCAAGGTCGTGGCCACGCTGGAGGCAACCGGCATGTTCCAGCAGGTCAAGCCGCTGGAATTCGACGTCGGCTGACCGGATGGCAGGGGCGCCCCTGCCCCTGCCTCTTCCTCTTGATCGAAATACCCCACAGGGGGTCCGGGGGACGTGACGTCCCCCGCGGGCCTCCCACCCCGCGAAAGGCCCGAACGTGCGCAGCTACGCCATCGGCGATATTCACGGCCAGCTCGGCCTTCTTCTTGCCGCCCATGAGCGGATCGCCGCGGACACCGCCCGCCATGGCGCCGCCCCGGTGATCCATGTCGGCGATCTCGTCGACCGCGGCCCCGACAGCCGGGGCGTGATCGAATTCCTGCGCGACGGACTGGCGCGCGGCGAGGACTGGGTGGTGCTGAAGGGCAATCACGACCGGATGTTCACGGGCTTTCTCGCCGACCCCTGGGCGCGCGATCCGGGGCTGAGGTCGGAACTCACCTGGCTGCATCCCCGGCTGGGTGGCGGCGCGACGCTGGCCTCCTATGGCGTCGCGAACGCCGCCGACCGCCCGGTCGGCCCGGTCCATGCCGAGGCGCTGGCCGCCGTTCCCGAGACCCACCGCGCCTTCCTCGATGCCCTGCCGCTGCTGCACCGGGCGGGCGATGCGGTCTTCGTCCATGCCGGCATCCGCCCCGGCGTGGCGCTCGATGCGCAGGATGAAAACGATCTGCTCTGGATCCGCGAACCCTTCCTCTCCGATCCGGCCGACCATGGCCCGCTGATCATCCACGGCCATACCGCGCTGGATGCGCCGACGCATTACGGCAACCGGGTGAACATCGACAGTTCCGCCGGCTACGGCGGTCCGCTCACCGCCATCGCGGTCGAGGGTCGCGAGATTTTCGTGCTGACCGGGGATGGCCGGGTCCCGCTGCTGCCCGATCCTGCCGCCCGCATCCGCTGAACGCCGCCCCCCCGGGGAGCAGCCCCGCACCGCCGGGGTCGCCACGGTCAAGGGATGACCTCGAAACGGTCGACGTCGACCAGCCCGTGATCGGTGATCTTCAGATGCGGGATCACCGGCAGGGCCAGGAAGGCCAGTTGCAGGAACGGCTCTTCCAGCACCACATCCAGCGAGCGGGCCGCGGCACGCAGCGCGACCAGATCGTCGCGCACCTGTTCGAAGGGCTTCAGGCTCATCAGCCCGGCCACCGGCAGCGCCAGTTCGGCCAGTATCCGGCCGCCCTCGACCACCACGAAACCGCCCTCGATCTCTGACAGCCGGTTCGCGGCCTGCGCCATGTCGGCATAATCGGCGCCCACCACGACGATATTGTGATGGTCATGGCAGACGGTGGAGGCGATGGCCCCGCGCTTCAGCCCGAACCCCCTGACAAACCCCGTCGCGCGGTTGCCGTTGCGCCCATGCCGCTCGATCACCGCGATCTTCACCAGATCGCGCATCAGATCGGGGCGCTTGTCGCCGCCTTGGGGGGGGATGTCGAAAGTCAGGTGTTCGGTGATGATCTTGCCGGGCAGGATGCCGATCACCGGCGTCTCGGTCCGGTTGCCGCCGGTGCGGAAATCCCCTGGCGCAACCTTCGGCGCCTTCACCGAATGGCGGGCGACCGGGTCCACCGAGGATCGCGCCGCAAAGGCCTGCGGCGTGGCCTCGACACCCCCGGCGAAGACCTGCACCACATGGCAGCCCTCAAGCCCGTCGATCACCGCAATGTCGGCACGCTTGCCCGGCGCGATCAGGCCGCGGTCCTTCAGCCCGAAGGCCTCGGCCGCCGAAAGGCTCGCCGCGCGATAGACGGCCAGCGGCGGCGCGCCCAGCGCGATTGCAGTGCGGATCATATGGTCCAGATGGCCGTGCTCGGCAATGTCCAGCGGATTGCGATCATCGGTGCACAGGCAAAGATAGGGGGCGTGCCGCTCGGTCAAGAGCGGCGACAGCGCCTGCAGATCCTTGGATACCGAACCTTCGCGGATCAGCACCCGCATGCCCTTGCGCAGCTTCTCCAACCCTTCCTCGGCGGTGGTCGCCTCGTGTTCGGTGCGGATGCCCGCGCTGATATAGCCGTTCAGGTCATGGCCCCGCAGCAGCGGCGCATGGCCATCGATATGCCGGCCGGCCCAGGCCTCCAGCTTCGCCATCGCGCCGGCATCCCTGGCCAGGACGCCCGGATAGTTCATGAACTCGGCCAGCCCCAGCGTAAGCGGATGATCCCGCAGCGGGATCAGATCCTCGGCCGTCAGCGTGGCGCCCGTCGTCTCCATATGGGTCGAGGGCACGCAGCTGGAAAGCTGCACCCTGATGTCCATCAGCGTGCAGGCCGCGGCGTCCAGGAAATAGCGGATGCCGGTCAGGCCGCAGACATTGGCGATCTCGTGGGGATCGCAGATCGCGGTGGTCACACCGTGGGGGGTGACGCAGCGGTCGAATTCGAAGGGTGTGACCAGCGAGCTTTCGATATGCAGATGCGTGTCGATGAAGCCCGGCACCAGCACGCGGCCCGACACATCGACCTCGCGCCGGCCCTGGTAGCGGCCGAAGACGCCCACGATGGTGTCGCCGCAGATCGCGACATCGGTTTCGACCAGTTCGCCGGCGATCAGGTCGAAGACCCGCCCGCCCTTCAGCACCAGATCCGCGGGCACGATCCCCCGGCCCTGGTCGATACGATCGGCAAGCGGGGCCTTGGGCGCGGCCTGGGTCATGGGAACACTCCTTTGCCCGCCAGAAAAGCAGAGGCGGCATCCGGCGGAAAGGGGCAATCCGGTGCGGGCTTTCTGCCGCGGACGTGCCCGGCGAACAATCCGGGCCTTGCACCCCCGCGCGATCCGCGCTTCCCTGCGCGCGAACAGGATAGCTCATGCGCCCCCTTCGCGGCATCGCCTTCAAGCTTGGCTCCGTCGTCGTCTTCATCGTGATGTCGGCGATGATCAAGGCCACCTCGGCCCATGTTCCGGGCGGCGAGGCGGTGTTCTTCCGCTCGCTTTTTGCAATTCCGGTCATCGTGGGCTGGCTGGCCTGGCGTGGGGAACTGCGCACCGGGCTGGTGACGGCCGACCCACTCGGCCATGTCTGGCGGGGATTTGCCGGCACGATCGCGATGGGCCTCGGCTTTGCCGCGCTGGCCTATCTGCCTTTTCCCGAAGTCACCGCGATCGGCTATGCCGCGCCGCTGCTGACGGTAATCTTTGCTGCGATGTTCCTGAACGAGAAGGTCGGCGTCTTCCGCATCTCTACCGTGGCCCTGGGGTTGACCGGCGTGCTGATCGTGATCGCGCCGCGGCTTTCCGTCATCGAGGGCGGCGCCGACGATGCGGCGGCGCTGGGGGCGATGCTGGTTCTGGGCGGCGCCGTCTTCTCGGCGCTGGCGCAGGTCTTCGTACGCAAGCTGGTGCAGGTCGAAAAGACAGCGACCATCGTCTTCTGGTTCTCGGTCACGGCGACGGTGCTGTCGCTGGCGACACTGCCCTTCGGTTGGGTGGTGCCAACGCCGTTCGAGACCTTCCTCCTCGTTGCTGCGGGATTGCTGGGCGGTGTCGGGCAAATCCTCCTTACCTCGGGCTACCGAGAGGCCGATGCCTCGCTGGTGGCACCGTTCGACTATGCCTCAATGCTGTTTTCGCTACTGATCGGCTGGTTCGTCTTTGCCGAGGTGCCGACCGGGATCATGCTGGCCGGGGCCGCGCTGATCATCCTGGCCGGCATCCTGATCATCCTGCGCGAGCGGCATCTGGGCCTGGAGCGTTCGCGCCAGCGCAAGGCGATGACGCCCCAGGGCTAGGCCCTTGCAGGCCCAGCGTTTCCCCCGCAGACTGCGGGAAAATGCCGATGGGGGGTGCAGATGACACCGGAAGGGCTGGCGCGGCTGATCCTTGCCAGGGCCGAGGGGCCGGGCCGCTTTCTTGTCGCGCTGGCGGGGCCGCCTGCCGCCGGCAAGTCGACGCTGGCCGCCGATCTGGCGGCACGGCTGGCGCCCGGCGCGCGGGTCGTGCCGATGGACGGGTTTCACTATGACGATGCGGTCCTGGAGGCACGCGGGCTGCGCAGCCGCAAGGGCGCGCCAGAAACCTTTGACGCGACCGGCTTTCGCCACCTGATCCGCCGTCTGCGCGAGGAGGAGGAAGTGGCGATCCCGATCTTCGACCGCGCGCTGGAACTGTCGCGCGCCGCGGCCGATATCGTCAGCGCCGAGGACCGGATCCTGATCGTCGAGGGCAATTACCTGCTGCTCGACCGCAAGCCCTGGTCGGCGCTGCATCCGATGTTCGACCTGACCATCTTTCTCGACGTGCCCGAGGCCGAACTGATCCGCCGCCTGACCGAACGCTGGCATCACCATGGTCGGACCGAAGAGGCCGCACGCGCCTGGATCGAGGGCAACGACCTGCCGAATGCGCTGACGGTGATGCGGCATTCGGTTCCTGCCGAAATCGTGCTGAAGCCGGCATGACGGCGCATGGCGGGTTGAAATTCGGCAGCAAACCGCCGATATGCGGGGTGACGCCAGTTCTTCGGCGCCTCCCCGCCCCGCCCGCCTGCCGGTCTTGCCCGGCGCTGACCCGACGAGGATTTCCCGCAGAATGTCGCCCGTCCTGATCGCCGCGCTTCCTTTTCTCGGCGCGCTCCTGGCAGGTCTTGCCGCACGGGCCGGGCGTACCGCCGTCATGCTGGCAGCCGGGCTGTGCACCGCTGCCGCCCTGGCCGGACTGATCGGGCACTGGCCGGCCATCGCCCAGGGCACCCCGGTGACGGCCGCCTTCGACTGGCTGCCGCAGGTCGGGCTCGAGGCGGCCTTCCGCATCGACGGGCTGGCGCTGATGTTCGCGGGGATGATCCTCGGGATCGGCATCTTGATCCTGATCTACGCCCGCTACTACATGGGCGAAACCGAGGATTTCGCGCGCTTCATCGTCTATCTGATGCTGTTCCAGGGCGCGATGACCGGGATCGTCCTGTCAGACAACCTGTTGCTGCTGCTGGTGTCCTGGGAATTGACCTCGCTCACCTCCTTTCTGCTGATCGGCTGGTGGCGCGACGCAACCGAGGCACGGCAGGGCGCGCGTATGGCGCTGGCCGTCACCGCCGGCGGCGGTCTGGCGCTGATGGCGGGGCTGCTGATCCTTGGCCAGATCGCGGGCACCTACTCGATCTCCGGGCTTGCGGCCCATGCCGAGGCCATCCAGGCCAGCCCGGCCTTCCTGCCGGCCCTGATTCTGATCCTGCTGGGTGCCTTTACCAAGTCGGCGCAATTCCCGTTTCACTTCTGGCTGCCGCGCGCCATGGCGGCACCGACGCCGGTTTCGGCCTATCTGCATTCGGCGACGATGGTGAAGGCGGGGCTGTTTCTGATGGCCCGGCTGTGGCCGGTTCTGGCGGGCGGCTGGGAATGGACGGCCATCGTCGCGACGACCGGCCTTCTGACCATGGTCATCGCCGCCAAGATCGCCTTCTTCCAGGACGACATGAAGGCGCTTCTGGCCTATTCCACCGTCAGCCATCTGGGACTGATCACCTTCCTGCTGGGCCTTGGCACCGAGCCGGCGGCATTGGCCGCGGTGGTCCATATCCTGGCCCATGCAAGCTTCAAGGCCGCGCTGTTCCTGACCGCGGGGATCGTCGACCACGAGACGGGAACCCGCCGGCTGTCGCGGCTGGGCGGGTTGGCACGGGTGATGCCGCTGACCTTTGGCGTGGCGGCGGTTGCCTCGCTGTCGATGGCGGGCGTGCCGCCACTGGCGGGCTTCCTGTCGAAGGAAATGGCGCTGGAAGAGGCGGCGCATGCAACGGTCTTCGGCCTGCCCTGGCTGGTGGCGCTGATCGCGACCATCGGCGCGGCCTGGTCGGTCGGCTATTCACTGCGGTTTCTTGTCCACGGCTTTCTCGGCCAGCCGCGCGAGGACATGGCAGAGCCGCCGCACGATCCGGGCGCCGGGCTACTGATCTCGCCGATGATCCTCGCCGCGCTGACGGCGGTGGGTGGGATCGTGCCGATGCAGGTGCTGGCGCCGCTGGCCGATGTCGCGGCAAGCGCCGTCACCGGCCTGCCGGTTCACGGCCATCTTGCGCTGTGGCACGGGCTGGACAGCGCCGCGCTCTGGATGTCGCTGGCGGCCTTCGGCGCCGGCGTCGCCTTCGTGGCACTCTGGCCGCAGCTTTCGGCGATGTTCGAGGCCGCGCCAAAGCTCGATGCCAAACGGATGTTCGATGCGGTGATCGGCGCCATCACCGCGCTTGCGCGGCGGATCGACACGCAGATGCATGACGGCAATCCGGTACGGTCCTTTGCGCTGGCGGTCCCGGCCATGGTCGCCGTCGGTCTCTGGGCTTTTCTGGGGACCAGCCACCTGCCGGGCGACCGCGCGGTCCTGTCGCCACATCCGGCGGCGGTGATCGGCTGGGCCGTGCTGATGCTGGCCACGCTGACCACGGCCATCGTCCACCGCGCGCGGCTTTTCGCGCTGCTGCTGACAGCAGCGGTGGGGCTGGTACTGGCGCTGGCCTATGCCGTCCTTTCGGCCCCCGATCTGGCGCTGACGCAGATTTCGGTCGAGGTGGTGGCAACGCTGCTGATGCTGCTTGCGCTCAGCCTGCTGCCGCGTGTCACCCCGGCCGAGACGCCCTGGCCCGCCCGCCTGCGCGACGCCGCGATCGCCGCGGCAGCCGGAATCGGGATCGCCGCGCTGGCGCTGTCGATCATGCTGCGCAACCCCGCCTTCCCGCCGATCTCGATCTTTCACTGGGCGCAGTCGAAGCCCGGCGCGGGCGGCACCAATGCGGTCAACACCATCATCGTCGATTTCCGCGGCTATGATACCTATGGCGAGATCACGGTTCTGGGCATTGCTGCGCTGGTGATCTTTGCCATGGCGACGGCGCTTCTGTCGAACAGGCGCGCGCTGGCGCGGCTTCGCCGGCACGACACCGGCGGGAACTCGGGCGATCCGCATCCGCAGATCGTTCAGGTCGCGGTGCGGTTCCTGCTGCCGCTGGCGCTGGTGGTCGCGCTCTACATCTTCCTGCGCGGGCACAACCTGCCGGGCGGCGGCTTCGTCGCGGGGCTGGTCGTGGCGATCGGCCTTCTGTTGCAATACATCGCCTCGGGCTTCGCCTGGGTCGAAATGCGCCGCCGCCTGTCGCCCCACGCGCTGATCGGCGCGGGAATCCTCGTCGCCACGGCAACCGGCGCCGTGGCCTGGGGATTCGGCCGGCCGTTCCTGACCTCGACCTATGGGCATGTGATCCTGCCGGTGATCGGCGATATCGAACTCGCCAGCGCGGCGGCCTTCGACCTTGGCGTTTTCCTGTGCGTTCTTGGCGCGGTCGTCCTGGCCATTGCCGCGCTGGCCCGGCTGGGTGCCGCCACGACCGATGGCGAAGAGGAGGAGGGCTGATGGAATATCTCGTGGCCTCGGCCATCGGCCTGATGACGGCGACCGGCGTCTACCTGATCCTGCGCCGCCGCACCTTCCCGGTCGTCCTGGGGCTGACCTTCCTGTCGCATGCGGTCAACCTGTTCATCTTCTCGTCCGGCCGGCTGAAGATGGCCGCGCCCCCCATCGTCGGCCGTGTGGCCGAGCCGAGCGACCCGCTGCCCCAGGCGCTGGTCCTGACGGCCATCGTGATCTCTTTCGGAATGACGGCGGTCATCGTGCTGATGGCCGTGGGCGCGCGCTTCGGCACCGGCGACGACCGGGTCGCCCCGGAAAGAGAGGCGCCGTGAACCACTGGATCATCGCCCCCGTGGTGTTGCCCGCCGTGCTGGGCGCCGCAACCGTTCTGGCCGGCAGCCTGTCGCACAGCCCCTCGCTGCACCGGACCTGGCCAAGGGCGATCACGCTCCTGGGCAGTCTTGCGCTGCTGGGCGTGGCCCTGCTGCTTCTCGCCCAGGCCAGCGCGGGGCCGCCGCAGGTCTACCGGCTGGGCGACTGGCCCGCGCCCTTCGGCATTGTCCTGGTCCTGGATCGGCTGTCGGCCCTGATGCTGGTTCTGACCGCGATCCTTGGCGTGATCGGGCTGATGCAGGTGATCGCCACCGGGGCAGACCGGCGCGGCGCACATTTCCATGCGCTCTGGCTTTTCCAGCTGATGGGGCTGAACGGCGCCTTCCTGACCGGCGACGCCTTCAACCTCTTTGTCTTCTTCGAGGTGATGCTGATCGCCTCCTACGGGCTGATGGTCCATGGCGCGGGCGGGGAACGACTGCGCGCCGGCCTCCATTATGTTGCGGTGAACCTGGTGGGTTCCTCGCTGTTCCTGATCGCGCTGGCCATGGTCTATGGCGTGACGGGCACGTTGAACATGGCCGATCTGGCGGTGAAGGTGCCCGCCCTGCCCGAGGGCGATTTCGCGCTGATCCGGGTGGCAGCGGTGCTGATGGTCATGGTCTTTGCGCTGAAGGGCGCGCTGGTGCCGCTGCAGTTCTGGCTGCCCGGCACCTATGCGCATGCGCCCGGCGTGGTGGCGGCACTGTTTGCCGTGCTGACCAAGGTCGGCGTCTATGCCGCGATTCGGGCCGGCACGCTGATGTTTCCTGCCGAGGCCCCGGCCATCGGCCCGATTCTGACAGATCTGCTGTGGCCGGCGGCACTGGTCACGCTGCTGCTCGGGGCGGCGGCGGTGCCGGGCGCGCGGACGCTGGCGCGGCTTGCAGCCTTCGCCGCGATGTCCTCGACCGGCTTGGCCTTTGTCGCCGTGGCCGGCTTTGCGGCAGAGGGGCTGACGGCGGGGCTTTACTATGTGATCCATTCGACCCTGGCTTCGGCCCTGCTGTTCCTGATCGCCGATCTGTGCATCCTGCGCGGGGCCGAGCGGCTGGACGGCAGCACGCCGCGCCTTCCGGGCCGGCTGGCGGTGCTGTTCTTCGCCTCGGCCATCGCCAGCGCCGGCCTGCCACCGCTGTCGGGCTTTCTCGGCAAACTGCTGATTCTCGAAGCCGGCATCGACGAGGCCGCGCTGCTTTATCCCGTGGTGCTGGGGGGCAGCTTCCTTCTGGTCGTAGGCTTTGCCCGGGCGGGATCGGCGCTGTTCTGGCGGGCCGGCGGCGAGTTGGCCCCCCCGCTGCCTGCCCGGACCTATCTTGCGCCTGCGGCGCTGGTCCTGCTGATGGCCGCGCTGACGATCTGGGCCGGGCCGGTGACGGGCTGGCTTGCCGAAACCGCCGCCGCCGTGACCGATCCCGCCGCCTATATCACGGCCAATGCGCTGGAGACCTTGCCATGAGGTCGCTCTTTCCCCATCCCGCGCTGTCGGTCTTCCTTGCACTGGTCTGGCTGGTGATCGCCGGAAGCTGGAGCATGGCGAGCCTGGTCATGGCCGTGCTGGCCGGGGTGATCGTGCCGCTGGCCATCGTGCCGCTCTGGCCGGACAGGCCGCGGCTGCGCCATCCGCTGGGGCTGATCGGCTATATCCTGATCGTCCTTTATGACGTGGTGCGGTCCAGCTTTGCCGTGGCGCGAATCATCCTTTTCATGCCCTCGGCCGAGATCCGTTCCGCCTGGATCGCCATTCCGCTGGACCTGACCGCGCCCGAGGCCATCGCGCTGCTGGCCGGAACCATCACGATGACGCCCGGAACCCTGACCGCGGATTATTCCGCCGATGGCCGGACGCTTCTTGTGCATGCCCTGCACGCCCCCGATCCCGATGCCGTCCGCGACGAGATCAAGTCCCGCTACGAGGCCAGACTGAAAAGGATATTCGGATGATCCTGACCGTTGCCCTTGCCTTTGCCTCTGCCTGCTTTTCGCTGGCGCTGGCGCTAAACCTGCTGCGGCTGGTCACGGCGACGACACCGGCCGATCGGGTGCTGGCCGTCGATACCATGACGGTGAATGCCATTGCCCTGCTGGCGCTTTACGGCGCGACCTGGCCGCTGGCCATGACCTTCGAACCGACGCTGCTTTTCGCCATGACCGGCTTCGTCAGCACGCTCGGCGCGGCGAAATACCTGCTCAGGGGGAGCATCGTCGAATGAACCTCGCGCTTGAGATCGTCCTGTCCGTCTTTCTCGTGATCGGTGGGTTGTTCGGACTGATCGGCTCTTTCGGGCTGATGCGGCTGAAGGAGCCGATGCAGCGGCTGCATGCCCCGACGAAGGCGACCACCGTCGGTGTCGGAACCGCGCTGATCGCCGCCGGCATCGCCACGGCAACGAGCATGCCGAAAGAGGCGCTGGTGAGCCTGTTCCTGTTCGTGACCGCGCCGATCTCGGCCCTGATGCTGGCGCGCTGCCATGTCTGGCGTGCGGCGAAACCCGGGGACCTGCCGAAGGACGCCAACGGCGTCGGCTGGGCCGTGCTGAAGGACGCAAGCCCGCCCGGCCGCGCCGATTGATCGCGCGGCAGCGGCCTGCTGCTTGCATCTTCTTGCCCCGGCGTGGCATCTTGTGGCGGATCGCTGCGGACGGAGGTGCCCTTGACCCTGATGAAAACCGATACCGCGGGCACGGGGCTGCTGCCGACGCCGACCCATGCCCGCAATGCGGGCATGCCGCTTGACCTCGACTGGGTGGCGGGTGTCGAGGCCAATACCTCGGCCATCGAGCGGCGTTGCGCGACGCTGCCCGGACGGCGCAGCGTCAAGAAGGAATATCAGGCGGCCTGGCTGCTGAAGGCCATCACGCTGATCGACCTGACTACGCTTTCAGGCGACGATACCCCGGGCCGGGTGGAGCGGCTGTGCGCCAAGGCGAGGCAGCCGGTGCGGCAGGACATCCTGAACCGGCTGGGCATGCCGGGGATCACCACCGGCGCGGTCTGCGTCTATCACGAGATGGTGGAGACCGCGGTCCGCGCGCTGGAAGGCACGAACATCCCGGTCGCCGCCGTCTCGACCGGCTTTCCGGCCGGCCTGTCGCCCTATGCCCTGCGGATTCGGGAGATCGGCGAAAGCGTGAAGGCCGGAGCGCGGGAGATCGACATCGTGATCTCGCGCCGGCATGTGCTGACCGGCAACTGGCAGGCGCTTTACGACGAGATGGCCGAAATGCGGGCGGCCTGCGGCGAGGCGCATGTCAAGGCGATCCTGGCCACCGGCGAGTTGCAGACCCTGCGCAACGTGGCCCGGGCCAGCCTGGTCTGCATGATGGCGGGGGCGGATTTCATCAAGACCTCGACCGGGAAGGAGACGGTGAACGCAACCCTGCCCGTCAGCCTGACGATGATCCGCGCCATCCGCGACTACCAGGCGCGAACCGGGTTCAAGGTGGGCTACAAGCCGGCCGGCGGCATCTCGAAAGCCAAGGACGCCCTGGTCTATCTGGCGCTGATGAAGGACGAACTGGGCCACGCCTGGCTGCAGCCCGACCTGTTCCGTTTCGGTGCCTCGAGCCTGCTGGGCGACATCGAGCGGCAACTCGAGCATTATCTGACCGGGCAGTATTCGGCCGGATACCGGCACGCGATGGGCTGAGCGCGCGGGGGCGCTGCCCCCGTCGCCTGCGGCGACCCCCCCGGGGTATTTTCGCCAAGAGGAAGAGAACAAGGGCCTGAGGCATGACGATCAAGGAAATCTTCGACGCGATGAGCTATGGTCCTGCGCCCGAGAGCAATGCCGAGGCGCTGGCTTGGCTGGCCCGGCACGAAGGCCGGTTCGGCCATTTCATCGATGGCGCCTTCACGCCGCCTGAAAACACCTTCGAGACACGGAATCCGGCGACGGGCGCGGTGCTGGCGGCGGTGTCGCAGGGTTCGGATGCGACGGTCGACAAGGCGGTGGCGGCGGCGCGGCGGGCATTTCCCGCCTGGGCCCGGACACCGGGGCATCAACGTGCGCGCATCCTCTACGCGCTGGCGCGGCTGGTGCAGAAGCACTCGCGGCTGTTTGCCGTGCTTGAGACCATGGACAACGGCAAACCCATCCGGGAGAGCCGCGACATCGACGTGCCGCTGGTGGCGCGCCATTTCTACTATCATGCCGGGCTGGCACAGCTATTGGCGGCCGAGAA
The DNA here is from genome assembly GCA_014879735.1 of Paracoccaceae bacterium. GTDB lineage: Bacteria > Pseudomonadota > Alphaproteobacteria > Rhodobacterales > Rhodobacteraceae > Pseudogemmobacter. The sequence continues at coordinate 24,860 of JACSRN010000092.1, forward strand.
GCCGGGGATGGCGCCGCTTGGCGTCTGCGGACAGGTGATCCCGTGGAACTTTCCGCTGCTCATGCTGGCCTGGAAGGTGGCACCGGCGCTGGCGGCCGGGAATACGGTGGTGCTGAAGCCCGCGGAATATACGCCGCTGACCGCCCTTCTCTTTGCCGAGATCAGCCGCGAGGCCGGGCTGCCGAAGGGGGTGCTGAACGTCGTCACCGGCGATGGCGCGACCGGGGCGGCCGTGGTGGCGAATCCCGAGGTGGCGAAGGTGGCCTTCACCGGATCGACCAGTGTCGGGCGGAAAATCCGCGAGGCGACGGCCGGCCAGGCCAAGGCGTTGACGCTGGAGCTGGGCGGCAAGTCGCCCTACATCGTCTTCGACGATGCCGATCTCGATTCGGCGGTCGAAGGGCTGGTCGATGCGATCTGGTTCAACCAGGGCCAGGTCTGCTGTGCCGGCTCTCGCCTTCTGGTGCAGGAGGGGGTGGCCGAGCGCTTTCATGACAAGCTGAAGCGGCGGATGGACGGGCTGCGTCTGGGCGATCCGCTGGACAAATGCATCGACGTGGGCGCCATCGTCGATCCGGTGCAGCTGGAAACCATCACCAGCATGGTCGCCGGCAGCGAGGGCGAAATCTATCGCGCCGCGGTGCAGGTGCCCACCGGCTGCTATTATCCTCCGACGCTGATCACCGGGCTGTCGGCCTCGTCGCGGCTGATGCAGGAGGAGATTTTCGGCCCGGTCCTGGTCAGCATGACCTTCCGCACCCCGGGCGAGGCCGTGGAACTGGCGAACAACACCCGCTACGGGCTGGCCGCAAGCCTGTGGAGCGAGAATGTCAACCTTTGCCTCGACATCGCGCCGAAGCTGAAGGCGGGCGTGGTCTGGGTCAACGGCACCAACATGTTCGATGCGGCCGCGGGTTTCGGCGGCATGCGCGAATCGGGCTTCGGGCGCGAGGGCGGCTGGGAGGGCCTGATGGCCTATCTGCGCCCGGACCGCACGGCGAAGCCGCTGAAGCCGGTCGCGGCGGTGGCCGAGCCGAAGACGCCCGAGGTGCCCGACATGGATCGCACGGCGAAGCTGTTCGTCGGCGGCAAGCAGGCCCGGCCGGACGGGGGTTATTCCCGCGCCGTCTGGTCGGCGAAGGGGCGGCTTCTGGGCCATGTCGGGCTGGGCAACCGCAAGGATATCAGGAATGCGGTCGAGGCGGCGCATGCGGCCCGCGGCTGGGGCAAGGCAACCGGGCACAACCGCGCGCAGATCCTGTATTACATCGCCGAGAACCTGTCGGCCCGCGCGGGCGAGTTTGCAGCCCGGATCAAGGACCTGACCGGCATGCGCGGCGAGGCCGAGGTTGAGGCCGCGATCCAGCGGCTGTTCACCTATGCCGCCTGGGCCGACAAATACGAAGGCGCGGCAAAACCCGTGCCGATCCGCGGCATCGCGCTGGCGATGAACGAACCGCTGGGGGTGATCGGTGCGCTTTGCCCCGACGAGGCGCCGCTTCTGGGCTTGGTCTCGGTCATGGCGCCTGCCATCGCCATGGGCAACACCTGCGTGCTGGTCCCATCCGAACCCTTCCCGCTGTCGGCGACCGATTTCTACCAGGTGCTTGAAACCTCGGATCTGCCCTCGGGCGTGGTGAACATCGTGACCGGCGCACATGACGAACTGGCCAAGCCGCTGGCGGGCCACCTGGACGTGGATGCGGTCTGGTGCTTCTCCTCCACCCCGCTTTCGGCGCTGGTCGAGCGGGAATCGGCGGGGAACCTGAAACGCACCTGGGTCAACAACGGCCAGGCCCGCGACTGGGCAACGGCCGAGGGGCGTGAGTTCCTGGCCCGCGCGACGGATGTGAAGACGATCTGGGTGCCCTGGGGAGAATAGCAGTTTCCGCCGGCGCTGTTGACAAGGTTTCGGCAAATCGACCAACTGAGGGAACGAAGGGCGGGGGACTCACCTCGCCCCGTCCAAGAAAACGGGGAGTTACCGATGACTTTTTCTCCTGCCCTCCGCCGGGTCGGCTCGGCGGCCATTGCAGCGCTCATGCTGGGTGCCGCGCCGGCGGCGCTGTTTGCCGAAACGCCGGCCGACACGCTGGTGATTGCCGATGCGATCGACGACATCGTGTCGCTCGACCCGGCCGAGGCTTATGAATTCTCCGGTCTCGACGTGGTCAACAACATCTACAACAGCCTGATCGAACTGGACCCGACCAAGCCGGGCGAACTGGTTGCGGGCCTTGCCGAAAGCTGGTCGGTCTCGGAGGATGGGCTGACCCACAGCTTCAAGATGAAATCGGGGCTGGCCTTTGCCTCGGGCAATCCGGTCACGGCCGAGGATGCCGCCTATTCGCTGATCCGCGCGGTGAAGCTGAACAAGAGCCCGGCCTTCATCCTGAACCAGTTCGGCTGGACCGCCGATAACGTGGAGCAGATGGTCAAGGCCGAGGGCGATACGCTTTCGATCACCACCGACAAGGTCTATGCCCCGACCTTCCTGTACAACTGCCTCACGGCCGGCGTGGCCTCGGTCGTCGACAAGAAGCTGCTGGAAGAGAATGCGGTCGACGGCGACTATGGCTATGCCTATCTGTCGGACGGATCGAAATCCGCGGGCAGCGGCGCCTATGTGATCAAGAGCTACAAGCCCAAGGATGCCTATTTCCTCGAGGCCAACCCCAATGCCGCGGTGTTCAAGCCGACGCTGGCCAAGGTGCTGATGCGCCATGTGCCCGAGGCTGCGACCCAGCGGCTGATGCTGGAGAAGGGCGATATCGACATCGCCCGCGAACTGACCCCAGTCGATGTGGAAGGCATGGCGGGCAATGCCGACGTGACAGTCCAGCAGGACGTGGGCGGTCAGATCTTCTACCTGTCGTTCAACCAGAAGAACGAGAACTACAAGAACGCCAAGTTCCTCGATGCGATGCGCTGGGCGATCGACTATCAGGCGATGGCCGATACCTTCCTGAAGGGCTCGATGGTGGTGCACCAGGCCTTCCTGCCGAAGGGCTATCTCGGCGCGCTGGAAGACACGCCCTATCATCTCGATGTCGAGAAGGCGAAGGCGCTGCTGGCCGAAAGCGGCGTTGCCGAGCCGAAGATCACCCTGGACGTGCGCAACGCTACCGACCGGATGGAGATGGCGCAGTCGATCCAGAACACCTTCGGCCAGGTCGGCATCACGGTGGAACTGAACATCGGCGACGGTGCCGAACAGTTGAAGCGCTACCGGGCCCGCCAGCATGACGGCACGCTGCAAAGCTGGGGACCGGACTATCCCGACCCGCAGACCAATGCCGGCAGCTTTGCCTGGAACCCCGACAACAGCGACGAGGGCAAGGTCGGAACGCTGGCCTGGCGCAACGCCTATGATCCCGGCCCGCTGAACGGAATGACCGATGCCGCGGTGGTGGAAGGCGATGCCGCCAAGCGCAAGGCGATGTACGAGGAAGAGCAGAAGATCCACCGCGAAACCTCGCCCTTCATCGTGATGTTCCAGATCGGCTATCAGACCGGCCGGCGCGCCAATCTGTCCGGCTTCTACACCGGCGGCGCCATCGACTCGGCCGCCTACTGGACCGTGACGAAGTGACGACAGCGCGCGCGCCGGTTGCGTTCCGGCGCGCGCCCGCTTTGCGATGACAACCTCCTCATCGAACCTTTCCCGCCTGACCGGCCTGTTGCGCAGCACCGCGGGCGTGCTGATTTCGCTGGCCTTCACCTTTCTCGGGCTGCTCCTCGTCACCTTCATCATCGCCCGTGTGGTGCCGATCGACCCGGTGTTGTCGATTCTGGGCGACCGCGCGACCGAGGCGCAGATCGAGGCCGAGCGCATCCGCCTTGGCCTGGACAAGCCGCTGTGGGAACAGTTCGGCATCTATATCTGGCAGGCGCTCCACGGCGACCTGGGCGTCTCGATCCGCACCAAGCAGCCGGTGATCGACGAGATCGCCCAGTATTTTCCGGCCACGCTGGAGCTTGCCACGCTGGGGACGCTGTTCGGCGTTCTCCTCGGCGTGCCCGCGGGGGTTCTGGCGGCGACGAAGCCGGGCAGCCTGGTCGATCAGTTCGTGCGGCTGGTGGGGCTGATGGGCTATTCGATGCCGGTATTCTGGCTGGGGCTGATGGGGCTCTTGCTGTTCTACGGCGTCCTCGACTGGGTTGGCGGGCCGGGACGGCTGGATGCCGCCTATGACATCATGCTCGAATTCGAAGTGCCCCAGCGCACCGGTATGATCCTGCTCGACACCGCGCTTGCCGGCCGCTGGGACATGTTTTTCAATGCCGTGTCCCATATCGTGCTGCCGGCCGGGATCCTCGGCTATCTGTCGATGGCCTATATCAGCCGGATGACCCGCAGCTTCATGATGAACGAGCTGGGGCAGGAATACATCACCACAGCGCGGGTGAAGGGCATGCCCGAGCGCCGGGTGATCTGGGTCCATGCCATGAAGAACGTCATGGTACCGCTGATCACCGTCATCGCGCTATCCTATGCCTATCTCCTCGAGGGCGCGGTACTGACCGAGACGATCTTCAGCTGGCCGGGCCTTGGCAGCTATATTACCGATGCGCTTCTGGTGGGCGACATGCCCGCCGTCCTGGGCGGCACGGTGGTGGTGGGCGTGGTCTATATCGGCCTCAACATGTTGTCCGACCTTCTCTACCGCTTCGTCGATCCAAGGGCCCGGGCATGAGCACGCTGACCGACTGGCTCCGCGACCCCTCCCCCGCCAGCCGCCGGCAGGCGCGGCTGGGGCAGGCCTATCTGTCGTGGCTGCGGCTGAAGAACAACCGGCTGGCGGTGATCGGCCTCGGCATCGTCCTTGCGCTGGTTATCGTGGCGATCTTCGCGCCCGTCCTGGCGCCACATGACCCGATCACCCAGGACCTGCGCGCGCGTCTGCTGCCACCGCTGACCGCAGGCCACCCGCTCGGCACCGACGATTTCGGCCGCGACATCCTCTCGCGGCTGATCGTCGGCTCGCGCATCACGCTCTACATCATCTTGCTCGTCGCCGTCACCGCGCCGGTCTTCGGCCTGCTGGTCGGTACCGTGGCCGGCTATTTCGGCGGCTGGATCGACGAGGTGCTGATGCGGATCACCGACATCTTCCTCGCCTTCCCCAAGCTGATCCTGGCACTGGCCCTGGTGGCCGTGATGGGGCCCGGCATCATCAATGCCGTCCTTGCCATCGCCGTGACCTCCTGGCCGCCCTATGCCCGCGTCGCCCGGGCCGAGACGCTGACCGTCCGCTCCTCGGATTACATCGCCGCCGTGCGCCTGCAGGGCGCGGGTGCGGTGCGGATCATCTGGGGTCACATCATGCCGATGTGCCTGCCCTCGGTCATCATCCGCGTCACGCTGGACATGGCCGGCGTGATCCTGATCGCCGCCGGCCTGGGCTTTCTCGGGCTTGGCGTGCAGCCGCCGATGCCGGAATGGGGCGCGATGATCTCGGCCGGGCGCAAGTATCTGTTCGAACAATGGTGGGTTGCCACCATGCCGGGCCTTGCAATCTTTACCGTCTCGCTCGGCTTCAACCTGCTGGGCGATGGCCTGCGCGACGTCCTCGATCCGAGGAATTCCGGCAAATGACGCTGCTTTCCGTGGAAAACCTGCATGTGACCTTCGACACCGAGGCCGGCGTGGTCGAAGCCGTCCGTGGCGTTTCCTTCGCGCTGGGGCGCGAACGGCTGGGCATCGTCGGCGAAAGCGGTTCGGGCAAGACCCAGACCGGGCGCGCCGTCCTGCGGCTGATCCGCCCGCCCGGCCGGATCAGGGCCGACCGGATGGTGTTCGACGGGCAGGATCTGATGGCCGCCGGCGAACGCGACATGCGCGCCCTGCGCGGCCGCCGCATCGCCATGGTGATGCAGGATCCGAAATATTCGCTGAACCCGGTGATGCGGGTCGGCCACCAGCTGATGGAGGGTCTGCGCCAGCGCGACGGCCTGAGCCGGCGCGACGCCCATGCCAAGGCGGTCGAGGCGCTGGCCGCCGTGCAGATCCGCGATCCCGCACGGGTGATGGAGGCCTGGCCGCACGAACTTTCCGGCGGAATGGGCCAGCGGGTGATGATCGCGATGATGCTGATCCCGAACCCCGACCTCTTGATCGCCGACGAACCGACCTCGGCGCTCGATGTCACGGTGCAGGCCGAGGTGCTGTCGATCCTCGACAATCTGGTCAGGACCCGCGGCATGGGGCTGATCTTCATCTCCCACGACCTGCGCCTCGTCGCGCGGTTCTGCGACCGGGTGCTTGTCATGTTCAAGGGCCGGATCGTCGAGGAACTTCCCGCGCGCAACCTGATGCAGGCGCAACACCCCTATACCCGCGGCCTCCTCGACTGCCTGCCGCGCATCGGCGGCCCGCGCACGCCCCTGCCCGCGCTCGACCGTACCGCAGACTGGGCCCGCTGACATGGCACTGATCGAGATCGACGACCTTTCCGTCACCTTCGCCGCCAGACACCGCGAGGTGCAGGCGGTCCGCAACGTCTCGCTTGCGGTTGACGCGCGCGAAAGCTTCGGCCTCGTGGGCGAATCCGGCTCGGGCAAATCCACCATCCTGCGCGCGATCTGCGGCCTCGCGCCGATCTCCGGCGGCACGATCCGCATTGCAGGCCAGCCGGTGCCCACCCGCCGCGGCCCCGGCTTCTCGCGCCGCGTGCAGATGGTGTTCCAGGATCCCTACGCCAGCCTGCATCCCCGCCATACCATCGACCGCACCCTGTCCGAACCGCTCGCCATCCACGGCCTGCCCGACACCGATGCCCGCGTCGTCCGCGCCCTGACCGATGTCGGCCTGCCCCCTGCCTTCCGCTTCCGCTTTCCCCACCAGCTTTCGGGAGGCCAGCGCCAGCGGGTCGCCATCGCCCGCGCGCTGATGCTGGAACCGGAAATCCTGCTCCTTGACGAACCCACCTCCGCCCTCGACGCCAGCGTGCAGGCGGAAACCCTGAACCTGCTGAACCGCCTGCGCGCCGAACGCGGCCTGACCTTCCTGATGGTCAGCCACGACCTTGCGGTGATCGACCATATGTGCGACCGAATCCTGGTGATGCAGCACGGCGCCGCTGTCGAGGAACTCCCGCGCGAGGCGCTGGCGAAGGCGCAGATGAAGACCGATTATGCCCGCAGCCTGTTTGCCGCTTCCGCCGATCGGCTGCTCGGGGCCTGACTACCGCCAGGCCTTCCTCTTGACCCAAATACCCCGGGGTGCGGGGCAGCGCCCCGCTCCGACCTGAACAAGCCGAGACCCGCCATGATCCCAGTTTTCGACGGCCACAACGATCTCCTCCTCCGGCTCTACAACGCCCCCGACCGGCGCGAGGAGATTTGGCTCTCCGGCGAGGGCAGCGGCCATCTCGACCTGCCCCGCATGCGGCAGGGCGGCTTTGCCGGCGGGTTCTTCGCGATCTACATCCCCTCGCCCAGGGCGCATGACGACGCCGACTATCAGCAGCAGATGGCAAACCCGCCGTTTCACCTGCCGCTGCCCGATCTGATCGGCGCGGCCGCGGCGCAGCCGGTTGCCCTGGCGATGGCCGGGCATCTGCGCTGGATGGAACGCGCCTCCGATGGCGCCTTCCGGATCTGCACCACGGCGGCCGGCCTGCGCCAGTGCCTGGCCGAGGGCACTGTCTCGGGCATCCTGCACATGGAAGGCGCCGAGGCCATCGGTCCCGATCTCGACGCGCTCTATCTCTATCACGACATGGGGCTGCGCTCGCTGGGTCCGGTCTGGTCGCGCCCCACGGTCTTCGGCCATGGCGTACCCTTTGCCTTCCCCGCCTCGCCCGACACTGGCGAGGGGCTGACGCCAGCGGGCAAGGATCTGGTCCGGTTGTGCAACCGGCTGAAGATCATGCTCGATCTCAGCCATATGAACGAAAGTGGCTTCTGGGATCTGGCCGCACTGACCGACGCCCCCCTTGTCGCCACCCATTCCAACGCCCATGCCGTCACGCCCTCGTCGCGCAACCTGACCGACCGGCAACTCGACGCCATCCGCGATTCGGGCGGGATGGTCGGGCTGAACTACTCGACCAGCTTCCTGCGTCGCGATGGCCGGCAGGATGCCGCCATGGGCTGGGAAGATATTCTCGCCCATCTCGACCACCTGATCGGCCGGCTGGGCGAGGATCACGTCGGCCTCGGCTCCGATTATGACGGCGCCACGATCCCGGCCGGCATCGGCGATGTGGCGGGACAGCAGAACCTGGTCCAGGCGATGCGCCACCACGGCTATGACGAGCCCCTCCTGCGCAAGATATGCCATGAGAACTGGTTCCGCCTGCTCGAACGCACCTGGGGGCAATAGCGCCCCGCGGCGGGTGGACGCCGCGCCTGAGCAGCCCTAGATTGGCCGGGAACAGCCCCGCAGGACGGATCATGTCGGAAACCCCGGAACGGGCCTATCAGGTCCTTGCCCGCAAATACCGCCCCGAAACCTTCGCCGATCTCGTCGGCCAGGAGGCGATGGTCCGCACGCTCAGGAATGCCTTCGCCGCCGACCGCATCGCCCATGCCTTCATCATGACCGGCATCCGCGGCACTGGAAAGACCACCACCGCGCGCATCATCGCCAAGGGCCTGAACTGCACCGGCCCCGACGGCACTGGCGGCCCGACAACCGACCCCTGCGGCCTTTGCGACGCCTGCCGCGCCATCGGCGAAGGCCGGCATGTCGATGTGATGGAGATGGACGCCGCCTCGCACACCGGCGTGGGCGATATCCGCGAGATCATCGATTCCGTCCATTACCGTGCGGCTTCGGCGCGCTTCAAGGTCTATATCATCGACGAAGTGCACATGCTGTCGACGGCCGCTTTCAACGCGCTGCTCAAGACGCTGGAAGAACCGCCGGCGCATGTGAAATTCATCTTCGCCACCACCGAGATCCGCAAGGTGCCGGTGACGGTGCTGTCGCGCTGCCAACGCTTCGACCTGAGGCGGATCGAGCCTGAGGTGATGATCGCCCTTCTGCGCCGGATCGCCACGGCCGAAGGGGCCGCCATCGCCGAGGATGCGCTGGCGCTGATCACCCGGGCGGCGGAAGGCTCGGCCCGGGATGCGACCTCGCTCCTTGACCAGGCGATCAGCCACGGCACCGGCGAGACCACGGCCGATCAGGTCCGTGCCATGCTGGGCCTGGCCGACCGGGGCCGTACGCTCGATCTTTTCGACCTGGTCATGAAGGGCGATGCGACGGCTGCGCTGTCGGAACTGGCGGCGCAATATGCCGATGGCGCCGATCCGATGGCGGTGCTGCGCGATCTGGCCGAGATCACCCATTGGATCAGCGTGATCAAGATCACCCCCGAAGCCGCCGAAGACCCGACCGTGCCGCCCGACGAACGTCGCCGTGGCCTCGACATGGCGGGCCGGCTGCCGATCAGGGCCTTGACGCGGATGTGGCAGATGCTGCTGAAGGCGAT
>JACSRN010000191.1 GCA_014879735.1 Paracoccaceae bacterium
GCCCAGGGCAAGGGCGACCGAGGCCGCGGCGGCCTCGCCCGACAGCCGCGCGCCGGCGGCGGTCTGCATCAGCCCGCCGCCCAGCGCCTCGCCCGCAAACCAGATCCGCCCGCCGACCGGCTCGGCCAGCACGGCCCGGGCGGTGGCGCGGCCGGGGGTGGCGGCGGCATAGGCCCCCCGGGTCCAGCGCTCGCCGCCCCATCGCGTCAGCAGGCCATGGCCGACCTGCCGGCGGATATCGTTGCCGAACAGCTCGGCCAGCCGGTCCGTGGCGAAATCCACCGCCGCGGCGGGGCCGGCCGCCTCGAGTTCCCAGGCGAAATCGCCCCCGACGAAGCCCACCATCAGATCGAGATCGAAGGGGAAGGCGAGAAAGAAGATATCCTGCCGCGACCGCCGCTCGACCAGGAGATCGTCGAAGGCGCGCAGCCCGAGGCGGGTTCCCGACACCGCGAGACCGATCTTGGCCAGCAGACCCATCGGCAGATCGTGGATCGCGTCCAGATGCGCGTCGGGCAACGCCGGGTAGAAGGCGAGATCCTCGAACTGCAGCACGCCGGTCGAGACGGTCACGATGGCGGCCCGCGCCGAAAGCGTGCCGCGCCGGGTTTCCGCGGCAATGCCGGGGCCGTCCCAGCGGATCGCGCGGACGGGCGTGGCAAGCGTGACCGGAACATCCGCACCCCAGCGGTGGATCAATGCGCCGAAACCTTCGCGGGTGAAGTAGTTCGGATCGAGATCGGCGGCCGCCCGGAAATCGGCAACCGAGATTTCATCGGCATCGGCACCGAAATCCATCGGCCCGCAGAAGGTGGCCAGCGCCCGGCCGGCCGGGCTGTCGCCGGTCAGCGTCGAGAGCCGGTCGTCGGCGCAGCCGGGGCCGGTGGAGCCCGATGAGGTGGAGCCGGGGGCGGTGGAGCCGGGCCGGCCGGCCTCGTCCAGGCGACGCTCCAGCGCCGTCTCTGCCGCCCGCAGCATCGCCAGTTCCCCGGTCGGCACCCGGCGCCGGCCCTGCCAGAGGTGATCGAGATCCATATCATGGCGATGCAGCGTCCAGCCTGCCGCCTGGGCCTCGGGGAAAAACGGGTTGCGGTCCGCCGCATGGATCCAGGCACAGCCGATATCGAAGGGCAGGCCGAAATCGCTGGAACTCGTCCAGGCCCGGCCGCCGATGCGCGCCATCGCCTCGACCACGCGGAAGGTCAGCCCCGCGCGACCCAGCGCCTTGGCGGCGGCAAGGCCGGCGGTGCCGGCACCCACGATCACGACATCGGTATCGGCATCGGTCATGACAAATCCCCGCAGGACTGCAACGGCAGGAGACCCCGGCAGCGTCGCAAATCGGTGCGAGTCGGGAAAGCCGCTTCCTGTGCCGGATCGGCGGATTCAGCGGTGCGGCTGCGCCGCAAGTCCCTGCTCTCGCCCCCGCGCCGGGCGCGGGCGCTCGGACCCGTGCCTCCGGCGGGGATATTTCGGGCAGAAGAGAAGGCTCAGATTCTTGCGCCGCGGCGACCCTCGACCAGCCAGGCGGCCAGCGAGAAGGCGACGGCCAGCGCAAGCCAGGCCCAGCCGGGCAGGACCGGCATTTCCTCGACCGCGGTGGTGACATAGGCGCCGCGCGAGGTGAGGCCGATCCAGCCGCGCCCGGCGGCCGGGCGGCCCTCGGCCACCGGGCGCAGGTCGGGCATGCCGTCCTCGAGCCGGGCGATGCCGCCGCGGGTGGGTTCGACGACCGGTGACAGATCCGCGCCGCTGGCGATGGTGGCGACGAATTCCCGCGGTGCGGCCGGGCCCACGGCGATGACGCGGGTCAGATCGTCCTGGTCCAGCCGGAACAGGCCCAGCATCGGCGCCTCCCATGTCACCTCATGCCGGCCGGGGCGGGTCTGCGTCATCTGCAGCACGGTTTCCCCGCCATCGGGGCCGGTCAGTTTCAGCGGCCCCGGCGGCGTTTCGGCGACGGTGCGGCGCACGATGGTCAGCCGGTTGCCCTCGGCCGTGGCGGTCAGCGCCTCTTCCTCGAGTTCGGGTTCCTTCAGCATCCAATGCGCGAGGCGGCGCAACAGTTCGAGCTGCGGCCCGCCGCCTTCATAGCCGCGGCCCCAGAGCCAGGCCTGATCCGAGGCGAGGACGGCGATCCGCCCCAGCGCCACCCGGTCGAGGACCAGCAGCGGCTGGCCTTCCGCCCCCTCCATCACGGTCTGGCCCGACAGCTTTTCGACCTCGATCTGGCGGAACCAGCGGCCCCAGCCGCCGGGCGGGGCATAGTTCTCCAGCCCCTCGGTGACAGGGTGGCGCTGGCCCAGCGCGGTGATCTTGGGGGTGAAGCCGCCCTCGATCACCTGTGCGGTGGGTGCGACCGGCAGGATTTCCGCCAGGGGCGAGCGATAGAGCGAATCCACTGCGCCATATTCGGGACCCGAGGCGACGAGAACGGTGCCGCCCTCCTTCACGTAAGCCACCACATTGTCGAGATAGGACATCGGCAGGATGCCCCGCATCCGGTAGCGGTCGAAGATGATCAGGTCGAATTCGCCGATCTTCTCGACGAAGAGTTCCCGCGTCGGAAAGGCGATCAGCGACAGTTCGTCGACCGGCACCCCATCCTGCTTTTCCGGCGGGCGCAGGATGGTGAAATGGACGAGATCGACCGAGGCGTCGGATTTCAGCAGGTTGCGCCAGACCCTTTCGCCGGTATGCGGCTCTCCCGACACCAGCAGCACGCGCAGCCGGTCGCGCACGCCGTTGATCTGCACGATGGCGGCGTTGTTGCGGTCGGTCAGCTCGCCCGGGGTGGGCGCGATCGAGAATTGCAGGACGTTCATGCCGCCATGCGGCAGCGTGACCGGCAGTTCCAGCTCCTCGCCCACCGGGACGGTATAGGTCTGCGGCGGATCGGCATCGACAGCGATCGTCAACTCGGCCGAGGCGCCGGCCGAGGCCGGGGTGGCGCCCTGATCCTCGATCATCAGGTTGAGGACGAAGGTCTCGCCGATGATGGCAAAGGCGGGGGCGTTGCGGATGACGAGGCGGCGGTCCCAGTCGGCCTTGCGGCCGGTTTCCAGCAGGTGGAAGGGCGCGGGAAATCCGGGGGCCATGGCCAGGTCATGGACGCGCCCGTCCGAGATCAGGATCACGCCGGAGACGCGGGCGCGAGGTTCCTCGGCCAGGGCCTCGGCCGCGGCGGTCATTGCCAGGGTTCCGGCATCCTCGGGGCCGTCGGCAAACCGGCGGATGCGCAGTTCGCTGCCCGGCATGGCGTCGATTTCCGCCTGTATCGCCGCCACGGCGGCCTCGGTCTGGGCCCGGCGGTCCGACAGGCCCTGCGAGGCGGTTTCATCGACCAGGAGGATCACGATGTCCGACAGCGGCTGGCGATCCTCGCGCTGGAAGGAGGGGCCGGCAAGGGCCGCAAGCAGGGCCGCCAGCGCCAGCGCGCGCAGGGCCCAGCCGGCCAGCCCGCGCCACAGCGCAAATGCGAGGAGGACGAGCGCCACCCCCGCCAGCGCGGCGAGGACGGGCCAGGGCAAGGCCGGATCGAAGACCGGATGGCCGAAGGCTGCGATCATTGCCCGAGCCTTTCGAGAAGCGCCGGTACATGGACCTGGTCGGATTTGTAGTTGCCGGTCAGCACATGCATGACGAGGTTGATCCCGAAGCGATAGGCCATCTCGCGCTGGCCCTCGCCGGCGGCGCCGCGGCCCACCGGCAGGAGGGGCGCGCCGTAATCGTCGGTGGCCCAGGCCGCCGCCCAGTCGCCGCCGCCGATCACCACCGGGGTCACGCCATCGTTCAGGTTGCGGAACGGCACGCCCTCGGCCTGAGCGGCACCGGCCGGCGCGGCCTCGACCCAGGGAAGGCCGCCGGACTGGCGACCGGGAAAGTCCTGGATCAGGTAGAAGCTGCGGGTCAGCACATGATCCTTGGGCAGGAGTTCGAGCGGCGGAATGTCGAGGCCGGCGGCGATCCGCTGCAGCGCCTGCGCCTCGGCCGAGGTGCCGCCCAGGCTGGTGACATCGGCGTCGCGGGTGTCGAACAGGATCATCCCGCCGGTGCGCAGGAACTGGTTCAGCCGGTCATAGGCGGCGGCCGAGGGGGTGGCGGCATCGGCGGTGATCGGCCAGTAGAGGAAGGGAAAGAAGGCCAGCTCGTCCTGCTCGATGTCGACGCCCATCGGTTGCAGCGGCTCGACCGCGGTCCGTTCCCAGAGCCGGTCGCCCAGCCCCAGAAGCCCGGCCTGCGCGATCTCGTCCACCTCGGCATCGCCGGTCAGCACATGGGCGAGGACGACGCCTGCCGTCGCCTCGATGGCGAAATCGTCGCCGGGCCGGGGGCCTTCGGGCGGCGCCTCCTGCGCGCGCGACAGGCCCGGGGCTGCGGCGATCGCCGCGGCGGCAAGGGCGACGGCGGCAAGAAGCGCCGTGCCGCGGCGCAGGCCGGAAAGCCGCCCCGCAACCCAGAGCGCGGCCAGGATGTCGAGCAGAAGCAGGCCCAGCGCCGCCAGCAGGAACGGGCCTTCCAGGCTTTGCTGCGGCTTGGCGGCCAGGCCTTCGACCGGCACGCCGGCGGGCCAGCGGGCCGGAACGAGTTCGGTCCCGGCACCGATCACGTTCAGTGCGACCCGGCGGTCCTGCCCGGCGTAAAGGCCCGGCGGCTCGGCCGGGCCGGGGCCTGCGGCAATCGCCCGGGCCAGCGTCTCGCCCGGCACGCCCGCCACCTCGCCCGCGTCGCGCTCCTCGCCCCAGGGGTCGAGCAGGACCTGCGGCACCCAGGTCTGCCCGGCCAGATCGGCCGCCACCGGCAGCGCGGTCCGGGCAGAGATCGCCAGCCGCTCCATCATCTGCACGAACAGCCCCGAAAGCGGCAGGTTCGACCATTCGGCATTGGCGGTGACATGGACGAAAACCACCTGCCCTTCGCCCAGCGCCTTGCGGGTGACAAGCGGGGTGCCGTCTTCCAGCGCCGCAATGGTGCGTTCGGCCAGATCCGGGTCGGGCTGGGCCAGCACCTGTTCCTTCACCTGCAGGTCGGGCGGGATGGCCAGGCCGAAGAACGGGCTGCCCTCGGGAAAGGGCGCCAGGGTGCGTGGCTCGCCCCAGCTCATGCCGCCGCCGACGGCACGGCCACCCTCGCGCAGGCGGACAGGCATCAAGGGATCGTCATCGGCCAGCGCCAGATCCGAGGCGGCGGTGCGCGGGCCGGCAAAGCGCAGCAAAAGCCCGCCCTTCTCCACCCAGTCGGTCAGCGCGGCCTGTTCGGTTTCGGTCAGATACGGTACATCGGCAAGGATCACGGCATCGGGGCTGGCCGGCAGGATATCGCCGGCCGAACCTTCGATCAGATCGGCGACCGGATCCAGCGCCTGCCGCAGGTAATGCAGCGGCGAGAGCAGCTGCAGCCCCTCCTGCGCCGTACCGGGGGCGACCAGCGCCACCTTGCGCCGCTTCAGACTGTCATCCGTCAGGCTGACCGCGCCGGCAGAGCGCATGCCAGCGATCTCGAACCGGGTGATGCGGTTGCGCAGTTCCGGCGGCAGGTCCAGCGCGGCCGCGGCGCGGGTCTCTCCCGGTACGAAGGCCAGCGTGGCGCGGGCAAGTTCGCGCTCTATTCCCGCAGGATCGGGGCCGCGGCCGATCACCTCGACCTGCGCCGCACCCTCGGCGGGCAACCGGCTGACCGCGATCTGCACCCTACCCTCCTCGAAAACCGGCGGATGCAGCGCCAGCACCGGGCGCGGGCTTTCGATCACGCTGAGCGCGCCCTTGTCCAGGAAGACCGCCGCCAGGGCCTCGCGCCCGTCATGCATCAGCCCGTCCGACAGCCAGACGGTATCGAATCCGTCGGCCGGCAGCGCCTCGGCCCAGTCCTCCAGCGCCGAGGGCGCCCAGGGCGCCGGCTGCATCGCGGCCAGCCGCCCGGCCCAGGCATCCGCGCCCTGGAACATCGCCTCCTGCGGCGGGTCGGTCAGGCGGACCACCGCGACGGGGCGGCCCTCCTGCCCGGCCTCGGCCAGGATCTGCCCGGCGCGGTCGACCCGGCGCTGCCAGTCGCGCGCATCGGCCCAGCCGCCATCCAGCACCACCAGCAGCGGCCCCTGACCGGGCTGCTTCGGTTCCGGATTCAGCACCGGCCCGGCAAAACCGATGATCGCGGCCGCCACCGCCAGCATGCGCAGCAGCAAAAGCCACCAGGGCGTGCGGTCGGTCTCGGCATCCTCATCGGCCAAGCCAAGCAGCAGCGCCACCCCCGGAAAGCGTCGGCGGATCGGCGCTGGCGGCACGGCGCGCAGCAAGAACCACAGGACCGGCAGCACGGCCAGCCCCCACAGCAGCCAGGGCGTCAGAAATCCGACAGGACCGATCATGAACATTCAGCGCCCGCCCTCCAGCGCGCGGTAAAGCCACAGCAGCGCCGCCTGCGCCGGCTGGCCGGTGTGATGCGCCGAATAATGCCAGCCCAGGCCGCGAGCCAGCGTGGCAAGGCGGTCCTTCCGTTCGGCCAGCCGCGCAAGGTAGCGGTCGCGCAGGTCGCGCGCCTGCCGGGTTTCGTGCCGCAGGCTGCCGCCCATGGATTCAAAGACCGTGCGGCCGTCGAAGGGAAATTCCTCCTCGGCGGGATCAAGGATCTGGCAGAGCACACCCCTTGCCCCGCGGTCCGCGGCCTGCGCCAGCGCGATCTCCACGCCATCGAGCGGGCCGAGGAAATCGGAAAAGAAGGCGGCGCGGCCATGGGCGACCATGCCCGCCACCTCGGGCGCGCCGTAATCGGCGGTCTCGGGCACTTCGGCCAGCCGGGCGGCCAGGCGCATGATCTGCGCCCGTCCGCTGCGCGGCGGAGCCAGGCCGGCCAGCCCCACCCGCTCGCCCCCGCGCAGCAGAAGAACCGCCAGCGCCATGGCCAGCAGCCGCGCCCGGTCGGCCTTGGAGGCCCGGCCCTTCGCACCGGCAAAGGCCATCGACTTCGACGAATCGACCCAGAGCGTCACCGACTGCGCCGCCTGCCATTCCCGCTCGCGCACGAAATGCAGATCCGACCGGGCAGAGCGGCGCCAGTCGATCATCCGCGCCGGATCGCCGGCATGGGCGGCGCGGTATTGCCAGAACTCGTCGCCCAGCCCAGCACGGCGGCGGCCATGTTCGCCCAGCATCACCGTCGCGGCCAGCATCTCTGCCTCGGCCAGCAGCGGCGGCAGGGTCTGGCCCAGCGCCTCGGCGCGGGTACGCAGGTCGGTGCCGCGTTGCGCGGGGGCGGGTTGCGTCACGCCGCCCTCCCCTCGGGCCGCGCCCGGCCGGCGCATCGACCCGGAAGAACCGGCGATCCCGGCGGGCGAGGCGGCGGCGATGCGATGCCGCCGGGGCCGCCCGGCCGCGCGACCGCCAGGCCGCGGCGCCCGGGTTTCACAGGTATCGGGGCGGAGGATCCGCTCACGCCGCGGCCTCCAGCCCGAGCACGCGCGTGCTGACGCGCGAGATGATGCCGGCCAGCGTCTCGCCCCGGGCGCGCGCGGCAAAGGACAGGGCCATCCGATGCGTCAGCGTCGCCTGCGCCAGGGCCGCCACATCCGCGACCGAGGGCACCAGCCGGCCCATCAGCAGCGCCCGCGCCCGCACGGTCAGCATCAGCGCCTGCGCGGCGCGCGGCCCCGGCCCCCAGGCCAGGCTGTCGGACAGTTCGCGCCCCTCGGCCTCGCCCGGGCGGCAGGCGCGCACCAGATCGAGGATCGCCTCGATCACGCTGTCACCCACCGGCATGCGGCGGATCACCTGCTGCGCCGCAAGCAGCCCGGCGGCATCGAAGATCTGCCGGCTCTCGGCCTCTTCGACGCCGGTCGTCGCGATCAGGATCTCGCGCTCCACGTCGCGCGCGGGATAGTCGACATCGACCTGCACCAGAAAACGGTCAAGCTGGGCCTCGGGCAGCGGATAGGTCCCTTCCTGCTCGATCGGGTTCTGGGTCGCCAGCACATGGAACGGCCGGCCGAGCGGCCGGTGCTGGCCGGCGATGGTGACTTCCTTTTCCTGCATCGCCTGCAGCAGCGCCGATTGCGTCCGGGGGCTGGCGCGGTTGATCTCGTCGGCCAGCAGAAGCTGGCAGAAGACCGGGCCCTCGATGAAGCGGAAGGCGCGGCTGCCATCGGTCGCGGTCTCCAGCACCTCGGAGCCGAGGATGTCGGCCGGCATCAGGTCGGGGGTGAACTGGATGCGGTTCGATTTCAGCCCCATCACCGTGCCCAGCGTATCAACCAGCCGGGTCTTGCCCAGGCCCGGCAGCCCGACCAGAAGCGCATGCCCGCCGCAGAGCAGGGCCGACAGCACCAGATCGACCACCTGGTCCTGTCCGATGAAGCGCTGCGCGATCGAAGCGCGCGCCTCGGCCAGACGGGCGCCCAGTGCCTCGATTTCGGTCACGAGCGCGGTGTCTGCGGTAGCGGTCATGCGGGGTCTCCCTTTTCGCCGGCCCCGACATTAGAGCGAAAAGCCCCGCCGACCACAAATGCCAAAAGGCGCGTCGGCGCAAATGATCGTGAGAGCCCCGGCAGAGGCCCCGGCCCGCGTCCGACGACGCCACAGGGATGCAGAAGGGATGCCGCAGGGAAGAAAAGGGGGATCCCGCACGCCGCCGGGATCGCGTTGACCTGGAGCGCCGCATCTGTCAGCGCGAAACGGGATCCCGCGCGCGGCCGGGGCCGGGCGCGGGATCCCGTTTCGCGCTGACAGATGCGGCGCTCCAGG
>JACSRN010000147.1 GCA_014879735.1 Paracoccaceae bacterium
CGGGAAAGTCGTGTCGTCGTCCGGCAACCGCACCCGCGAACTCGCCGACCCGACCGCGCATGCCGAGATCCTGGCGATCCGGGCGGCCTGCAATGCCGCAGGGTCGGAACGGCTGCCGGGGCATCTGCTCTATGTCACGCTGGAACCCTGTCCGATGTGTGCCGCGGCGATTTCGGCGGCGCGGATCGGGCGGCTGGTCTATGGTGCGGCCGATCCGAAATCAGGTGGGGTGGCGGTGGGAGCGCGGGTTTTCCGCCATCCGCAATGCCATCATGTCCCCGAGGTCCTGGACGGGATCGGCGCGGCCGAGGCCGAGGCGCTGCTGCGTAGGTTTTTCGCCGGGCGACGCTGAGCGATGCTGCTGCGGGGCGCGGCGGCGGTTGGGCAGGTGGCGGTTGGGCAGGCTGGCGCGCATTGGCCGGCGTCGGCTTGACTCTGCGACGGGGGCGCGTTTCCCTGATCGCGCCCCGTCGGAGGATTTTCCATGCCCGCCCGTCTTGCCCTGCGCACCGGCCTGGTGCCGATATCCGCGCTGCTGGTGCTTGCAGCCTGCGGCACGCCCGAATACCGGGCCGAACGCTCGGTCTGCCAGGCCGAATGGACCGAGCGCATTCCGCCGCGCTACGAGCAGCGGCTGATCGAGCGGATAAGCCACGAGCAACGGCCCACCGGCAGGTCGACCTGTACCACGACGGGTGCGACCACCAATTGCGTGGCAGAGATGGTCACGGTCGCGATTCCCTACATGGATGTCGAGACCGTGGACGTGAATGCCACGAAGCGGCGGGTGCAGGTCGAAGCCTGTGCGGCGAAGGCCTGCCAGCAGAAATTCGGCAATGCCGAATGCACGGTGCCCGGCGGCGGCTGATGCGCGCCCCCGGGGGGCCGGACGGGCGCGATCAGAACAGGATCGGATCCAGGACCTCGTGCTCGATCACCTGGGTGTTCTCGGGTAGGCCGGCGCGCAGCGCCGAGGCATCCTGGGCGAGGACGGGGAAGGTGCGGTAGTGGCAGGGGATGACCCAGCGGAAGTTGAAATATTTCCGCGCCGCCCAGGCCGCGCGATCCATGTCCATCGTGTAATGGCCACCACAGGACAGGATGCCGATGTCGGGCTGGTGGTATTCCGCCATCCAGGCCATGTCGGCCATGATGTCGGTATCGCCCGAGACGTAGATCGTGTGGCCATCGCCCGCGATCATGAATCCTGCGGCCGATCCCCCCGGCATCGGCGTCTTGCCTGCGAAGTCGATCGAGGCGGAATGAACCGCATTGACCATCGTGACCTTCGCCCCGGCAAGATCAAGCGTTCCGCCCTTGCCGAAGCCGACGGTATTTGCGCCCTGGCCGTTCAGCCATTCCGAGACTTCGTGGATGCAGCAGACCGGCGCGCCGGTCGCGGCCGACAGGTCGACCGCATCGGCGGCATGGTCGCCATGGGCATGGGTCAGAAGGATATGGGTCGCACCGGCCACGGCCTCGGCCCGGCGTTCCGCCGGAAACATGGGGTTGCCGGTCAGCCAGGGGTCGACCAGCAGGACGGCCCCTTCGATTTCGATCCGGAAGCCGGAATGGCCTAGCCAGGTGATCTGCATGTCGCGCTCCTGTTTCGGTCAGATACCGGCCTGTCTTAGGGCCTGGCGCCCGGCAGGCCAATGGCGAATAACAGCCGGGGACGGGGCCGGCGTCAGCCGGCGGGCGAGCCGGGGTGGCCGCGTTCGCGCAGGATGCGGGCCAGAAGCGACCGCAGCAGGGTCGCCTCGTCGGGGCTGAGCGGCGCGAAGAAGGCACCTTCCACCTCATCCGCGGTTTCGGTCATCCGGATCGACAGCGCCAGCCCCTGTGCGGTCAGCCGCAATACCTGGCCGCGCCGGTCGACGGGCGCGGCGGTGCGCTGGACAAGGCCGCGTGCTTCCAGCCGGGAGACGAGTTTCGAGGCGCCGCCGCGGGTGGTGGCCATGGCCTCGGCCAGCCAACTGGGCGCCATCGCACCGGCATCGCCGATCAGCCGCAGCGCCACCCATTCCGGCGGGGTGAGGCCGCCATGCTGCAATCTGCGCGCGCAATCCTGATTCAGATGGCTTGCCGCAATGCGCAGCCAGAACCCGAGCTTATCTTCCATTCTTGCGCCAACGGGCGCCCTGACTGGCTGAACCGACATACTCGTCCCACTCGCCCTTTGGTAAAAGGCTAGGATCTGGCCGCGCATTCGGCAACCGTCGATGAACCAGGCAGGGCGCAAAAAGTGCATAAATGCGACCGATCTACCGAAGATTGTTTCAGGCCCGTCGCGAATTTCCACCCAGCGGCCGGGTGGCCGGCCGATCCGACCGCGGCGAGGGCGACTCAGGGCCTGCCCGGGATCTTCCGCGCGCACCCCGGCTTGCGTGCCGGGGGGGCGGCAGCTAAACGGGGGGCAGGTACGAAAGGGTCTGGCCCATGTCGATCGACATTGATACCGCGCGGAAGGTGGCAAAGCTTGCCCGGATCCGGGTGGAAGAGGCTGCGCTGCCGGCGCTGGCGCGCGAGTTGTCGGGGATTCTCGATTTCATGGAACAGCTGAACGAGGTCGATGTGACCGGGATCGAGCCCATGGTCTCTGTCACGCCGATGCGGCTGAAGCGGCGGCAGGATGTGGTGACGGACGGCGGTCTGCAGGCCGAAGTCCTGAAGAATGCGCCCGAGGCGCGCGAGGGGTTCTTTGCCGTGCCGAAGGTGGTGGAATGAGCGATCTGAAACGCGGCAGCGCGGGCGGCGGCGTCGCCAACGGCCTGACCATCGCCGAGGCGCGCGATGCGCTGCGTCGCCGGGATCTTTCGGCGGTCGACCTGGCCATGGCCTGCATGACGGCGATGGATGCCGCCGACGATCTTGGCGCCTTCGTCCACCGGACGCCCAATATCGCGATGGAACAGGCGCGTGCGGCCGATGTCCGGCTGGCGGCGGGCGATGCGCCGGGGCTGTGCGGCATTCCGCTGGGGATCAAGGATCTGTTCTGTACCAAGGGCGTGCCCTCACAAGCCGCCTCGAACATCCTGCGCGGCTTTCGCCCGGAATATGAATCGACCGTGACCGGCCGGCTTTTTGCCGATGGTGCGGTGATGCTGGGCAAGCTGAACATGGACGAATTCGCCATGGGCTCGTCGAACGAGACCAGCTGCTACGGCAATGCGGTCAATCCCTGGCGGCGGCAGGGTTCGGATGTCGCGCTGACGCCGGGGGGCTCGTCCGGCGGCTCGGCTTCGGCGGTGGCGGCGGATCTGTGCCTTGGCGCCACCGGCACCGATACCGGCGGTTCGATCCGCCAGCCGGCGGCGCTGACCGGCATCGTGGGCATGAAGCCGACTTACGGGCGCGTTTCGCGTTGGGGCATCGTGGCCTTCGCCTCATCGCTCGACCAGGCCGGGCCAATGACGAAATCGGTCCGCGACGCGGCGATCATGCTGCAGTCGATGGCGGGGCACGACCCCCGGGATTCGACCAGCGCCGACATTCCGGTTCCCGATTTCGAGGCGGCGCTGACCGGCGATATCCGCGGGCGCGTCATCGGCATCCCTCGCGAATACCGCATGGAAGGCATGTCCGCCGAGATCGAGGCGCTTTGGGCGCGCGGCGTCGAGATGCTGAAGGATGCGGGTGCGGTGATCCGCGATATTTCCCTGCCGCATACGAAATATGCGCTGCCGGCCTATTATGTGATTGCGCCGGCCGAAGCCTCGTCGAATCTTGCCCGCTATGACGGGGTGAAATACGGCCACCGCGCCGCGCTGGCGCAGGGCGACGGCATCACCGAGATGTACGAGAAGACCCGCGCCGAAGGCTTTGGCCCCGAGGTGCAGCGCCGGGTCATGATCGGCACCTACGTGCTGTCGGCGGGGTTCTATGACGCCTATTACAACCGGGCGCGCAAGGTCCGCGCGTTGATCAAGCGCGACTTCGAGACGGTCTTCGCCGAAGGTGTGGATGCGATCCTGACGCCGGCCACCCCCTCGGCCGCCTTCGGTCTGGGCGAGATGGCCAGTGCATCGCCGGTGGAGATGTATTTGAACGACGTCTTCACCGTGACGGTGAACCTGGCTGGCCTGCCCGGGATCTCGGTTCCGGTCGGTCTCGATTCGCAGGGCCTGCCGCTGGGGTTGCAGTTGATCGGCCGGCCGTGGGACGAGGCGGGTCTGCTTGATCACGCCTACGTGCTGGAGCGGGCGGCGGGATTTGTTTCCAAACCGGAAAAATGGTGGTAAGGGCGCAGGAAAAATACGTCCCCCAAACCAAATGCGTCCCCGGCGCCCCGGCCTGTTGCCGGCCCCGGGTTTTCGGGGTGCAGTGCTTCGTGAGGCAGTAGGAATGATCCGTTCGCGTCCCGCCTTTGGCCTTCTGGTGTGTGCCGGGCTTGCAGCCTGCGGCCCGGCTGTGCCCGATTCCGGCGCCGGCGTGGGCTTTCAGGACTACGACAGCTACCTGCGGGAGCGGTCCGCGCCCGCCCCGGCGGCGGCCCCTGCGGCGGCGCCCTCGGCCGGATTCGATGCCTCGGCGGCATCGGCGGCGCTTGACCGTGCCGCGGGCGCGCCGGCTGCCCCCGCCCCGGTTGCCACCGGCGATACCCGTGCCCGCGGCAATGCGCCCGCGGGTATCAAGGAAGAGACGGGCGAGATGGTCCACGCCACCGATGGCGGCCATGCCGGGATTTCCGACGAGAACGATTTCCAGGCCGTGGCCTCGCGCGAGACGATCGCCAGCGACAAGGACCGGATCGAGCGAAACAAGGCGGCCTATGTGGTCGACCAGCCGGCGCCGGTGCCGGAACGGGCCGGCAGCACCGGGCCGAACATCGTGGAATACGCCTTGTCGACCTCCAACATGCCGGGCACGCCGGTGTACAAGCGTGGCGGGCTGATCAAGAAGGACCCGCTGGTGGTCTGCGCCAAATACGCATCCGCCGATCTGGCGCAGCAGGCCTTCCTGGCCGCTGGCGGGCCGCAGAAGGACCGGCTGGGCGTCGATCCCGATGGCGATGGCTTTGCCTGCGACTGGGATCCGCGCCCCTTCCGCGCCGCGGTGAATTGAGGGCCTGGCCCTCGCCGAACTTTGGCGAACGGCGCGGCGGGCTTCGGCCGTCGCTGGTCGTCTTGCATTATACCGCGATGGCCAGTTGCGCCGAGGCGCGCGCACGCCTGTGCGATCCGGCGGCAGAGGTTTCGGCGCATTGGCTGATTGCCGAGACCGGCGCATCGGAGGCGCTGGTGCCCGAGGCGGCCCGGGCCTGGCATGCCGGGGCGGGCGAATGGGCCGGGCAGGGCGATGTGAACAGCCGCTCGATCGGGATCGAGCTGGCGAATCGCGGCGATCACCCGTTTCCGGAACCGCAGATGGCCGCGCTCGAGGCGCTGTTGTCCGCCGTAATGGCGCGCTGGTCGATCCGGCCAGAAGGGGTGATTGCCCATTCCGACATGGCACCGGGCCGCAAGCAGGACCCCGGCCCGCATTTCGACTGGCGGCGGCTGGCCCGCGCCGGCCTGTCGGTCTGGCCGTCTTCCGCGGCCCCGGATCGGCCTGCCGCGGGCTTTGCCGATCATGCGCGGGCCTTTGGCTACCCCGGCGACAGCGACGAGGCGGTCCTGCGCGCCTTTCGGCTGCGCTTTCGCCCCTGGATGGCCGGTACCGCCGACGTTGCGGATGCCACCGATGCCGGCCTTGTCGCCGACCTGGCCCGTCGCTTCGGGATTGACGCCACCCGGCCCAACGCCTAAGTCCGGCCGCGCGCGGATGGCCGGATGACCGCGGGATTCCCCGAGGAAAGTCCGGACTCCATGAAGCAAGGGTGCCGGGTAACGCCCGGCCGGGGCAACCCGAGGGAAAGCGCCACAGAGAACGAGACAGCCCCGCATGCGGGGCCAAGGTGAAACGGTGGGGTAAAAGCCCACCGCGGGACGGGCAACCGGACCGGCATGGCAAGCCCCACCCGGAGCAATGCCGAATAGGGGCCTCGCGCGGGGCCGTGTCCGGGCAACCGGAGACCGCCGCAGGGACGCTTCAGCCCGAGAGGCCCGGGTTGGCAGCTTGACCCCGTCCGCAAGGCCGGGGCGAGAGGAATGGTCATCCAGGGGCCCGCCGCAAGGTGGACCCCGGACAGAATCCGGCTTACAGGCCATCCGCGCACTTCTCTTTCCGGTCTGCCGCCGCCTCCGGGACGGCGGCGCGCAAAGCCCCGTTGCGTGATGGTCCGGCCCGTGTCACGCTTCACCCATTTCAGCCAGGTCGGAAGGCGGCGGGTCCCCCGCGCGACCAACCGCCATTTCGCGGAGGGATAGATGCCCAGAAGTCCGAGCGGCAGCACCATCGCCACATCGGGGCCGGACCTGCTTTGGGGTCGTGCCATCGTTCTTGGCAACGGGCAGTACGACAATTCCAGCGATATTGACACTGCGGCAAGCCAGCTTGCGCTGCGGGGCGGCGCCGGGAACGACACCATCTTCGGCGATATCTATCAGGATGGCAGTGACGCGACCGAGGGTGATGCGCTCTACGGCGGAATCGATGACGACATGCTGTTCGGCGACTGCGGTCTCGACGAGCCCTATTGGCAGACCAGCGCCAACGGCGGCTCCGACCTGCTGCAGGGCGAGGACGGCAACGACAGTCTCTATGGCCAGGCCGGCCAAGACGCGCTGTACGGCGGCGCCGGCCACGATCTGATCGTCGGTGGCATCGGCGGCGACGTCGCCTATGGCGGCGCGGGCAATGACGTGATCTGGGCCGATGTCGAGAATGCGACCTCCGGGGTGGCCGTGCTCAACACCACCTATGGCGATGCTGGCAATGACTTGATCCGCGGCGGCACCGGCATCGATGTCGCCGACGGCGGTCTCGGGAGCGACTCGCTGGATGGCCGGGATGGCGATGACGACCTCGACGGAGGTGACGGGGCCGATTGGCTTGGCGGCGGCGCGGGCAATGACCGGCTCGAAGGCGGGGGGTATTACGCCACCGCCGCCGATGGTGGTGACTTTCTGGAGGGGATGGCGGGCGCCGACACGCTGTTCGGGGGCGCGGGCAATGACCGACTGTCGGGCGGGGACGGCGTAGATGTGCTCGACGGTGGCGACGGCAATGACTATCTGGACGGCGGTTCGGGCGACGATCTCTTTACCTGCGGCGCAGGCGACGACCAATATAGAATCGATTCCGCCGGCGATACGCTTCGTTGGGAATATGCCGATACCGGCACCGACGAGATCATCACCGTGCTGGACTGGACACTGGGCGCCTATCAGGAAAACCTGACGCTGGTCGGAGTTGACCGGCAGCATGGTACCGGCAACTCTGGCAACAACCGGCTGTACGCAAACCAGGCCGGCGCCACGATGGAAGGCCTCGACGGCAGCGACACGATGGTCGGCGGCAGAGGTGACGATTTCCTCTTCGGCGGCAACAGCACGGCAGATCTGCGCGACGTGATCTATGGCAACGGGGGAAACGACTCGCTCGCTGGCGGCCATGGCAATGACGAATTGAGCGGAGGGATGGCAAACGACACGCTCGATGGCGGTTTCGGCAGCGATACGCTGATCGGCAATATCGGCGATGACATGATCGGTGGCGCGGCCGGCAGCGACCAGATCCATGGCAACGAGGGGGCGGATTTCATCAACGGCGGTTTTGGTTTCGATCGGATCAACGGCGGCACCGGCAGCGACCGCTTCTTCCATCAGGGCGTGGCGAACCATGGCACCGACTGGATCCAGGACTATCGCGCCGCCGAGGGCGATCTCTTGCTCGGCGGCCTGGCCGGCGCTTCGCGGGGACAGTTCCAGGTGAACTTCGCCAATACCCCGGGGGCCGGCAGCGCGGCAGTGAGCGAGGCCTTCGTGATCTACCGCCCCACCGGGCAAATCCTCTGGGCGCTGATCGACGGCGGCGCGCAGACCCAGATCAACCTGCAGATCGGCAATCAGGTCTTCGACCTCCTGGCATGACGCCGGCGCCTGTCCTCGGCCTGCACCCATTGCCTTGCCCGCCGGCGCAACCCGGACATCCGGCCCCGGCCTGCTGCACCGTGTCGCCGACTGAAGCCGGCGGAGCCGTTCCATCGCGGTGGAGCGGTTTCATACGGGCCTTGCGACGGGGACGCGCGGATGTCTTGCAAGCGCAACAGGGTTGCCCCCGAAGCTTCGGAACGTGTTCGCGTTGCATCCGAAATCGCCGGGCTTGATCGCAAGCCTGCCAGCGTCGCAATGGAAATTCCGCGAAGCTTCTACAGCCCCCGGCGTCGAAGCTGGCATGGCGTCGCGGGTCGAAGTTGACACCCCGCTTTCGACCCGGGGAAGGGCAACGATCGCCGCAGCCCAAATCGCCGCATGGCTTGCCGCTTCGTCGCGGAACGACCACAGCCCTGATCCTTCGCGGCCCATTCGGAGAACTGGTATCAGTCGGGCTTGACGACGTGCAGCCTGCCGTCCCTGCGGGCATTCACCCTGGCATCGGGCTATGTGCCCACATGGGCCGCGCCAGAGGGGCAGCAACGCCTTGCAGACAGGGCGCAGCACGTCGCTTGGCTGGCAGGGGCAGGACGGCCCGATTTCCCGGCTGTTGCCGTGCTGCGGGTCGCCGCAGGGGCCACCATGCGCCAGGCCTGCACCGCTGCGGGTATCGACCCCGAC
>JACSRN010000009.1 GCA_014879735.1 Paracoccaceae bacterium
CGCCGCATATGTCATCTATACCTCCGGCTCCACAGGAAAACCAAAAGGCGTAACCATAACCCATGAGGCCATCGTGAACCGGGTCTTGTGGCTGCACCACGCTTTTGCCGTCCGCCCCGAGGATCGGATGGTGCAGAAGACACCCTTCGGTTTCGACGTCTCGGTGGGCGAGATCTTCCTGCCGCTGGTTGCCGGGGGCATGCTGGTGATTGCGCGGCCGCGCGGCCATGTCGATGTCGCCTATCTGGCGCGGCTGGTGCGCGACGAGGCCGTCACGCTGATCCATTTCGTGCCGCCGATGGTCGAGGCATCGCTGGGGCAGGCGGATCCTGCGGATTATGCCTCGCTGCGGGCGGTGCTCTGTTCGGGGCAGGCGCTGCCGCGTACGGTGCAGGATCGGCTGGCCGGTTTCGTGCCGCATGTGCGGCTGCACAACCTTTATGGTCCGACGGAAGCGGCGGTCGAGGTCACGCATTGGCCCTGCGCGCCGGACGATCCGCATTTTGGCCCGGGCGTGCCGATCGGCCGGCCGATCGACAAGGTTGCGCTCTACGTTCTGGACGACGATCTGGAGCCGGTGCCGATGGGTATTCCGGGGCATCTGTTCATCGCCGGCCTGGCGCTGGCACGCGGCTATGTGAACCGCCCGGATCTGACGGCCGCGGCCTTCATCCCCGATCCGCTGGGGCCGCCGGGCACCCGCATGTACCGCACCGGCGACCGGGCGCGCTATCTGCCGAATGGTGCCATCGACTTCCTCGGCCGGGCGGATGAGCAGCTGAAGATCCGCGGCGTGCGGATCGAACCGGGCGAGGTGGAGGCCGCCATCATGGCAACCGGCATTCGCGAGGCCGTGGTGGTTGCCGGTCCGGATGCCAGCGGTGAGCTGGGTCTGATCGCCTATGTCGTGGCCCGGAACTTTGACGAGGCAGAACTGCGGGAACGGCTGTCGCAGCGCCTGCCGGATTTCATGATGCCCACGGCCTTCGTGGTGCTCGATGCAATACCGCTGACCCCGAACGGCAAGGTGAACCGCCGGGCGCTGCCTGCGCCGGATTTCACCAAGGTTGTGGCCTTCGTGGCGCCGCGCACCGAGACCGAGGCGCGGATCGCCGCGATCTGGGCCGCGGTCCTGGATCGCGACGAGGTGGGCGTGACCGACAACTTCTTCCGGCTGGGCGGGCATTCGCTGCGGGCGGTGACGGCACTGAATCGGCTGCGCGAGACCTTCGAGGTCGAGATCGGGTTGGAGAAAGCCTTCGCGCTGCAAACCGTCGAATCCCTGGCCCGCCATATCGACAGTCTGCGCGCACCGTCGGCAACGGCGGTGGCGCCAAAGAAAAAGATGCGGATATGACGCCTTCTGCGCTGTGGCGGCGGCTTGCCGCACTGGGAATCGGGCTTTCGGTTGTCGAGGGCGACCTGGAACTGGAAGGCGATCTGGATGCGCTGGACGACGATCTGATCGCGGCGATCCGGATGGCCAAGCCAGAGCTTCTGGCCTGGCTTGCCGCGCGCGAGATCCGGCCGCGCAGCGGCGGGGTGGATTTTCCGCTGTCGCACCAGCAGCAGCGCCTGTGGTTCATCCAGCAACTCGACCCGGCCGGTGCCGCCTATAACCTGCCGGCGGCCTTCCGGATTCGCGGGGCACTGGATGTCGCGCGGCTGGAAGCCGTTCTGGACCGGATCGCCGCGCGCCATGCGGCGCTGCGCAGCCGGTTTGTCGATTCTGCCGGCACCCCCCGGCAAGAAGTTCTGCCCCCCGGCGCATCCTCCATCGGGCTGCGGCGGCACGATCTTGGCATGCTGGCGGCCGGCGCGCGGCTGGCCGAGGCGCAGCGGCTGGCCGCCGAGGAGGCGGGGCGCCCTTTCGATCTGGCCCGGGCGCCGCTGATCCGCGCCGTGCTGCTGCGGCTGACGGCGGATGATCACCTGCTGGTCATCACCATGCATCACATCATTGCCGATGGCTGGTCCATCGCGATGCTGATGCGCGAGGTTGCGCTGCTGTGGCAGGGCGAAACCCTGTCCGACCCGGTTCTGGACTACGTCGATTACGCGCTGTGGCAACAGGGCCCGGGTGCGCCCGTCGAGGATGAGGCGCTGCGCTGGTGGCAAGTGGCACTGGCGGATCTGCCGCCGCTGTCGACCTTTCCGGCCGATCACCCGCGCGCCCTGCTGCCCGCC
Organism: Paracoccaceae bacterium; assembly: GCA_014879735.1. Taxonomy (GTDB): domain Bacteria; phylum Pseudomonadota; class Alphaproteobacteria; order Rhodobacterales; family Rhodobacteraceae; genus Pseudogemmobacter. The sequence continues at coordinate 2,188 of JACSRN010000009.1, forward strand.
GGGCTGGGTGGCGCGGTCGACCTGCAGGTTGCGCCGCCGGTGATGGCCGGGCTGCGGCAACTTGCGATCCGGCACGGCACGACATTGTTCACGCTGCTGCTGGCTGCGCAATCGGCGCTGCTGGCACGCTATGCCCGACAGGACGACATCTGCATCGGCAGCCCGGTCGCAAACCGAGCCCGGGCCGAGGTCGAAGGTATTTTCGGCTTTTTCGTCAACATGGTGGCGCTGCGCAGCCAGCCCCGGGCCGACCTGCCCCTGGGCGCACATATCCAGGCGATGCGCGAGACGGTGGAGGCCGCCTTTGCCCATCAATCCGCGCCGTTCGAGCGGGTGGTCGAGGCCGCGGGCGCTGCGCGCCGGCTGGATCATGCGCCGCTGTTTCAGACCGTACTGGTCTTGCAGAACGCCGCAGGCCAGTCGCTGCACCTGCCGGGGCTGGATCTCGACCCTTTCGCACTGCCCGCCGCGCCGCCGAAATTCGACCTGACGGTCACGGCGGTGGAACTTGCGGATGGCGGCCTGAGCCTGAATCTTGGCTATGATGCCGGGTTGTTCCGCCCCGATACGGTGGGGCGGATCGGGCGCAATCTGGTGGCGCTGCTGGGCGCCATGGCAACTGCCGACCCGGCCACGCCGCTGGGCGACCTGTCGTTTCTGGGGCTTGAGGAAGAGACGCTGCTGACCGTGACGCTGGCACGCGGGGCGCGGATCGCGCAGCCCGCCGACCCGGTGGCGCGGATCGCCGCGCTGGCGGCAGCCGCGCCACAGGATCAGGCGGTGGAATGTGGCGATGAAGGGCTGACGCGCGGCGCGCTCGACCTGCTGTCGCGCCGCTTTGCCACGGCACTGCGCCGGCGCGGCATCGGACCGGGCGATCTGGTTGCCATTCATGCCGAGGCGGCGCCCTGGCGGGTGGCGGCAATGCTGGGCGTGCTGCGCTGCGGGGCGGCCTATCTGCCGCTGGAACCGTCCTACCCCCTTGAGCGGCTGGCCTTCATGCTGGCGGATGCCAGGCCGGCACTGCTGATCGGCGGGGTGCAGACCCTGGGCTTCGCCGGCGATATCCCGCGCCTCGACCCGGCAGGGGCAGGGGATCTGCCGGCCGATCCTGCGGCGCCGGTTGCGGTTCCACCCGATGCGGCGGCCTATGTGATCTATACCTCGGGGTCCACCGGCCGGCCGAAGGGCGTGGTTGTGCCGCATCGTGGCTTGCGCAGCCTGTGCGACTGGATGGCGGGCTATCTGGACTTCGCCGCCGGCAGTCGCTTCATCGCGACGATGCGCTATGGATTCGACGGGTCGGTGGCGGAAACCTGGCCGATCCTTGCGGCGGGCGGTGTGCTGGTGATGGCACCGCAGCCGCAGCAGGACGATCCGGCCCGGTTGCTGGACTGGCTGGCCGGCCAGCGCGCCGATGCTTGCTTTCTGACGACGCCGCTGGCCGAACTGGGCCTTGCCGGTGGACAGCTGGACCGGGCGGGCATGACGGTGATGACCGGGGGCGACCGGCTGACCCGGCGGCCCGGCCCCGGGGCGGGCTGGGTGCTGCACAACAACTATGGCCCGACCGAAACCACCGTGATCGCTACGGCCGGCCTGGTCGGGGCGGGCGAGGTGGAACCACCGATCGGCCGGCCGGTGGGCAATGCCCGGATCTATCTGCTGGATGCGCGGCTGAACCCGGTGCCGTTGGGCGCGGTGGGGGAGTTGTGGATTGCGGGCGATGGCGTGGCGCGTGGCTATCTGAACCAGCCTGGCCAGACCGCCGCAGCCTTTCTGCCCGATCGCTTTGGCCCGCCAGGTGCGCGCATGTATCGCAGCGGCGATCTGGCGCGGCGGCTGGCGGACGGATCGCTGTGCCATCTGGGGCGGGCGGACAGCCAGATCAGCCTTCGCGGCTACCGGATCGAGCCGGGCGAGATCGAGAACTTGCTTGCCCGCCAGCACGGCGTGGCCCAGGCGCTGGTACAGGCGCAGGACGGGCGGCTGCTGGCCTGGGCAACTTGCACGGCGGATGACCCGCGCCCCGATCCGGCCCTGCTCCGCCGTGCGCTGGCGCGCGATCTGCCCGAACATATGGTGCCGGCGGCGATCCTGCTTCTTGACCGTTGGCCGATGACCGCGAATGGCAAGATCGACCGCACCGCCTTGCCGCAGCCCGCGCCGGACATCCGCAGCTATGCCGCGCCGGCAACGGCGACCGAAAGCTATCTTGCCACGCTCTGGCAAGATCTGCTGGGCGTGCCGCAGGTGGGGCGCGAGGAAAGCTTCTTTGCCTTGGGCGGCCATTCCCTTCTGACGACACAGGCCGCCTCGCGCATTCGGGCCGATCTTGGGGTTGATCTGCCGCTGCGCCTGATGTTCGAGGCGCAGAGCCTGGCCGATCTGGCCGCCGCCATCGACGCACAGCGCGGCAATACCGGCCGCAACATGCCCGTGCTGCGCCCGCGCCCGGCCGGGATGGCCGATCTGCCGCTGTCCTTTGCCCAGCAACGGCTGTGGTTCCTGGACCAGCTTGAACCGGGCAACCCGTTCTACAACATCCCTGGCGCGCTGCGGTTGAAGGGCTCGCTGGACCGGGATCTGCTGCAACGCACGCTCGACCGGCTGATTGCCAGGCATGAGACGCTGCGGACCCGCTTTCCCCTTGTCAACGGTGTGCCGCGGCAGGTGGTCTTGCCGCGGCTGGATCTGCCGCTGCATTTCACCGACCTGCACCACGCGCCCGAACAGGCGCGCGATCTGGCGGTGCGCGATGCCCGCCAGCCCTTCGATCTGGAGGCAGGTCCCCTCCTGCGCGCGCATCTGGTGCTGCTGGCGCCGGACGAGCACCTTCTGCTGGTCAACCTGCACCACATCATTGCCGACGGCTGGTCGATGGGGGTGCTGATGCGCGAGGTGGCCGCGATCTATGCCGCGCTGCAGGCGGGACACCCCGATGCGCTGCCGCCGCTGGATGTGCAATATGGCGATTTTGCGCTTTGGCAGCGCGGCTGGCTGGCCGGCGAGGAACTGGCGCGGCAAGAGACCTATTGGCTGACCCGGTTGACCGGCCTGCCGGCGTCACCGCTGCCCCTGCCGCTGGATCGCCCCCGCCCCGCGGCGCAAAGCCATCGCGGCGCGACGCATAGTTTCGACATCGGCCCCGATCTGGCCGCGCGGCTGTCGGCGCTGGCGGCCCGGACCGGCACCACGCCCTTCATGGTGCTGAACGCAGTCTATGCGGTGCTTCTGGCCCGCTATTCCGGCCAGAGCGATATTCCCGTCGGCAGCCCCATCGCCAACCGCCGGTCGGCGCAGGTCGAGGGGATGATCGGGTTCTTCGTCAATACCATCGTGTTGCGCCATGCCGTCGATCCCGGCCTGCGCTTCATCGATTTTCTGGCGCAGGTCCGCCAGACCGCGCTGGGGGCCTTCGACCATCAGGATCTGCCCTTCGAGCAACTGGTCGATCTGCTGAACCCCGAGCGCAGCCTGGCGTATGCCCCCATCTTTCAGGTCAGCTTTGCCCTGCAGAATGCGCCTTCGGCCGTGCCCGTTCTGCCAGGGCTTGCGGTGTTGGCGACCGAGGCCGAGTCGGTGACGGCCAAGTTCGACCTGACCCTGACCGGGTTCGAAACCGCGGGCGGGCTGCATTTCGATTGCGAATATGCCACCGACCTGTTCGATGCCGCGACCATCGTACGGTTCTGCCACGACTATGCGGCGCTTCTGGCGGCCGTGGCCGAGGCGCCGCAGACCGCATTGCATGCGCTGCCGCTTGTCACCGCAGAAGACCGCGCCCGGCTGGAGGGGTGGAACAAGACGGCGGTGGCGATGCCGAAGGGGTCGGCGCTGGAGGCCTTCGAAGCCCAGGCCCGGCAGCGCCCCGAGGCCATTGCGATCATCTGGAATGACCGGCACCTCAGCTATGGCGCGCTGGACCGGCAGGCCAACCGATTGGCCCATGCGCTGATCGCGGCGGGGCTGCGGCCGGGCGCGCCGGTGGCCCTGGGTTGCGGCCGGGGGCCGGATCACATCGCGGCAATGCTGGCCGCGAACAAGGCGGGGGCGGCCTATGTGATGCTGCCGCTGGACGCACCGGACGACAGGATCGGCTTCATCCTGCGCGATACCGGCGCGCGGCATGTCATCGGCCGGCCCGAGCCGCGCTGGGGCGATGCCATCGCCGTCGCGCCCGATGGCGCGGGCTATCCCGAGACGGCGCCCGTCGTCGCGCGCAACGACCGGGCCTATGTGGTCTATACCTCGGGGACGACCGGGCAGCCGAAAGGGTCGGTCAATACCCATTCCGGTCTTGCGAACATGAGCCGCTGGTATGCCGAACTGTGCGATCTGCAGCCCGGCACAGTGGTCTCCGTCGTGGCCAATATCGCCTTTGACGGCATCCTGCCGGAGATCTGGCCGGCGCTGATGGCGGGTGCAGAGCTGGTGCTGGTGCCCGACGATGTGCTGCGCGACCCCTGGGCGCTGGCGGAATGCCTGGACCGTGCGCGGGTCGAGGTGATGTATCTGCCGATGGGTTATCTCGAAACACTGGCCGCGGCCGGCTTTGACTGGCCGGAAAGCCTGCGCTGCGTGGTTGCCGGGGGCGACCGGATGAAGCGCTATGTCCTGCCACCCGAACGCGGCTTGCCATTGATCAACATCTACGGCCCCTCCGAGACGCAGAGCATCTCCACCGCCGAGACGGTCTGGCCAGATCATGCGGGGCCGATCAGCATCGGCCGCCCGATCCCGAATGTGCGCATCCATATTCTTGATGCCATGCTGAACGACCTGCCCCCCGGGGCGGTGGGGGAAATCTGTATCGCCGGGGCCGGGCTGGGCGAGGGATATCTGGTCCGCCCGGCCCTGACGGCCGAGAAATTCGTCCCCGATCCTGCGGGCCCGGCCGGCGCCCGGATGTATCGCAGCGGCGACATGGGGCGCTTTCTGCCCGATGGGCGGATCGAATTCCTGGGCCGCGGCGATGGGCAGCTGAAGATCCGCGGCTTCCGGGTCGAGATCGGCGAGGTCGAGGCGGCGCTGCTTGCCCAGCCTGGCATTGCCGAGGCGCTGGTTCTGGCCGCCCCCGATCCGGTCGCGGGCGCGCGGTTGCTGGCCTATGTCGTGCCGACGGCCGCGGCCGGGCGCGAACGCACCCATTGGGAAACCACCTTCGACCAGATCTATGCCGAGGAAAGCGCAGTTGGCCAGGACGCCGCCTTCGATATCGTGGGCTGGACCGACAGCTATTCCGGTGCGCCGATTCCCGCCCCGGAGATGGCCGAATGGCTGGACGAAGCCGTGACCCGCATTGCCGCGCTGAACCCCCGGCATGTGCTGGAAACCGGCTGTGGCACCGGAATGATCCTGCACCGCATCGCCGGGCAGGTCGAAAGCTATACCGGCACCGACCTGTCGCAGACCGTGCTGACCCGTCTGGCGGGAAGCCTGCCGCCGGGCCATGGCGTGCAACTGCTGCATGCACCGGCCGACGACTGGGCGCAACTGGGCGCCCGGCGCTTCGACACGGTGATCCTGAACTCGGTCGCGCAATATTTTCCCGACCTGGCCTATCTGTCCGACTGGCTGACCGAGGCCATCGCCCGGATCGATACCGGCGCGGTCTTCCTGGGCGATCTGCGCAACTTTGCGCTGGCAGAGGCCTTCCAGACCTCGGTGGCGCTTCACCAGGCGGGGCAGGGGGCCACGGTGGCCGATCTGCGGCGGGATGTGACGCGGCGGCTGGCGACCGAGCCGGAGCTGCTGATCGATCCGGCCTGGTTCCATGCCTTCGCATCCGCGCATCCGCGCGTCCGCAACCTGCAGGTCATGCCGAAGGAGGGCCGGGCACGAAACGAACTGACCCGGTTCCGCTATGATGTCGTGCTGGAGATCGGCGCGGCGATCGACCGGCGCCCCGAAGCCTGGCAGACCTGCGCCGATCCTGCGCAACTGCAAGGGCTTCTTGCCCGTGCCGCGCCGCGGGTGGCGCTGCGCGACCTGCCCTTCGCGCCTCCGGCCGGGGCGCTGGCCGCGGTGCGGCTGTTGCGCGAACTGCCCGATGGCGCGCCCGCGCGGGCGGCTCAGGCGCCCGAACCGGCGGCCACCTTCGATGCACAGGCGCTGCGGGCGCTGGCGGACACCCTGGGCTACCGACTCGATCTGGCGCTTGGCCCCGGCGCCGGACTTGTCCATGCCGTGTTCCGCCGCGACGAGGCCCTGGCCAACTGGGCCAGCCTCTGGCCGCAATTGCCCCGCCTTTCGCCGCGGCTGGCCAATGCGCCGCATGTCGCAGGGCGAAATGCCGATCTGGCCCGCGGCCTGAGCGAGGCGCTGAGCCGAAGCCTACCTGGCTACATGGTTCCTGGGCATATATTGGTTTTGCCGTTTTTTCCTTTGACGTTGAGCGGGA
>JACSRN010000124.1 GCA_014879735.1 Paracoccaceae bacterium
TTGTCCGTCCCTTCCTTGGGGCGGACTCTAGTCGCAGATGGAGGAAAAATCCCGGCGCAGGTCAACAGGGCTTCAATCCCCATGTCCAGAAGATGTGGATGCACCGGCGCTGTCCGATAGGTGCGGGTTTTTACCGACCCCGCATCCGGCGTGATGCGCAGACAGGGTATGCCGCCATCTGTCACAAGGTCTTCCTTCCGCAGTTGCGTCAATTCAGTGATCCGTGCCCCGGTATAGGCACCTATCCAAGGCGTCCAGCGAATGGCCAGCTTGGTCATGGGAGCCATGCGACCGAGGGTGGCCGGATCGCGCAGGGCGCAGGACAGGATCGCCATAGCTTCATCATCGGTGAAGCCCTTCGGACGTGTCCTGATCGCCTTCTGCGACCGCACCCTGATCGGTTCGGCGGGGTTGGTTGTGATCCTACGCTTCTGGCGGGCCAGACCATAGATCGCCTTCACCGTTGCCAGATACTTATCGCTGACAGTCGTGGGCGAGAGTCCCTTGTCGTGGCGCGGATGATCGGTCCAGTCACTGACGTTCGCCTCTGTTACCGCCGCAGCGTCGTCGTGCCCCACGAAAGCGGCAAGACTGTCCAGCTTGTGGCGGAAGCCCTTAACCGTCCGGGGCCGCTTGCTGTCCGCCAGATGTTCTCTTTCCCAGACCGAGAACAGGGCCGCGAAGGTCAGGACAGGGGCAGCAGGGGCGGCGGCAGGGGGTGCAACCACGAGGGCCGGATAGCGCGTTGCTCCCGTATCTGGCGAATAATCGCCTTCCGCCTTCCGCAGGTTGACCGCAGCGGCTTCGTCCATCGCTTCCGCAACGGCGGCGATCAGCGGTGCGCGGTCAGCGGGGTCTAGGATAATGCCCCGTTCCGTCAGGATCATGTCCAGCGCCCTGCCATAGCGATATTCGGCCATTTCGGCAGGGGTCGCTTCCTCCCCAGCCTGACCCGGCACGAACCCCAGACCCCCCTTGATGTGCGTATTGGCCCGCAGGACGCCACGCCAGAGGGCAGGGGAGCCGGGGTCATCATCGAACATCGCCAGCACCCGCGCCCGCACCTCACCGGCAAGGGCGAGGCGCTGCTTGTGCGTCAGGGGCTGAGGGCCACGGCGCAGGTTATCCCAGAACGCCCCTAGAGCCGCCTGCGCCGCGATGAACCGCGCCTTGCCTTCCCCCGGATCACGGGTGGAGAGAGAGAGTTTCACGAAGGTCTTGCCGACAGTGATCGTGTTGACAGAATCACCGACCGGCAGCGCGACCTTCCGCCCCGGCCCCGTCTTCACCAGATCGGCGGGCACCCGGACTCGCAGATACAGCATTCCCGTCGAAGGTTCCTTCCAAGGTGAAGCCATCCTAATGCCTGTCATGTATCCCGGTCCTGCATACCAAGGACGCGGCGCTATGTCTCTGAATTTCAGAGTCTTTTGCGATGTCAATGCGATAGAATGGAAGTGGTGGCGAGGGAGGGACTCGAACCCTCGACCTTGCGATTATGAGTCGCACGCTCTAACCAGCTGAGCTACCTAGCCACTGCGCGCGGGGATTACGCGGGCGGTCGGAGGGCGTCAAGAGGTAATCGGCGCGGCGTGGTGCGCGACGCGGGGCCGGCCCGAGGCGGTGACGGTCACGGTCGCCTCAATGAACATCGGATTACCCTCCACTGCGGCCTCGCGGATGTCGTGGCGGGCCTCGATCCGCAGGTCGACGGCGCCGGCGGCGCGGGCGCGGGCCTCGGCCTCGGCGCGCAGGGCGGTCTCCATTGCGGCAAGGGCCTCGTTGCGGTCGCCAAAGGCCTTGGGCGCAGTTACCAGATGGGCAACGTAGCGCCCCTGCGCGGGCGAGGTGACAAGGCCCGACACCCGCTGGCTGACCTGGCCGGCCACCGCACCGATGGCATTGGCCACCCCCGCATGTTCGGGCAGGATCATCTGGCACCCCAGCCGCCGGCCCACCGCGCCATAATAGAACGGGGCCGAGGCTCCAAGCCCGATCACCGGCAGCGCCAGCTGCGCCGACAGCGCCATCACGCCGCGATGTCCCGACAGCGCCGCGGTCAGCAGCCGGTGACGGGCCAGCGCCGCCGGATCTTCCCCGGCAAAGGCCCTGTCCTCGGCAAAGGCGGCTTCGAGCAGGCAGTCCACCGTCTGCTGCGTCAACTGGTCGACCACGGCCTGCGCCAGCGTCGCCGCATCGGGGGCCATCCGCTCTCCCGTCCCGATCCGCCGCCGTGCCATCAACAGCAGCGCCTTTTCCGCCGCCGCCCCGTCCCAGGCGGCCAGCCCGCCCAGCACATGGCTGGCATCCGAGGGTGTGACACCCGACAGCAGCACAAGGCCGCGCGCCACCAGCCGGTCCAGCGCCGCCGCCTCCAACCGCGAGGCCAGCGCCTGCCCCATGGGCATGGGCCGGAGGATCCGCGCCAGAACGGCCGTCTCGCGCGGGTTCAATCCGCCGGTATCGCCGCCCATCGGCACCGCAAAGCGACCATCGTATTCCCCGGCCGTCTCGGCCGAAAGCCAGCGGTCCAGCGCGGCATGCACCATCTCGCCATGATCCACCGCCAGAAGCGACACCGGCATCAGCCGGCGCGGCCCCAGCCGCAGGCCGCCCTCCAGCCCCTGGGCCACCAGATGCACCTCGCTGTCGCCGCCCAGGCCGGTGGTGCGCATTGCCACCGCCTCGACCATGGTCCGAAAACCGCCGACGCGGGCACCCTGCGGGTCGATTTCGGGCAGGCCGTCCTTCAGGATCGCCACATCGGTCGTGGTGCCGCCGATGTCGGACACCAGCGCATCCTTCGCCCCGGTCAGCCAGCGCGCGCCGACGATGCTGGCGGCGGGACCGGAAAGAATGGTCTCGATCGGCCGCTCCCGCACCATGGCCGCGGAAATCAGCGCCCCGTCGCCGCGCACAACCATCAGCGGCGCGGCGATGCCGACCAGCGCAAGATGGCGCTCGCAGGCGGCAACAAGACGGTCGATCATTCCGATCAGCCGGGCATTCAGCACCGCCGTCAGCGCGCGTTTCGGGCCGTTCAACTGGGCGGAAAGCTCGTGGCTGCAGGTGACGGGCCGGCCGGTGGCGCGCCGGATCGCCTCGCGCGCCGCAATCTCGTGGGCGGGGTTGCGGGTGGCAAAGCGGGCTGCGACCGCAAAGCCCACCACCTGCGGGCCAAGGGCGGCAACCGCCTCTTCCAGCGCCGCCAGATCCAGCCGCTCGGCCTCGATCCCGGCATGGCTGTGGCCCCCCGCCACGCGGACGACCGGGTCGCCGCGCAGGGCCTCGGCCAGGCCCGCGCGGGCCATATCCTCGGGCGCAAAGCCGATCGAGACCAGCGCAACGCGCCCGCCCTGCCCCTCGACCAGCGCATTGGTGGCCAGCGTGGTCGACAGCGAAACCAGCGCAACCTCGGCCGCCGCAACCCCCGAGGCCGCCAGCGCCGCATCGACCGCCTGCCCGATGCCGATGGCCAGATCGGCCCGGGTCGTCAACGCCTTGGCCTTGCCCAGGACCGCATTTGCCGCCTCGTCCAGCACCACCGCATCGGTATAGGTGCCGCCGGTGTCGACCCCCAGAAAATAGGCCATCCGCGCCGTCCGTTGTTCCTGTTTCGCAAGGCCTTCCTAGCGGCCCGCGCGCCCGGGGTCACGCCCGGAAACGACAGGGCTTGCGCGTCTGCGGCGGGCATGGGCCGGCGGAATGCCCAGAAGGCCGCGGTATTTGGCAACCGTGCGGCGGGCGACCGGCTCGCCATCCTGCGCCAGCGCCCGGGCCAGGGCTTCGTCCGACAGCGGCGCGGCGCGATCTTCGGCGGCAACCAGGCCGGCCAGCCGCGCACGCATTGCCCCGCCCGAGGGGCCGTCCTTTCGCAGTGCCGGCGAAAACATCGCGCGCAGCCACCAGGTTCCGCGCGGCGTATCGGCCGAGGCCCCGGAGACGACGCGCGACACCGTGGTCTGGTGCAGATCCACCGCCGCGGCGACCTCGGCCATGGTCATGGGCGACAGCGCGACAAACCCCTGGGCAAGCGTGGCGGACTGCCGCCGGAACACCTCGCGCGCGACCTTCAGAAGCGTGGCATTGCGGCCCTCGATCAGCCGGATCAGCGCGCGCGCGGCGGGCCGGCCCGGACCTTCGCCCAGGGCCAGCGCCGGCAGGGCAGAGCGGTTCAGCGCCACCTCCCATCCGTCGCGGCCAAGCGCAACGGTCAGATCGGGTTCGGCAACCGGCGCCACCCCCGGCCCGAACCGCGCCCCCGGTTTCGGATCGTAGCGCCGCAGCCGGGCGATGCGCAGCACGATGGCCTCGACCGGGGCGCCCGTCTCGCGCGAGATCCGCTGGAAATTGCCGATGGCCACCAGCGGCAAACGGGCAAGGACGCCCTGCATCGCCGGATCCAGCTCTCCGGCATCGGCCGCCTGCAGCGCCAGGCATTCGGAAAGATCGCGGGCAAAAATGCCCGGCGGGTCGATGCGCTGCAATCTGGCCAGGATCGCCGCAAGCGCCGGCTCTGTCAGCCCCGCCTCGATGGCCAGCGACGCCAGCGGCCGGCCAAGCCAGCCCGAGGGTTCCAGCGCATGGGCCAGCACCTCGGCGCCGCGCAGTTCGGCCGGGTCAAGGCGCAGGGCGCGGATCTCGGCCAGCACATGGGCGGCAAGGCTCGGATCGGGCGAGACAGGCTCGCCTGCGGCGCCTTGCAGCCGCGACAGCGCCTCGCCCCAGCGCGGCAGCCAGTCGGTGCGGACGGGCGCCGTCAGGACAAGCGCAGGGTTCTCGGCCGCCTGTTCCTCCAGAAACCGGGTCAGCCCTGCGGCATCGCTGCGCAGGATCTGGATCGCCGTGTTCAGCGCGGGGTTCAGCGACAGCCGCTGGCTCTGCGCAATGGTGATGCGGGCGCGCGATGGCATGGGTCAGTCAGGACGCAGGTGCAGGGCTGTGGCGCGCGGGACCGCGGGCCGTATCGGCGGGTGGTCGCATCAGCCCGGATCCTCCGGCCCCGCCTCCAGCCGCAGGATCAGCGCATCGAGCATCGCCTCGCAGCGCGCGATCTGTTCTGCCGTTACATATTCGTCGGGCTTGTGGCCCTGCGCCATGCTTCCCGGGCCGCAGATCACGGTGGGAATGCCAAGGCGCTGCGCGAAAAGGCCGCCCTCGGTGCCGAAGGCCACCTTGATCGTGCCATTCGCCCCGGTCAGCGACTGGACAAAGCGCACGACGGCCGCCTCTGACGGCGTGCCGAGACCGGGATAGTCCCACAGCCGTTCCACAGTGATCGCGGCCTCGGGAAATTCGCCGCGCAGCGGCGCGACGATCGCCTCGGCGCCGGCGCGAATTTCCCCGATCAGCGCCGCGACATCGACCCCGGCCAGCGAGCGGATCTCGAAATCTACCGTCGCGAGGTTCGGCACGATATTGACCTGCACCCCGCCCTGCATCTTGCCGGCGTGAACGGTGGTATAGGCAACATCATAATCGCCGTCGAACGGCCCCTCGGCCGCGATCCTGGCCTGCAGCCGGCGCAGGACGCCGATGAACTCGGCCGCCAGATGCAGTGCGTTCAACGCCAGCGGCGCCAGCGCCGAATGCCCCTCGCGCCCGATGCAGGTGGCGCGCAGCGCAACCTTGCCCTTGTGCCCGGTGGCAACCTGCATCCCCGTGGGTTCTCCCACGATGCAGAACCGCGGGCGTACCGGCGCGGCGTCCAGCATGTCGATCAGCGAACGCACGCCCATGCAGCCGATTTCCTCGTCATAGGACAGTGCCAGATGCAGCGGCACCCGCAGCGGGCGCGGCGCGGCCTTCAGCATCGCCGCCACGGCACAGGCGACGAACCCCTTCATGTCGGCAGCGCCGCGCCCGTACCAGCGGCCGGCCTCCTCGGTCAGCGCGAAGGGCGGTTTCGTCCAGGCCTGCCCCTCGACCGGCACCACATCGGTGTGCCCCGAAAGCATGACGCCCCCCGCGCCCTCGGGCCCGACAGTGGCGTAAAGGTTCGCCTTGCCGCCCGTGGCATCCGGTATCAGCACTGAATCTATGCCTGCCGCGTCGAGAAGCCTGCGCACATGCGCCATCAGCGCAAGGTTCGGCCGGGCGCTGACCGTGTCGAAGGCCAGAAGATCGGCCAGGATATCCCGTGTCTGCATCGCGCGTCTCCTTCCCCTCCGTGCTAGCGCGAAGGCCGGGTCTGTGGCAACAACCCGGCTGGCCTTCCGCGGCCCGCCACGCCAGACTGCCAAAAACCAAGGATCGACCCCATGTCCCGCTGGCGCCTGCTGATCTGCCTTGTCCTGCTTCCGCTGTCCGCGGCGGCCGAAGAGGCGCAGGTCCCGGGCACCGTGGGCCGGCTGGATCTTGCGGCCCGGCTTTATTCCCTGGGTCTGGCCACCGACGATGCGCTGGTCGTGGTTGCCGCGGTGCGCCTGGCCGATGCGGTAGCCCTGCGCGGCGATGCCGGCTGGACCAGGACGACAGTTGCCGCCGACACCGCCGCCCCGGGGCCGGCGGCCCCTGCCGCAGGCCCCGCCGCGATGGCCGTGCTGTCGGCCGAGGCCCGGCAGGCGGCGCTGCTGATGGCCGAGGGCGACGATGCGCTGACCGAGATTGCCGAGGATGCCTTTGCCGAAACCGCCCGCCCGCGCTTTGGCGGGGCGAACAGCGCGGCCGGCCGGCTGGCAGCCGGACAACAGGATGTCTGGCAGATTGCCTTCGCCGGGCAGCAGCGCGCCGAGATCGGCGTCTTCGGCGACGGAACCGGCGGCCTTGGCTGGCGCGTGGCCAATGCGGCGGGCGTGCCGGTCTGCCAGGGCACCTCGGTCTCGGCGCCGCTGTTCTGCACCTTCACGCCGGCGGAAAACGCCTGGTATCGCGTGACGGTCCGGTCGGCCGCCGATACCGGAACCGGCTATCTTCTGATCACCAACTGACCCGCGGCGCGTGACTCGTGACGATATTTGTCACGGCGATACGGCTTTTCAAACGCCGGCCGGGCTGCCAGACTTGACCCGTCGCATATCCCCGCCGCAGGACGCCGGCCCAATTGCAGGATCTGTCATGAAATTCAAATCCCTTTCCCTGGCGCTCATCACCACCGCCCTGGTCGGCCTGACGCTGCCCTCGCTGGCCGAGGACGGCAAGGGACCGAATATCGATCCCACCGCCACCGGCACGCCGGGCGCCCCCGCAACGCTGGCGATGGCCTATGAACTTTTCGCCCTTGGCAAGGCCGAGGGCGATGCGCTGACCGTGCTCACGGCGGCAAAACTGGCGGCCGGGGCCGAAAGCGAACCGCAGGAGCCCGTGGCGCTCGACCCGGCCAAGGTGGCGGTCGAGGAGGCCGGACAGGAGGCGCTGGCAAAGCGCAAGGCAGTACCGGCCGCGCCCGCCGCCCCCGCACCGATCACGAACGGCGAGCCGCGGCCGGCCGCCAAGGCAAGCTACCAGTCGGGCGAGGCCGGTGACGACGGCACCGCCGCGGCCCCGCCCAGTTCGGCCGAGATGTTCGCCCTGGCCACCGAACTGGCCGGCGACGACGAAACCATGAAGGAGTTGATCGCCGATGCCCAGGCCGAGGCGAGCCGCGGCCGCATCGGTGGCGCCGTGACCTGGAACTCGCGCGTGACCTCGGGCCAGATCGACGTCTGGGAAATCCCGTTCTACGGCAATTCCTATGCCGAGATCGCGGTTTCCGGCGATGGCGACGCAAACCTCGATGTGGTGGTCACGGACGAGAACGGCAACGTGATCTGCTATGACACCAGCTTTTCGGATCAGGTCTATTGCGATTTCGTGCCGGCCTGGGACGGCTACTTCTATGTGATGGTGGAAAATGCCGGGCAGCTCCGGAACAGCTATTATCTGATGACCAACTGACGCCCGCCACAGGTCGCAACAAGCAAGATCAAAGGGGTCCGGCGAAAGCCGGGCCCCTTCGTCCTGGCAAGGTCTGCCCCAGGACTTCGGCCGCGCGCCCTTTGCCGGGGATCTCGCGCGCCCCAGGGTCGGCCGGGGCTGGCGTCATGGGCTGCCGGGGCGGGCGCCGTGGGCCACGGTCCCGGCTTTGGACGACGTCCGGCCCAGGCGCCGTTCCGGCGCGGCCCGGTCGATGCCTGGCCCCGACGCAATCGCCGCCCGCCCCTGCCCGGCCAATGAGACGCAGAGGCTGGCCCTGCGGCCCGCGGATCGGCCGGCCGCCGGGGCCGCACGGCGCCGCCGGGGTGCAAGCCGCCCGCGGCGGAGACCCTGACGGCCGTACCTCATCCAGCCGTACCACCTCCAGCCATACCCTCTCCGGCCGTATCGCCTCCAGCCGGACCGGCCGGTTGGCCGGGATGGTTCCACGGCATGATCCGCCGGTCCCCGGCATCCCGCCTCCCCCGGGGGCTGGCCGGCTCGCCGGGCTGCCGCGTCCCGGGGGGCAATTGCCCCTTCCCGGCGCTCGGCGGGCTGGCAGGCGCATCGCGCCGGCTCCCGCCAGGGGGATCGGAAATGAAGACCCCCTCCCCTCGGCAAGAGGGGAAGGGGCATCGGCCAAAGCCCGGGTGCTCTGTGCCGGCGACTGGAGGTGCCGGTCAGGGATTGGCCGAGATCACCTCGTTCAGCCACGGCACGAATCTCGACACATTGGTATAGGCCGAGAACATTGCCTTTTCCTCGCAGCCGTGCCCGGCCGATCCGGTCAGACCCCAACTGACGATGCCGGCCTGGATATAGCTGCCATCCTCCAGCGGCACCACCAGCGGGCCGCCCGAATCGCCGCTGCAGCTGGTCTTGCCGCCCTCGAAAGTGCCCGAGCAGATCATGTTCTCGCTCATCGGCTGGGGTGCTGCGGCAACAAGCTGGTCCCACAGCGGATAGGCCGCATCGTCGCCCACATCGAGCGCCATCACCGCATAGGAAAAGCCCTGCGCCGCATCCTCGGCCCGCGCCTCCATCATCGCGGTGTTGCACATCTCGCGGTCAAGCATCTGGATTTGTGCTTCGCGCAGGTCGGCCGAGGGCGTGCCGCCGTTCTGCAGGCCCCAGCCGGTGACGATCGTGGTGATGCCGGGCTGCTGCAGGATGTCACCGAAGGCCGCGTCGGGCACCTCGACCGTCTTGTAGGGCGCGGTCGGCTTGCGGGCCAGCTTGATCAGGGCGATGTCATAGTCGAACTGGTCGGCGGTATAGCTCGGGTGGTAGTGGATCGCCTCGACCGGCACGCGGTCGCCGGTTCCGTCAAGCTTGTTCGTGCCGACAAGGATCGAGATCTCGCCGGGCTGGACGATGATCTCGTTGCCCTGCTCGTCGGGCCAGACCACGCAATGCGCGGCCGTCAGCACCCATTGGTCCAGCACCATCGAGCCGCCGCAGAACTGGCTGTCGACGCCGACCGGCTTGTCGGCCATGGTCAGCGCCACCTGCCAGGGCCATTCGCCCTGATCGGCAAGCTGGCCGCCGACCACCTTGGCACCGGCCGGATCGGCCGCCGCCTCGGCGGCATCACGCGCGGCCTTCTTGCCCGATGCGGCATATTCGAAGGGCGAGGCGGTCGACGCGTCGATGGCGGGGGCTGCGGGCGCGGCCGTCTCCGCCAGCGCCGGCAGCGCCGCCCAGACCAGTGCCAGCGCGGCAAGGGAGGAGGAAAGCGAACGGGTCATTGCAATGTCCTTTCTATCTCAAACGGGGTCACACCGACCCCGGGGTTCAGGCGCACGATCTGGCGGATCATCGTCAGCGCGGCGGGTTTCAGGGAGAAGCCGCGCATCGCGGCGCCGTCTTCGGTCGTCAGCCGGTCCTCCAGCCACAGCGCCATGGCATCCGAGGCGCCGGCATAGGCCCGGGTCATTTCGGGGGTGGCCAGGCGGGTCAGGTCGACGCGCTGGCCGCTGTCCTTGTCGACCGGCACACCCAGGATCCACAATTCCTCGGTTCCGGCCACGGCGCTGGCCTCGATCTGCAGCCCGATGCGGACGGATTCCCCCGGGGCCAGCCGGTTCACCATGTTCTGCTGCGGCCAGATCGGCTGCACGGTGAAGTCGGCCGCCATGTACAGGACCGAGACATCCTGCAGCTTGCCCGAGCGGTTGGTCAGCGTCAGCCAGAGCTGATCGCAGGGCGCGGCCGCGGGGCCGGTCCAGCTGCCGGCCGGGCCGGGGGCGGCACATTCCCCGCCCTCGACCGCCGCGGGCCGGCGCTCGATTGCCATCTCGATCACCGGGGCAGCGGTCAAGGCGCGGCCGGCCGCACCTGCCAGCGTCTCGCGCAGGCGAAGACCATGGGCCGCCGTCTCCAGCGCACGGGCCAGCGCATCGGCCTCGGTCTCGCCAGGCTCGCGTTGCACGCGGGGGGTGGAGCCGGGGCCGTCCGGGTCAAGGACGCCATCGCCACCCGCCAGCGCCACGGTTCCATCGACCAGGATCGGAACCAGATCGGGTTTCACCCCCGGCGCGGGCAACGCGGCCTGCCATCCGGCATAATCCTGGCCATCGTCCGGATCGGCACGCACGGCAGCGGCCAGCACCAGCGGTTCTGGCGGCGGCGAAGCCGTCACCTCGGCCCAGAGCGCGCCTTCTGCTGGCGGCGCCGTCAGCGTGGCATCGCGGGCGGTGGCCCCGGCGACCATCGCCGCGCCCAGGGGATCGCCCCCCGCGCCCTCGGCGTAAAGCGCCAGTTCCGTACCGGCTTCGACGCCCTGCAGCAGCCCGGCTGCCAGCTTGCCATCCTCGATGCGAAAGCGTTGCATGCCGGCAGCCTCGCCGAAGACGCCGGCATCCAGCATCGGCCCCTCGCCTTCCGGCACCTGCCGGGCGGGACCCTGCACCATCGCATCTGCGGCGGCGCCCAGCACCTGCCGCCAGGTCGCCTGCGGTGCCGCAGCCAGCACCTGCGCCAGCCGCAGGGTGAATTCGCCATGCCATTCGCCGGTGTCGCCCAGCGGATATTCATAGGACCGCTCGTCCGATTGCGAGGAGTAGAGAAAGACGTAATCCCCGCTCAGCCCGAGCGCCTGATCCGGCCCTTCGGCATCACCCGCGACATCCTCGGGAATGCCCAGATCCGTTTCGTCCAGCACCCGGGCCACACCCTCGCCCTCGACCGAGCGGAAGCCGGTGGCGGAATGGCAGGCGTCGATCAGGCCCACCAGCCTGACCCCGCGCGCCAACATGCCCTGGGCCCATTGCGCCAGTTCGTCGTCCAGAAGCGCATTCTCGACCATGCCGATCTCGCCCTTCCAGCGGGCGGCATCGGCGGGCAGGAAGATCTCGTCATAGCCGCCGCCCTCGTCGCCGGACAGATCCGGCGCCTGGGCGCCATGGCCCGAGAAATAGAAAACCACGGTATCGCCGGGCTTCGCCGCGGCGGCGGTGGCATCCATCGCGGCCAGGATGCCGTCGCGGGTGGGCGCGCCGCTCGCCGCACCCTGGGGAAGACCCGCGGGCCCCGTCGTCAGGACCGTCATGTCGCGGGCGGCGACGCCGCGGGCGGCCAGCGTCTCGGCCATCAGCCGCACATCGTCCTCGGGGCCTTTCAGATCGGCATCCAGGACGGCATAGTCCCCGACCCCGATCAGCAGCGCATGCACCTCGGCCCGGGCCGCCGGGGCCGCAAGCGCGGCCGCAGCCGCAAGCGCATATGGAAGGATCCGTGTCATGCCGCTCAGATTAACGTCAGGAAAGCACTGTACAAGTGCGGCCGAAAGCATGACTGCATTTGTCACCGCCCGCTAGGCCGGCGCCCTGGGCCAGGCGATTTCCACCGTCAGACCGCGATCGGTCCTGGGCAGGGACAGCCGCGCGCCATGGCGCAGGGCGATGGCGCGGACCAGCGCCAGGCCAAGACCGTGACCCTTGATGCCGCGGGCGCGGTCGCGCTCGGCCCGGGTGAACCGTTCGAACACCTCTTCGCCCATCCCCTCGGGCAGGCCCGGCCCGGTGTCGGCCACCCGCAGCACATGGCGGTCGGCGGCAAACAGCGTCAGCGTCAGGCTGTCGCCCGGCGCGCAATATTTGATCGCATTGTCGAGCAGGTTGGCCACCATCTGCGCGATCAGGTTGCGGTCGCCCAGCACCCGCAGGCCCGGCGCGATCTCGGCCCGCGGGATCAGGCCCTTTTCCTCGGCCGGCGCCTCGTACAGCTCCCACATCTCGCCTGCCACCTGCGACAGGTCGACCGGCACCAGCCCGCCGCCGATGCCCTGATCCGCCTCGGCCCGGCTGATGTCGAGGAGAGAATCGAAGACCCGGATCGCCTGCCGCATCTCGGCCCTTGCCTCGCGCACCACCTCCTCCTGGCCCTCTATCCGGTCCAGCCGGCCCAGCATCCGGTTCAGCGGCGTGCGCATCTCATGCGCGATGGTATCGGACAGCCGGTGCGTCGCACGGTTCAGATTGGCGATCCGGTCCAGCATCTGATGGACATGCCTCTCCAGCAGGCCGAATTCGTCGGGGCTGCGCGGTCCGGGCAGCCGCGCATCCAGATCGCCCGCCGCCACCCGGTCGGCCAGGTCATTCAGCCGCCCGATCCGCCCCATCACCTGCCGCGCCGCCAGCCAGCCCACCCCGGCCGCCGCCAGCGCAATGGCAACCAGCAGCCCCAGCATGCCATGGCGCAACGCCGCCAGCGTCTGGTCGACCGGCGCAAGCGACCGGCCGACCAGAAGCGGAAACCCCCCCGGCAATTCGCGCGCCACCATCAGCCAGGGCTGGCCATTGACCAGAATCTCGCGGGCGGGGTCGACGGTGAATCCCTGGCCCTGCGCATCCAGACCCTCGGGCCAGCTGGGCAGCGTGCCGGCCAGCACCTCGCCGCGCCGGTCGAGCAGCAGAAACATCTCCTCGCCGCCCGAGGTGGCCGAGCGATAGTTGATCGCCTCGCGCAGGGCGATGATGCGCCGCTGCTCGTAAAGCGCCGCAAGCCCGTCAAGATCGGCGGCAAGCAGCGTCCGCTGCGCCTCGGTCATCCGAAGGTCGACCAGCCGGTACTGCAGGCCCATGGCCAGCAGCGACAGGAGCGCCGCGCCCGCCGCCATGATCGCCGCCAGCCGCAGGGTGACGCGGGCCCGGATCGGGCGTTCGTCGGCGGGGCGTCCGGACGGCGCGGCCGGGGGCATCACACCCCGGCGGGGGGCAGGGGTGCAAAGATATAGCCTTCGCCGCGGGCGGTCTGGATCGCCTGGCTGCCGGCCTCCTCCAGCTTGCGCCGCAACCGCCCGACATGGACGTCGACCACATTCGTGCCGGGGTCGAAATGCAGATTCCAGACATTTTCCAGAAGCTGCATCCGCGTCACCACCTGGCCGGCATTGCGGGCAAAGTAGATCAGCAGCTCGAACTCCTTCGGCGATACGGCGACATGCGCGCGCCTTACATGCACGGTGCGCGCCTTGAGGCGAATTTCCAGCTCGCCAAAGGCCATCAGGTCGTTGTCCAGAACCTGCATCGTTCCGCGGCGCAGCAGCGCGCGCAGCCGGGCGCGCAGCTCCTCGGCCTCGAAGGGCTTGGGCAGATAGTCGTCCGCCCCCTTCTCCAGCCCCTCGACCCGGTTTGCCGCGCGCCCCAGTGCCGAGAGGATCAGGATCAACGCCCGGCTGCCGCCGGCGCGGATGCGCGCCATGCCTTCCACCCCATCGCCCCCGGGCAGCATCCGGTCAAGGACGATGACCCGGTAGTCGCCCGCGGCGGCCTCGGCGATCCCGCTCTCCAGCGTGTCGCGGTGAACGGAAGCACAGCCCAGGGCCTCGACTTCGCGGGTCACGGCGGCGGCGATTTCTGCATCGTCCTCGACGATCAGGATACGGTCGGTCATGGCACCCTCCTGCAATCAGGTTCAGAACACCACGACCGCCGGGTCAAGCACATTCGCGCCGCCGACCGGCCGGACACCGGGTTCGGATGCCCCCCAGGGGTCGAGATAGATATGCCGGGTCTGCCCGCCGGGCGCCGCGACCAGGATCAGCGCCGGCTCGGTGATCTCCAGCGCCGCAAGCGCCGCCGCGTCCATCTCTGCGCCATTGACCGACAGGATGCGGTCGCCCTTGGCAAGCCCGGCAAACAGCGCCGGCGAATTCTGGGTGACATCCTTCACGACGCCGTCCGCGCCCAGCACCACGCCCAGCGCACCGAGGCGATAGCTGGCAACCCGGGCCGGCGTGCCCATCGAGGCGGGCAGTTCACGCACCTTCAGCCCGATCGAGGGTGCCTCGTCCGCGGTTTCGAAGGCCAGTGCCAGCGTCAGATCCTCGGTGCCGCGACGCACGCCAAGGGTTGCCACACCGTCGGGCTGCGCGGTCTCGATGGCAAAGGCGAAATCGCCGGGGTTCGCCAGCGCCTGGCCGTCGACGGCCAGAATGACGTCGCCCGGCAGCAGGCCGGATGCCGCCGCAAGCCCGCCGCGGGTCGTGGCATCGACCAGCAACCCGGTCGTCGGCACGCCCAGCGCCGCGGCCACCTTGCGGTCGACGGGTCGCGCCGTCAGCCCGAGCTTGGGCAGCGGTGCCAGCGTCTCGTCGATCAGGCCCTGCACGATGCGGTCCAGATCCGGGGTCGCTATGGCATAGGCAATGCCGACGAACATCCGGCTGCCATCCGCGATCTGGCTGTTCATGCCCAGAAGCCGGCCCTCGGCATCGACCAGCGGCCCGCCGGAAGAGCCCGGGTTCACCGCAGCATCATGCTGCACCATCTTCAGCGGCACCGTGATTTCGACCTGCCGGGCCGTGGCCGAGATCCGTCCCTCGGTAAGTGTGAACTCGATCCCGAGGGGGGCCCCCAGCGCATAGACCTCGTCGCCAAGCCCGGCAGGGACCGCCGCGGGCGCAAGGCCCCGGCGGGGTTGACCATCCTCGCGCGGGGGAAGCGAGATCACCGCCACATCCCGCGTCTCATCCCTGGCGATCACCGATCCGACGACGGCCTCGCCGTGCCGGTCGACCAGGACCACCTCCTCGGCGTCCCCCACCACATGGGCGTTGGTGACGGCCACCACCGCCTCGTCGCCCCAAAGGAAGGCCGAGCCGAGAAAGCGCTCCTCGGCATCGTCCGACCGCACCACCAGCACGGCATCCATTGCCGATTCCAGCGGCGCATCCCCTGCCCCGGCCGGCGCGGCAACAACTGCCCCCGCCGCAACCAGAAAACACGTCACAACCATCGGCACCAATCGCACGCCCATGGCGCGGACTCCGGTCTTGATCGAAAGCATCTTGTCCTGTTCCTTGGGTAACTGCCCCATGGTCCGGGAAGCTACGCGCCTGCCCGTCCGGGGTCACATGACAAATCCGGTCATGAAGGAATTGTGGATTTACAGATGGATGTACGGATCGCATCCTCTGTTCGACCGATGAACCCGCGCGCCGCGCCCCGGTGGCTGCCGCACAGCAAGAACGAGACGATGCCCAGAACCGCCGCCCTCGCCCTCTGCCTTGCGCTGATCGCGCAAACCGCGACAGCGCAGGGTGCCGCAGCCCCGGCCCTGGGCCGGGCCGCGTTGGCGGCCGGGCTCTACCACCTCGGCCTGACCCAGGGCGACGCGCTGCTGGTCCTGACCGCGGCCCGGTTGCGCCGCGAGGCCGGCCTGCCCGACCACACGGCCGATGGCGGATCCGTCACGCTGCTGACCTGGCAGGAAATGCTGACCACGGCCCGGCAGCTGGCCGGCGACGATCCCACCCTTCTGGCGCTGGTCGGCGATGCCGAGGCCGAGCGCGACAAGGGCGTGCGCGTCGGCCCTGCCTATGTGATCGCCCGCATCGCGCCCGGCCTTGGCCCCGATACGCTGGATTACGAATTCAAGGGTGGCGAGGTCGCCGATGTCTATGTCGAAGGGGCGGCCGGCACCAACCTCGACCTCTATGTCCACGACGAGGCGGGCCGGCTGATCTGCACCGACACCGACCCCTCGAACATTGCCTATTGCAACTGGACGCCGCGCCAGGATGCGATCTTTACCGTCACGGTGGAAAACCGCGGCGCCGCCGCAACCGAGTATTTCCTGATCACCAACTGAGGACCGAACGATGCTCCGGACACTCCTGCTGACCTCCGCCCTCTGCCTGTTTGCCCTGCCCGCGCTGGCGCGCGAGAACCATGCCCTGCTGATCGCCGCGTCGAAATACGACAACCTCGACGAGAAATGGTGGCTGAACGGGCCGGGAAACGACGCAGTCCTGGTTGAGACCTTCCTCAAGACCGAGGCGCCGGTCCCCTTCGCGGACGACAATGTCACCGTGCTGGCGGATGCCCCCGGCCATGACCGCGCCACGCTGGACAATATCCGCAAGGCCTTTGCCGATCTGGCCGCAACGGTCGAGCCGGGCGATTTCGTCTATCTGCATTTCTCGGGCCATGGCACGCAGGCGCCGGCGGCCGATCCCGATACCGAGCTTGACGGGCTGGACGAATTGTTCCTGCCGGTCGACATCGGCAAATGGAGCGACAAGGTCGGCCAGGTCGAGAATGCGCTGGTCGACGACGAGATCGGCCAGATGATCGACGCCATTCGGGCGAAGGGCGCCGATGTCTGGGTGGTCTTCGACAGTTGCCATTCCGGGACCGCCACCCGCGCGGTCGAGACCGACGACGATGATGTGAGGGTTCGCCAACTCGACCCCTCGGCCCTTGGCGTGCCCGATGTCGAGGCGATGTCGGATGTCGTCACCCGAGGGGTGGGCGAGGATCCCCGCGCCACGCCCGAGGCGCCGATGGATCAGGCCGACGAAGCCAGCGCCGCCGATGCGCCCGGCATGGGCAGCATCGTCGCCTTCTATGCCGCCCAGACCAACGAGGTGACGCCGGAGAAGAAACTGCCCAAGGGCGATCCGCAGCGAAAGCCGCAGGGCGTCTTCACCTATACGCTGTTCGAGACGCTGGCCGAATATCCCAATGCCACCTATGGACAGGTCGCGCAGGAATTGCTGCGCAAGTATTCGGTGAAGAACCTGGCCAAGGCGACGCCGCTGTTCGAGGGCGATCTCGACCGGACCGTCTTCGACGCCGCCCCCGGCGAGCGCGTGTCGCAATGGCAGGCAGAGGTCGACGGCACCAGCTTCACCATCCCGGCGGGCACGCTGCACGGGCTGTCGCTGGGCGACGAACTGGCGGTCATGCCGACCGCCGCCGGGGCCACGGACGCGGCCATCGGCTATGCGAAGATCACCCGCATCGACACATTCACCGCCACGGCGGAGCCGGTGGCAGAGGCCGACAAGGTGCTGCCTGCCGAACTGCCGAAGGGGCTTTACCTGCGCAAGCTCGATTCCGCGGTCGACTATGGTCTGACCGTGGCCCTGCCGCCCGCGGGCAGTGCACCCGCCGACATGCTGCTTTCGGCGCTTGGCGCGCTGCAGGAGGCCGCGGGGCCGCGGCTGAATTTCGTGCAGGCCGGGCAGGAGGCGGACCTGACGCTGGCCGTCCTGCCCGACAGCAGCCGCCCCGATGCGATCTGGGTCCTGCCGGGCACCGGCCTGATCGAGGATCCGGCCACCACGCCCTCGGTCGGCACCGCCGACAAGAGCGCCGATCAGGTGGCGTTGACCCTGGTCGACACGTTGCAGCGCATGTCCAAGGCGCTGAACCTGATGAAGGTGGGCAATGCAGTCGGCACCGGCGATCTGGACGTCGAGATCGAAATGCAGACCCGCAATGCCGACGAGCCGAAGCTGCGCGCCCTGCCGCCCACGCCAGTGCCCACCCTTCTGCCCGATGACGAGGTGCATGTGCTGGCCCGCAACAACATGGACATCGCGGTGGATGTGAACGTCCTCTACATCGGGGCCGACTATTCGATCACCCACTGGTTCTCGGGCCGCCTGCAGCCGGGCGACGAGTTGAAAAAGCCGCTCTTTGCCATCGGCGACGAGGAACTGGGCGAGGAACGCATGATCGTGGTCGTCACCCCGGCGAAAAAGCACAGCCAGGTCGAAGACCTGTCCTATCTGGCGCAGGACGCGCTGGACACGATGCGGGCGGTCGGCGACGGTTTTGACCAGGCGCTCGAGGACGCGGGCTTCGGCGAAACCACCCGCAGTGCCGTGCCGCTGGCCGATACCGGCGCGGATGCCGGTCCCGCGCCGATGGTGCTGCAGATCGAGGTCAAGACCCGGGCGGTGGGGGACTGACCCGCCACCCCGGCCGGGCCATGCGGCGATCACGCCTTCACCACAACAGACAGCAGCGCCGGATGTCTGCCGGTGCTGCTCTCCTTGCCTCTTGCTTCCCCGGGGGCCTTCTTCCTGGGGGCCTTCTTCCTTCGGCCTGACTGAGGCCGGCGTGGCGGCCGGCGCGGCCAGCGGCCTCTCCGCTCGCTGCCGTGCCAAGGCCGTACCAGGGACGCCGGCCGCCGGCCATGGCGGACAATCCAGCGCTTTCCGCGGCGTTCTATCCGGCGGCGGGAATCACCTTGCCGGGGTTCATCAGCCCTGCCGGATCCAGCGCGGACTTGACCGCCCGCATCACATCCAGCGCCACCGGATCCTTCCGGCGCCGCATGGACGACAGTTTCGACAGCCCGATCCCGTGCTCGGCGCTGAAACTGCCGCCGAGTTCCTGCACCACATCCTCGACCGTCTCCATGACGGCATCCTTCAGGCCGGCGTCATCGCGGCTGGGGAATATGGTGAAATGCAGGTTTCCATCGCCCAGATGGCCCACCGTCTGCGTGGAATGCCCGGGGTCGAGCCGGGTCAGCCGGGCTGCCGCCTCCTGCAGGAAGGGTTCCACCCGGTCAAGCGGCAGGCAGACGTCGGTGTCGACCACCGGGCTCAGGCCGACACCGATCTCGGCCGCAGCCTCGCGCCGCGCCCACATCCGCAGGCGCTGCGACTCGTTCTGCGCCACTACGGCATCCTGGATCAGCCCCTCGTCCAGCATGCCCACCAGCACCCGCTCCAGCGTCGCCACCAGCGGAACCGAGCCGTCCAGCCGCGGCGCCGCCTCTTCTGGCACGGTCGTCGCCGCCTCGACCAGCAGCGTCACCTCGGGGATGGCGTCGAAGGCCAGCCCCAGATCGGGCCGCACCTCTGCCAGCCGGCGTGAATAGGCGGCGGGCATGAATTCGAAGCCTTCGACCCGGCCGCCCGTCGCTTCCTGCAGCCGGTTCAGCAGCGGCAGCGCCTCGGTCAGCGAGCGCGCGGCCACCGTCGCCGTGGCATAGGCGCGCGGCTTCGGCACCAGCTTCATCACCGCGGCGGTGATGATGCCCAGCGTCCCTTCGGCGCCGATGAACAACTGCTTCAGATCATAGCCGGAATTGTCCTTGTGCAGTTCGCTCATCAGGTTCAGCACCCGGCCATCGGCCAGCACCACCTCAAGCCCGAGGCACAGCCCCCGCGTCGAGCCATAGCGCAGCACGTTCGAGCCGCCGGCATTGGTCGACAGCACCCCGCCAATCATGGCCGAGCCACGAGCGCCGAACCACAGCGGAAAGTACAGGCCTTCGGGCTCCACCGCCTCATGGATGCGCTGCAGGACGACGCCGGCCTCGACAAGGACCAGCCGGGCGTCGCGGCGGATTTCCCGGATGCGGTTCATCCGTTCCAGGCTGATCATCAGCCCGCCCGTGGTCATGGTGCCGCCGACCAGCCCGGTATTGCCCGAAACGGGAACAACCGGCACGCCATGGGCCGCCGCGGCCCGCACCGCCGCCGCAACCCCGGCGGTATCGGCCGGCCGCGCCACGGCCAGCGGCGCGCCCTCGTACTTGCCCATCCAATCGCGGGCATGCCGCGCCGTCTCGGCCCCGGTCAGGACATGGGCTTCACCCAGAATGCCGCGCAACTCGTCGATCAGCCCCATGGCCTGCCCTCCCCGCCGTCCTGCCATCCGCGCAGTCCTGCGGTCAGGCTAGCGAATGCCCGCGGGAAGAGCCAGAGGCCGCACTCGCGCCGATGCAGCGCCGGGGCCAGGACGGCCCGCGACACATGCGGCCTGCAACACATGCGGCTGGCGGCGCATGCGGTCTGCGGCACATGACGCCCGTGCGCGACGGATCTCGGGCGAATGATGGCGCGCGCCATGCCGGTGGTTTTTCGCCATTCCGCTGGTCCCTCCCGACGGGCCGCGCAACGGCGCGCCCCGCGGCGCCCCTGGCCGGACCGGCACATGCCCGGCGGCCGGCCGTCAGACCGTACGGACAGGCAGACCGCGCGCACAGGCGGCCGGGGCCGCCCCGGTGCGGCCTGGCAAAGCGCGGGCGACAGGCGCCGGCGGTGCATGCCGGGTGGTTCAGTTTCCGCCCAGCAGCCCTTCCAGCAGTTTGCCCGCTTCCTTTTCCAGCGCCTCCTGCGCCCGGCGTTTCGCGGCATCCTCCAGGCTCTCGCCATCGGCGCGCTCGATCCCCAGTTCCTCCTGCAGCTTTTTCTCCAGTTCGGCCTTGGCCCTGGCCTCGGTCGCCTTCGCCTCGGCCTCCATCTTCTCGCGCGCGATGCTTTCCAGATCGAGGTGGAAAGTCGGATCGGCCCAGGCCCCAGTGATCCGCAGTGGCACCATCACGCCCCCCGTCCCGTCCTCGCCCGGAAAGGCCACGGGCCGGATGCTGTAGTCCAGATTGCGCGCGCCCAACCCGACCGTACCGGCCCCGGTTGCCACCAGATAGGGCGCCTGCAGCTTCAGATCGCCATTCGACAACACGCCGTCGGCCATCGAGAAACTGCCCGACACGCCGTCGAAGATCGTCTTCTGCCCCTCGCCCACATAGGAGGTGTCCAGCGTCCGCAACATCCCCGCCACATCCAGCCCGCGCACTTCGCCCTTGCCCAGCGCCAGCCGTCCCTCGCCCTTGAGGCTTTTCATGATCGCGTCGACCGAATTGCCGATGCCCAGAAACTTCACGTTCAGGTTGCCCTGGCCGATCAGCCGGTCCCAGCCGATCAGGTCGGACAGCAGATCCTGCATCTGCAGGTTCGCAAACATCAGATCGCCGCCGACCGACAGGCCGCCCCGCCCGTTCGCCACGAACTGGCCCGCGATCTCGCCGCCATAGGCCGTCACCTTGGCCAGGTCGAAGACTGCGCGGGCGCGGTCCAGCGTCACGACCATCCGCGTCTCGCCCAGCTTGAGGCCACCCAGATCGACCGACCCCGCAACCAGCGCCACCGCCGCATCCATCGCGCCAAGGCCTGACACATCGATCTCTGCCTTGGGCCAGCCGGTTTCGGCCACCGGCGCCGAGCCGCCGCCGCCGCCCGAAGCTGCCGGCGCGGCCGTCCCGGTCGAGAAAGCCAGCGCGGGGGAACGCAGGCTGGCCGAAAGCTTCGGCCGGTCCTTGCCCGGCGCCAGATCCAGATCGCCGCTCAGCCGGTTGCCATCGGCCTCGATCATGGCGCCGCGCAGATAGGCCACGCCAGCCTCGTCCAGCGTGAAGCTGCCAGTGACCGCCAGCCGGTCGCGGCCGAAGCCTTGCGGCAATTCGGGCGCCGCCGTTCCCGCCAGCGCCGACACCGCAGCCAGATCGGCAAGATCGGCCTCCAGCGTCCCTTCGGCTACCAGCGGCTGCCAGCCGGCGCGCCCGTCGAAGGCAAGGCGTGACCCGCCGGCGGTGGCCGAGAGCGTCACCGGCACCACGCGCCCTTCGGTAAAGGCCGAAAACACGCCGATTTCCGCCACGATTCCGGCCTTTTGCCCAGCCGTCACCGCCGAGGCCTTCAGCGTGAACGGCCCCGAGAAATCCGGAATCGCCAGGTCAAGATCGACATCGTCCAGCGTCACGTCCCGGCCGGCCGCATGGTCGACGAAGCGGATCGTGCCGCCGCGGATCGCCCCCTTTTCCAGCGTATAGGCGCGGCCCACGCCGGGCGTCGCGGCGCTGACCTCTCCGGCAGAGTCCCCTTCGCCGCCGCCGCCGAAGACCCAGTTCTCCTGCCCGTTCTTCGCCCGTTCCAGCAGGATGCGCGGCCGCTCGGCCGAAAGCCCGAGAATGCGGATATCGCCGCCAAGCAGGGCTGAGGCATTGATCTCGATCACCAGCCGGTCGGCCGCGAACATCGGGCCATCCTCGTCCGACCATTCGGCATTGGCAATGGAAACCGGCCCGGTTGCCACGCCCAGGACCGGCCAGAACCGCGGCGAGACACCGCCCTCGATCCGCAACTCCCGCCCGGTCAACCGCTGGAACTGTGCCGTCGCCATCGCGGCGATCCGTTCCGCCGGGATCAGCGCCACCCCGCCGGCAACCACTGCCACCAGGGCCACCAGCACGACAACAATCCGCAAAATCCACCGCATCGTCTGCCTCGAACCGTTTCTCGTTTGGAACCGAGCCTAGGGGGGCGGGGCCGGTCTCGGCAAGCCGCCGCTTGCGAAACCATGCGCTGCGGGCATCATGTTGCCGAGGGGCCCGGCATTCTATTCCGGCGGCGTCCAACTGACGGAATAATTGCCCTGCAGCGCCCGATAGGGGTCGCAGGCGATCCCCTCGCCGACGCTGACCGTGATCTGGGGATTGCCTCCTTCGACATCGATGTCGCATCCGTCCAGGGTGATCCGCTGGCGGTACCGTTCGTTGATGACGATGAACTCCGCCTGAACCGCACCGACGTTGGCGCCATCGCCCGAATCCTTGTCATAAAGGGCGATGGAGGGGCGTTCTGCCCCGTCTGAATTGGAAATGTAATACCAATCGAGATAAATGAGCCAAGCCTCCCGGCTGTCGTGTTTCCAGATGCCCGTGCCGCCCATGACGGCATCGGCGGTGACAGGGGCTGCGGCAAAGATCAACCCGCCCAAAGCCACCAGAAATTGCAGTCGCATGATCGCCCTCCCTTGCCGGTGGTCGGTGCCGAGACCGGCGCCGCGCAAGGATGCGGGAGTCCGATTTTTCCGGCAATACCGATTTTCCGGGCTTTCCCGGTTTCGCCGGCTTCCTGACCGTGCCGCGGGGCGAACCGCTTGCCGCACATCCCCCTACCCTCGCCCGGCGCGAGTGGCTATATCGGCGGCCATGTCGCAGAACCCGCCGCTCCTCCGCCCCGATCTTGCCCGCGCCACCATCCCAGACGAGCAGCGCGAAGGCCAGCCGACCATCGGCATGGTCTCGCTCGGCTGTCCCAAGGCGCTGGTCGACAGCGAACGCATCCTGACCCGGCTGCGCGCCGAGGGCTATGCCATCAGCCCGGACTACAAGGGCGCCGATGCCGTTATCGTCAACACCTGCGGCTTTCTCGACAGCGCCAAGGCGGAAAGCCTTGATGCCATCGGCGAGGCGCTGCGCGAGAATGGCCGGGTCATCGTCACCGGCTGCCTGGGCGCCGAACCGGGCTACATCACCGGCGCCCATCCCAAGGTCCTCGCCGTCACTGGCCCGCAGCAATACGAAGCCGTGCTCGACGCCGTCCACCGCAGCGTGCCGCCCTCGCCCGATCCCTTTGTCGACCTGATCCCGGCCCAGGGCATCAAGCTGACGCCGCGGCACTACAGCTATCTGAAGATCTCTGAAGGCTGCGACCACAAGTGCCGGTTCTGCATCATCCCGGACATGCGCGGACGCCTGGTCAGCCGCCCTGCGCGCGCCGTGCTGCGCGAGGCGGAAAAGCTGGTCGAGGCGGGGGTGAGGGAGCTTCTGGTCATCAGCCAGGACACTTCGGCCTATGGTACCGACTGGAAGGGCCGCGACGATAAATTTCCCATCCTGCCGCTGGCACGCGACCTCGGGTCGCTCGGCGTCTGGGTCAGGATGCACTATGTCTATCCCTATCCGCATGTCCGCGATCTGGTGCCGCTGATGGCCGAGGGGCGGATCCTGCCCTATCTCGACATCCCGTTCCAGCACGCCCACCCCGATGTGCTGCGGCGCATGGCCCGCCCCGCCGCCGCAGCGCGCACGCTGGACGAAATCGCTGCCTGGCGCCGCGACTGCCCCGATATCGTCCTGCGCTCGACCTTCATCGTCGGCTATCCCGGCGAGACGGAGACCGAATTCCAGACCCTGCTCGACTGGCTGGACGAGGCGCAGCTCGACCGTGTCGGCTGCTTCCAGTACGAAAATGTCGCCGGCGCGCGATCGAATGCGCTGCCCGATCATGTGCCCGAGGCGGTGAAGGCGGAACGCTACGCACGCTTCATGGAAAAGGCGCAGGCGATATCGGCGGCGAAGCTGGCCGCCAAGGTCGGGCGGCGGATCGAGGTCATCGTCGACGAGGTCGACGCCGAGGGCGCCACCTGCCGCAGCATGGCCGATGCGCCGGAAATCGACGGCAACCTTTTTCTCGATTCGGACTTCGAGACCCTCGTCCCCGGCGACATCCTTACCGTCGAGGTCGACGAGGCCGGCGAATACGACCTCTGGGGCCGGCGCGTCTGATCCCCACGGCCCGATCCCGCGCCTCTGGCACCATCCGCGACCGGCGCGCCGGTCCTGGCGCTAAAGCCAGTAGGGCGCGATGCCATAGTGGCGGAAGGCCAGGCTCTCGTAATCGCGGTTGCGCATCCAGTCCTGGGGCGGCGGCGGCGCGTTCTCAAGCTGCGAACGGGTGATATCGGTCACATAGCCCGCGGCTGCCTCGTCATAGCGCAGCTTCTGCCAGGGGATCGGGTGCTCGTTGGCGCCAAGGCCGAGAAAGCCGCCAAAGTTCATCACCGCATATACGATGCGGCCGGTGATCCGGTCGATCATCAGATGGCCGATGCGGCCCAGTTGCTCGCCCTCGGGGCTGAAGACCAGTGCGCCATTCACATCGGCGCTGGACACCAGGTTTGTACCGACGCGGGGGCCGGCGACGATCTGGCCGTGCTGTTCCATCCCATTCTCCTTCGGTCACGGGTGAATTGGGGCAAACGCGGCAGCGGCGGCCCGGTTCCCTGCCGCAGGCAGGTTTCCCGCTCCGCCGTCCGTCAGCACTCCGGCCCGGTCAGCCCGCCAGCACGACCAGCCAGGCCACGCCGCCCGCCAGCGCGGCCAGCGCCACCCCCGCGCTGCCACAATCCTTGGCCTTCTTGGCCAGCGGATGGATCTCTCCCGTGATGTGGTTCACCACGGTCTCGATCGCGGTGTTCAGCAGTTCGGCCGCCAGCACCAGCAGCCCCAGCGCCAGGATCAGCGCGCGTTCCGCCGGGGTCAGATCCAGCGCGAAGGCCAGCGCCGCCGAGGCGATGTTGACCAGCGTCCATTGTCGCAGCGTCTTTTCGCTGGCCCAGGCGGCGGTCCAGCCCTGCCAGGACCAGACACAGGTCATCGCAAAGCGCCGCGCTTCGGCCCGGAGAAACTGCATTCTCCCTGTCCTCCCTCGTTCCCCGAAGCGACCCTATCCGGCCGCCCGCCGCGCGTCGAGCCAGCTGCGCACGCAGGTCGCGACATGGGCGAAGCGGTCGCCGCCAAGATGCACCCCGCCATACCAGCGGGTGACAACCACCACGGTATCGGTCAGCCCCTCGCGCTCCAGCATCCGCAGGATGATCGCCGCGGCACCGCTTTCCCCATCGTCGTTGCGGACCGGGCCCGCGTCGGACAGGATCGCGGCCCAGCTGTTGTGGGTGGCCTTGGCGAATTTCTTCTCGCGCTTCAGCGCGGTCAGGAAAGCCTGCACCCCGGCGCGGCCCTGAACCGGCCCGCCCGAGACGGCATAGCGCGAACCGCGGTCGCGCAGGACATCGGGGATCTGCAGCATGCCGCCTTCTGGCGCGGGTTCGGATGCAGGTCAATGGCCCGTGGCGCATCCCGCTGCCGGGCCGCGCCCGTCAATCGGCCGCCAGTGCCTCGATCACCGGCCTGTTGGGGCAAAAGCCGGCCACGCCGCCCTCGGGACGCGGTTCAGCCAACCAGGCCTCGCAGCGCCGCCGGGCCTGACAGCCTTCGCAGCGGGTGACGATCTCGCCCAGTTCGGTGCGGGTCAGCCAGCCATCGAAGACCGCGCCCGACAGGCTTACGCCAGCAAGCCGGGCCATGCCGCGGGTCTGCCACCAGACGACGGGAGACTCGGGGTATCCGAACATGCGCAATCTCCCTCGGCGGACAGGATGACGCATCCTGCCCATCACCGGCCGCACGCACCATGATCCAAATCAAGCCGCCGGCGCGCCGGAATCAGAACGGCGGACGCGGCGCGGAGGCCTCGGCCTCGGCCACCGCGGCGCGCACGGTCGCCAGGCGCTGCGCCATGCTGGGGTGGCTGGCTGCCCCCTCTGTGCCGGGATCGGGCAGGCGGCGGAAAATGCCCGCGCCATGCACCGGATCATAGCCGGCCGCCCAGGCGATCCAGGCGCCCAGTGCATCGGCCTCCAGTTCGAATTCGCGCGAATACTGCCGGGCCGCGATCTCGGCGCCCATGCCCTGTGCCGCCGCGACATCCGCCTCGCTCAACCCCGAGGCCCGGGCGATGGCGCCCGCCACCACCGCGCCGCCGATCGCCTGTTCGCGCCGGCGCGGAATGTGGCCGACCACATGATGCGCTGCCTCGTGACCCAGGACGAAGGCCATCTCGTCGGCATTCCGCGCCAGATTCAGCAGGCCCATCGTGACCACGATCAGCGGCCGGCCGAAGCTGTCGACCGTCTGGAAGGCATTGGCCGGAAGCTCCGGGTCATCGGCCAGCGCAATGGTGAAATTGCAGTTCCATGCCACGCCCTCGGCCCGGCATGCCTGTTCGGCCACCGGCTCCACCCGCGCGGCAACCGCAGCCAGCATCGCCACCGCCGGATCGGCGGGCACCACGGGCATCGAGCTGGCGCCGGGCAGCGATGTGACGCAGCCGGCCAGGGAAAGAAGGGCGGCGATCGGCAGGGCGACGGGACGAAGGCGCATGGAGCGGGCCGGAAGCAAGAAGGAAGTCGGGAAAGGGCGGAGGGCGGGACGGAACGCCGCGGCGAAGGATGGCGAGAGATTCCGCCCTTCCTAGCAGCTTTGGCGCCGGCCGAAACCCCGCATCGGCGACCTGTCACCTCCCGCCCGTCGCGGGCGCCGAATCCGTTGCCGCAGCGCCGCGCCCCGGCTAGCCTCGGCCCATGTTCACCATCGAGCACGAATTCGATTCGACCGTGATCACCCTCATCGACGAGGGCGATGGCCTGCCGCTGATGGGCGACATCACCATCACCGCCTTCGACGATTGCGTGACGCTGGAGCAGACCGACCCCGAGGGCGAAATGACAGTTGCGCTGACCCTCTCGATGGCGCAGCTGGCCGATCTGGCCGCAGCGCTGAACCTGCCGGAGGGCAGCTACCGGCTGAACCAGCACAAGGATTGAGCGGGCGGCGGCCCTGGCTCCGGCCAGGAATTCCACGGCAGGCCCGCGGACCGGATCGGTCCGGCCGGTCCTAGCCCGCCGGTGCCAGCAGGGCCGCAATCACCACATTGTCGTCGGTGCCCGCTGCACGGGCAGTATCGGCCAGACTCAGATCGGCCGCGGCGGCGGCGAACCCCCCGGCCCGCAGGCCGGCAACCAGGGCCTCGGGCGTGGTGTCCAGCGCCGCGGCCAGTTCCGCGGGCGTGGCCTGCAGCACCTTCTGGCCCAGTTGCATCACCGGCGGCCCGCCGCTACCGCCGCCTTGTCCAGGCAGGAGGAACAGGCCCGCCGCTGCAGTTGCCAGCGCCAGCGACAGTGCCATCGGCAGATGCCGCAGATAGGCGGACATCGGCCGCCAGTTCCGCCACAGATGCAGCACGAAAGGCAGGATCAGCAGCAGGCTCAGCCATTCGTGCATGCCGTGAAAGCCCGGCGGCCCGATGTGGAGGAACAGCGCAATCCCCGAAATCAGCGAGACAAGGAAAAGCCCCGTCGTCAGGGGCGTAGCATAGCGGGACAGCAGGCGAGACATGGCATGATCCTGGTTCGGGCGCGTTCCTGCCACTCTCACGCCGGGAGGCAGCGCTTCCGTCGCGCCAATCCCATCGGCCAGCGCCCGGATTCAATTGCCCCAACGGGTGAGGGTCGCGACGAGGCGGCGGCGGCGAGGACGTTGCGGGCGGGCTTGTCCTGTCTGGGGACGATGTGTCGCCAGGCCTTGAGGCGGCAGCAGACACGCGCGACCAGGGCTTGTCCTCAATCAGCGGAGCCCCGTTTGTGCATTTGAGCGCTTCACCTCCGGCCTCTGGCAGGAGGTGGTCATGGGATCTGGTCTGCATCAACTGAGCGATGGGAATGGACGCGGATCGAACCGCATCTGTCCAAGGGGCATCGGGGGCGCAGGGGGCGGAGAGTGCATCGGGTCGGGGTGCATCGGGTGAATGATCGGCGGGGGATCGCGGGGATCCTCCCCCTGCTGCTGACTTGCGCGGGATGGCGCGGCCGTCCTGCCGAATACCGCCCTGCCCAACGGTCCTCAGCCGCAGCGATCGCCGGCCGAAACAGGGGTCGGGGATGTCTTCCCCGCCCTGACCGGGTCGGGCGGCTGGGTGGGGGCAACAGCCGCCGACAGCATCCAGCTCAAGGCGCAGTGTTCGGCAGCAGGTACAAAAGGGGAACCATGCCAATGCGATCGGATGATCACGCGGCGGAGGAACGACCATGGTTCACACCCTGACCGACGACCGGCGCCGCTGACGCCCAGCCCCGGCCCCCGGCGCAGCCACATGATCCGGCAGATCCTGGAGAGGTTCTGCGCCGCCGCCCGCAACGCCTGATCGCCGGCCGGACCCACGACGACCGGCAAGCCTCTGGACTGGCTTGCCAAACGCGGCGGCGGCGCCGGGATCCCGCCAGACCCGACCCGCAAGACCCCATAGCCCTGCCAGCCCTGGGGCCGAACAATCTGCCCGGCCCGAACCGTCACCAAGCCGACGTTCTGCCGCCTCAAGGGCCTCCGACCCGTCGCAACCCGCAGGCACAAGCGCGCCGGCACACCGCGTCGGCCGTGCTCCCGTCTGCGGTGCTGATTGCGGCAACCGCAGCACTGCAACATGGCGGACCAATCGAACCCCAGCCCTAGTCCAGCCGGAACACCTTGTCGCGAGATCTTGCGCCCCGCACCAGAACCAGCCGGGTTCTGGCCACGCCCAGCGCGCGGGCCAGCAAGACCTGCGCCGCGGCCGTGGCCTTGCCATCCTCGGGCACCACCGTCACCGCAATGCGGATCGGCGACCCCGGTGCCACCGCCTCGCGCCGGGCATTGGGCGTCACGCGCACGGCAATCTGGGCGCCCGGTCTGGCAAGGGCGGAAAGGTCGGGCAGATCCATGGCATTTCCTCTTGCCGCCAGACTGCCCGGCCGCCACTCTCGCCGCAAGCCGGGAGTACTGCCGATGACCACCGCCTTCTTCACCGACGAACGCTGCTTCTGGCATGGCGGCGGCAATTACGCCTTTACCCTGCCCACTGGCGGGCTTGTGCAGCCCGGCGGCGGGCTGCCGGAAAGCCCCGAGACCAAGCGGCGGTTGCGCAACCTGCTGGAAGTGACGGGTCTTTTGCAAACCCTTTCCGTCCGCTCTGCCCCAGAGGCCAGCGACGCGGATCTGCGCCGCGTCCACCCGGAAAGCTATCTTTCCGCCTTCAAGGCCGCCTCCGATGCCGGCGGCGGCGAACTCGGGCTGCGCACGCCGTTCGGCAAGGGCGGGTTCGAGATCGCCGCCCTGTCGGCCGGCCTGGCCACGGCCGCCCTGCGCGCAGTGCTGACGGGCGAGGCGCGCAACGCCTATGCCCTGTCGCGGCCACCGGGGCACCATTGCCTGCCCGACTGGCCGAACGGCTTCTGCCTGCTGAACAACATCGCCATCGCCATTCGTGCGGCACAGGCCGCGGGCCTGGCCCGGCGGATTGCCGTGATCGACTGGGATGTGCATCACGGCAACGGCACCGAGGCGATCTTCTACGAAGACCCCACGGTCCTGACCATCTCGCTGCATCAGGAACGGAACTATCCGCTCGACACCGGCGCGGCCGAAGACCGCGGCCGCGGCCCGGGCGAGGGGTTCAATCTCAACCTGCCGCTGCCGCCCGGCTGCGGCCATGTCGCCTGGCTGCACGCCTTCCACCGCATCGTCCTGCCCGCCCTGAACCGTTTCCGCCCCGATGCCATCGTCGTGGCCTGCGGCTTCGATGCCTCGGCCGTCGATCCGCTGGGCCGCATGCTGCTGACCGCCGAGAGCTTTCGCCAGATGACCCGCCTAGCCCGCGAGGCCGCCGAGGCACTTTGCGATGGCCGGCTGGTCCTGGTCCATGAGGGCGGCTATTCCGAGGTTCATGTCCCGTTCTGCGGCCATGCCGTGATCGAGGAACTGGCGCAAAGCCCGATCCGCGCCCCCGACCCGCTGGCAGAGACCCTGGCCCGCCGCCAGCCCGGCCCGGCCTTCGATGCCTTCGCCGCCGACTGGATCGAGCGCCTCGCCGCGGTCCACGGTCTCTGAGCGGCGTCCTGCCCAAGCCCAGCCGGCTTGGCCCGCCGGGCATGGCACGCCGCGCGGCGCCCATGCGGCGGGTTGCACTTCGTCCCGTGCCGCGGGCTGCACTTCGTTCCGTGCCGCCGGTGCTGGAATCCGCCATGCCATGGCAGTACGGTCCGTCGTCACCGATCAGGAGAATCCGATGCCTGCTGCCAATCCCGCCGTCCTTGATTTCCTCGCCACGCGCCTGTCGCAAAGCGCCAAGCTTTTTACCCCGCCGGTGCCCGATCGGGCCGCCCTGGAGGAGATCCTCCGCATCGCGCTCCGCGTGCCCGACCATGGCAAGCTGGAACCCTGGCGCCTCATCGTGCTTGCCCGTCCCGATTTCGCGCGCCTTGCCGAGCTGGTCGAGGTCCGTGGCCGCGAGATCGGCGCCGACGACCAGGCGATCGAGAAGGGACGCGGCGCCTTTGACCGCGGCCTTTGCGCCGTGGCGGTGATCTCCGCGCCAAAGGCCACCGACCGCATCCCGCTCGAGGAACAGGTTCTCTCGGCCGGCGCGCTCTGCATGGCGCTTCTCGCCACCGCCACGGCGGCGGGCTGGGGGGCGAACTGGCTGACCGGCTGGCCGGTCCACGATGCCGAGTTCCGCGCCCGCGCCTTCGGCTGCACCGCCGGCGAAACCGTCGCCGGCCTGATCCATATCGCCACGCCCGGAACCGCCATGACCGACCGGCCGCGCCCGGCGCTGGACCGTGTGGTGCAATGGGGCCTGGCGTGATCCTGCAAAGCTTTTTTGCGGCCCTGGCCCAGATCGGCGACCCGCGCTTTCGCCGCGTGGTCCTCTTGGGGATCCTGCTGGCTGCCGCGCTCCTGGTCGCGGTCTATGCGCTGTTCTATCTCGCCATCGCCACCCTGACCCCCGACCTGGTGGAACTGCCGGTCATAGGCCCGGTCGAGGGGCTGCACACCTTGTTCGGCTGGGTCTCGCTCGGGGCGATGCTGGCCTTGTCGTTCTTCCTGATGGTGCCGGCGGCGGCGGGGTTCGGCGGGCTCTTCCTCGACGACGTGGCCGATGCAGTCGAAGACCGGCACTATCCCTGGCTTCCTCCGGCACGGCCGCAGGGCTGGGCCGAGGGCTTGCGCGCCGCCGTCAACATGATCGGGGTGATCGTGGCGATGAACATCGGGCTCTTGCTTCTCCTCCCCGTGACCGGGCCGTTCTGGGTGCCGATTTACTATGGCGTGAACGGCTATCTGCTCAGCCGGGAATATTTCACCATGGTCGCCCTGCGCCGCCTGCCGCCCGAGGAGGTGCGCGCCATGCGCCGCCGCAACTTCGGCCGCATCTGGCTTGCAGGTATCCTGATGGCCCTGCCGCTGTCCTTGCCGCTGGTGAACCTGATCGTCCCCGTGCTCGGCACCGCGACCTTCACGCAACTGTTCCACCGCCTGGCGCGGGCGGGCAGCTAGCCCCCCGGGGCCAGGGCCGGCAGGCCCGGCCGGACAGGACAGGACCCGCGGCCGGTCAGCCCGACGCCGGGTTTGAACCCATGATGTTCAGGATATCCATGTCGTCGATACCGATCCAGCCCGACAGGATGACACCCGCCACCGCGGCCCAGAGCAGCGTGGCCACCAGCGTGGTCAGCTTCGCGACCTTGCCCACTTCCTCGCGGGCCGGGGCGCCGGCCGGGGTTCCGGGAACGATCCTGCCCTCGTCGGCCTGCGTCCTGCGGATGCGGATCGGCAGGATGATATAGAAGGTCATGAACCAGATGACCGCGTAAAGGACGATGGCGCCGGTCAGATTCATACCTGTTCAAGCTCCACCAGGCAGCCGTTGAAATCCTTCGGATGCAGGAACAGGACAGGCTTGCCATGCGCGCCGATCTTCGGCTCTCCGGTGCCGAGGACGCGCGCGCCCTTGGCCCGCAGCCGGTCGCGGGCGGCCAGGATGTCGTCCACCTCGTAACAGATGTGGTGGATGCCGCCGGCGGGGTTCTTCTCCAGAAATCCCTTGATCGGGGAATTCTCGCCCAGCGGATAAAGCAGTTCGATCTTGGTGTTCGGCAGGTCGATGAAGACCACCGTCACGCCATGGTCGGGCTCGTCTTGCGGTGCGCCGACCCGGGCACCCAGCGTGTCGCGGTACTGGGCCGCGGCGGCCTCAAGATCGGGGACAGCAATGGCGACATGGTTCAGACGGCCGATCATGGGGGCTCCGGGGCTGGACGTTCGGTTGCGGTTATGGGCGCCACGCGGGCGTTCGGCAAGGGGGCCCGGGCATGATACCGCGCCGCAGGCGGGGGGCGGCGAAGGGGCGTCTGCACCGTTAACCCCGCCTTTATCCCGCTGGCGCAGGATGGCCCGCAGGCTATCCCGCCCAGAATATCCGCCCAGAATACCTGCTTGATGTCTGCCTGATACCCGCCTGATACCCGCTTGCGAGGCCCTGCCATGGCGCGCGCCACCCAACCCTGTTCCGCCACGCCCACACGCCCGGAAATGCTGCCCTCGCCCGCGGCATTCGGCCCGGGCCACCTCCACAGCCCGCTGCCATTGCAAGGCCTGACCGTCCTTCTGGTCGAGGACAGCCGCTTTGCCAGCGATGCGTTGCGGCTGATGTGCCAGCGATCCGGGGCGCGGTTCCGGCGGGCCGGCGACATGGCCGGCGCCGACCAGCACCTGCGCTGCTACCGGCCCGATGTCGCCATCGTTGACCTCGGCCTGCCCGACGGCCGCGGCGAGGATCTGATCCGCCGCCTGACGGGGTCGCCGGGCCTGGTCCTCCTCGCCACCAGCGGCGCGCCCGAGGCCGAGGCACAGGCCATCGCCGCGGGCGCACAGGGCTTCCTGCCGAAACCCGTCGCCGGCCTTGCCACCTTCCAATCGCTGATCCTGTCCTGCCTGCCCGATGCACGACACCGCCCGCCGGCCGCCTCGGGCACCGTCCGCCCCGATCCGCTGGCACTCCGCGATGACCTGATCCAGGCCGAACGCGCCCTGCGCGACGCGCCGGGGCCTGCCGAACGCGCCTGGCTTGCCGGCTTCCTCTCCGGCCTCGCCCGTCAGGCCGAGGATGCGGGCCTTGCCGCCGCCTCGGCCCGGCTGCGCAATCCGGCAGCCGAACTTGCACCCGTCCTCCACCTCCTGCGCCAGCGCATCGTCACCGGCGGCGCATTCAGAGGCGGCGCATTCGCACCGCGCGGCTGACCCGGCTTGCACGCCCGTCGCCGCTTGCCTGCCATCACTTGCCTGCCACCGCAGCGAACCGGCGCCCGCCCCCCCGGAAAGCGGCGGGGTGGGT